>JBCBYL010000006.1:0-41272 GCA_039815855.1 Verrucomicrobiota bacterium
AGCTGGAATTACAACCGATCAATATCCTCGAATTGGTTACGTTTTATCCGATGTTTCGGCAGGAGCCGATTGGCCAGAACCACGTCAAAGTTTGCCGCACCCTTTCCTGTATGCTGGGGGGAGCGGATAAGACACATGCCTGCTTTAAAAAATTAGCCAGTGCCAGTGGCGATGATCATGGTCCGGTGCATAGTGAAGATGGTCAATTCACTATCGAGTATGTGGAGTGTATTGCTTCCTGCGGAACCGCTCCGGTCGTTATGGTCAACGATGACTTCTACGAGAGTGTCGATGAGAAGAAAGCCGAAGAATTAGTGAACCAGTATCGGAAATCAGAATAATGGCGATCCAGGAAAAACGAATCATCTTTAAACATATCGACGAAGCGGGGTACACCAACGATCTCGACTGCTACGAGAAGAATGGTGGATATAAGGCTTTGAAAAAAGCTCTCAAAATGAAACCGCAGGAAATTAAGGATGATGTCAAAACATCCCAGCTGCGCGGTCGCGGTGGGGCAGGCTTTAGTTGTGGGATTAAGTGGAGCTTTATCAACCTGGAAAAAGTCGAGAAGCCGGTTTACCTCGTTTGTAATGCGGATGAATCAGAGCCCGGCACCTTTAAAGATCGTCAGATCATTCATAAGGATCCTCATCAGCTGATTGAAGGAATGATTATCTCAGCCTACGCTAATCAGGCCAAGCTGGCTTACATCTACATTCGAGGTGAATTTCCGGAAGGCGCAAAAATCCTTGAGCGAGCGATCGAGGAAGCGAAAAGCAAGGGCTACATCGGTAAGGACATCCTGGGGTCTGGATTTGACCTTGAGCTTTATGTCCACCGGGGCGCAGGTGCTTATATTTGTGGAGAAGAAACTGGCTTGATCGAATCCCTGGAAGGGAAGCGCCCTTATCCGCGGATCAAACCTCCTTATTTCCCTGCGGCTCTCGGACTCTACATGTGCCCGACCATCGTCAATAACGTGGAAACCCTCTGTAATGTAAAGCACATCGTCGAGATGGGTGGGGCGGAATATGCCAAAATCGGGAAGCCCAACAATACGGGTACCCGGGTCCTCTGTGTCAGTGGGGATGTCGAAAAGCCCGGCTACTATGAGTTTGAAGTGGGTGCTCTCACAATCGGTGAATTGATCAATGACGTCTGTGGCGGGGTCAAAGGAGGCCGTAAAATGAAAGCCCTCATTCCGGGTGGGTCTTCAGCTAAGGTTCTGCGCACCGATGGCACCTACAAGCTCAAAGAGAAGGGCCCTGATGGTGAAATGATTGAACGTGAGGTCACGCTGGAAGAAATTCCACTGGATTTTGATTCACTCGCGCAAGCGGGGTCGATGGCTGGATCGGGTGGATTGATCGTCATGGACGAGACCCGTGATATGGTCGAGTGCCTGGCAAACATTTCTGAATTTTATGCCCATGAATCCTGTGGTCAGTGTACCCCTTGCCGGGAAGGCTCACTCTGGATGAAGAAAATTCTTCATCGCATGAGCACCGGAGGAGCAAGACCGGAAGACAGATCCCTCTTGAAGAATGTGGCTGATAATATCGCTGGGCGCACGATCTGTGCCTTTGGTGAGGCTTGCGCATGGCCGGTTCAGAGTTTCATTGAGAAATTCCCAGAAGAATTTGAGGCCAAGTCTGAAGCAAACGGTGCGAATAGTCACAATGGGGATGGTCCAGCGGAGAAGAAATTGGAGCCTGTGCATTGAGGCATATTGAGCCGCAAAAGATCGCATATGGACGCAAAAATCAAAAGCTTATGTGATGAGATCCGTCAGGTTTCCTATGATCTTCATCACTACTTAGGGCACGGCCATCTAGAGAAAGTCTATGAAAATGGTCTATGTCACCGATTGTCTAAGGCAGGGCTTTCAGTTGAGTCGCAGGTCCCTTTAGATGTATTCGATGAAGACGGGGTGTTGCTTGGCCATTATGTAGCGGATTTAGTAATTGAGGATTTGATCATTGTTGAAATCAAGGCAGTTTCACGGCTTCGTGATGAGCATTGTGCACAGTTGTTGGGGTACTTGAAAGCTCTGAAGATCGAGCATGGGCTTTTGATCAATTTTGGAGCCTACCGCTTTGAAATTAAAAAGTTTGTATTCTCGAAGAAACCGCACATCAATCATCTGGGTTCTTTGAGTTCCTTTGCGGCTTAGAAACCTTTTGTAACAATGAAAACGGCAACTGCGATGAATCCATTTAACCACGACCTTCCGAAGGAGGGGACTCCGGAGGTGAACGTCCACTATAACGGGAAGTGGATCAAGGTGCCTAAGGGCACCAATGTGGTCGAGATTGCACGCCTGCAAGGTGATTTTCTGCCGCATTATTGTTACCACCCTAAGCTGAGTATTTCCGGGAATTGCCGTATGTGCCTCTTTGAGATGGGGATGCCGAAGTCGGATAAGGATCGCAAACCCATTCTCGGAGATGACGGATTACCTGTAGACCATAATTGGATTCCTAAACCGCAGATTGGTTGCGCCACCAAAGTGAATGAGGGAATGGGAATCCGGACTCACTCTCCACTCGCAGAAGAGTGTCGCCGCGGGGTCATGGAATTTCTTCTCATTAACCACCCTCTGGATTGTCCGATCTGTGACCAGGCCGGTGAATGTAAACTACAGGAATATTCCAGTGATTACGGAACCGCAGAAAGTCGTTTCGTAGAGCAGAAGGTGAAAAAGCCTAAAAATGTGGATTTAGGTGAGCGCATCGTCCTCGATGATGAACGTTGTATTTTGTGTTCCCGTTGTGTCCGTTTTGCAGATGAGGTCATGGATGACGATGTTCTCGGTTTCGTCAATCGCGGCAGCCATAACACACTAACCTGTCATCCAGGGCGCCGTTTCGATAACGAATATTCTCTCAATACGGTCGATATCTGTCCGGTAGGGGCTCTCACTTCTAAAGATTTTCGATTCAAGATGCGCGTCTGGTTTTTGAAAGAAACCAAGTCGATCTGCACCTCATGCGGACGAGGTTGTAATGTGACCATCGGCTCACGCCAAAATGATGTTTACCGTTTGACCCCTCGTGGAAATGAGGACGTGAATAGTCAGTGGATGTGTGACTACGGACGTTTGAACATTCATGATTTAGGGAATGAAAACCGGATACGCCAATTTTCTATCGGCGGCCATGAAGAACACAGCCACTGGACTGCTATTCTTCCACACATGGCAGCGAAATTGACCAGTTATGACCCGAAAGAAGTCGCGGTCATCGCCTCTGCTCAGATGACCAATGAAGAGGCCTTTCTCATGAAAAGCTGGCTCGATGAGTGGGGAGTGGAACTCTACGATACCGTTCCACGCACCTGGCAGGCAGACCGGTTCCTCAAAGTCGATGATCAGAACCCGAACACGACCGGTCTCAATCTGATCGGACTTTCGCAAAACGGGCAGGCGCATCGTAAAATAGCCGATGCAGTGCGCTCCGGTCAGGTCAAATGCCTGATTGCCTGGCATGAGAATGCAGAAGCGATCGGCCTGACAAAAGAAGACCTGGAAACATTGGATTTCATCTTAGCGACTTCTATCCTGCCCAACCAAACGACTGAACTGGCTGACGATGTCATTCCAGGCAGTGGCTTTGCCGAGAAGAAAGGGTCAATGATCAATGTTTTTGGACGCTTACAGCGTTTGAATGAAGCAGCTCAGCCACCGACTGGAGTTTCTGACTGGGAAATGCTCCGTGACTTGAGAGCTTCTGCAGGCGGAGGTAACGGACTCCATACCTTAGAGGAAATTTTCAAGGCAATGGCCGCGCAGCATTCTGTTCTGAATGGACTGACGTTTTCTAAAATCGGTGACGGTGGCACACAGCTGGAAGGCATAGGAGCCAGTTCCAGTGACCGAAATGCTTCAGTCGAGGTGGAAGCCTAATCGTGAGTCCTGATCTCGTTTACATCTTATTAGTCGCATTTCAATGTGCGATGGTCGTGGGACACTTGCTTTTCCTCGTGGCCTACAGCGTGGTCGCTGAAAGACGCTACAGTGCCTGGATCCAAGACCGGATTGGTCCGAATCGGGTTGGCATCCCCTTAGGTGGGGTCAGTGTTTTTGGTCTTTTTAACATTCCGAACCTTCGATTATGGGGCTTAGGACAACCCATTGCGGATGGGGTCAAATTCCTCCTTAAGGAAGAAATTACTCCCGGCCACGTCAACAAACCTTATTACTACCTGGCACCGGCACTGGCGATGGTGCCTGCTCTGATCACGGTCGCTGTTGTTCCTTTCACAAGCGGCCTGGATTTTCGCTGGCTGGGGACATGGCTGGCAGGGATCTTTGGCTGGGAAGCCAGTGCAGTCGATCAGTTTCTCCTTCCGGGCGCGATTGCCGATGTGGATGTGGGTATCCTCTTCGCCTTTGCGGTTATTTCTATTTCGGTGTACGGGATCGTGCTTGCCGGGTGGGCCAGTAATTCCAAGTTTCCTTTCTTAGGTGGGATACGTTCATCTGCTCAGATGATTTCCTATGAACTGACGATGGGACTTTCTGTCGTTCCTGTCTTCCTCATCACCGGAGGATTAAATCTAGGAGAGATCGTGCGCTATCAGGCTGAATTTGGGGCCTTTGCTTTTCCTCTTTCGTTTAACATGACCTGGGAGGCATGGGTGCTGGCCATCCCGCTCGGCCTTGCCTTCCTTACGTTCCTCATTTCCGCTTTCGCAGAAACGAACCGACTCCCCTTCGATATGCCTGAAGCGGAGAACGAATTGGTGGGTGGATATCATACCGAATACGGCGCCTTCAAATTTGCACTCTTCTTCCTCGGTGAATATGCCGCGATGTTAGTGGCTGCATCCTTCGTGGTGACGCTTTTCCTCGGCGGTTGGAGCATTCCTTTTATTCCATTCCTCAATGGCTTTGATTGGAACGGGAATCCTTGGGATGTCTGGTTTAGCGGATTTGTCCACATCGGCGTCTTCATCTCGAAGATGGCCTTCTTTATGTTCCTCTTTATCTGGACGCGTTGGACCCTGCCGAGGTTCCGCTATGACCAATTAATGGGATTAGGCTGGAAGGTCTTCCTTCCTCTGGCCCTGGCCAATGTATTGATCACCGCCTTCATCATCGCCTTCGTTGACCTCGTCTTGAAGGCTTAGCTTATCAACTATCCAGTGGTTCTCAGGCCATTGGCGATGGCGTTGACGGAAAGAAGGAGATCGGGAAGGAGTTTTTTTGCTTCACTGGTCTTACCACTATCCCGGTAACGTCTCCAGCGCTGGAGCAGACTGACTTGTTTTTCATGCAGGAGGAGAAGGGCGTTCTCACGGAGCTGCACGGTTTTAATCATTCGCGGGCGTCTGTCTGCGAGCGGTTTGCCGCCAAAGACTTCATCCAAATAATTCTGGGTGCGTTGGTGTTCTTGCACGACTTTACGCAAGAAACGTTGTCTGACTTTTTCGTTCGCTACGAGGTTGGCATACATTTTCATGACACCGGTGTCCGTTGAGGCCATCATGGTTTCCACATTGTTGAGGACATAGAAGAGGAATGGCCATTCATTGATCTTCGCTTTTAAACGGGCAAATTCTTTAGGCTCATTTTTTTTCAGGCGTTCTAATCCCTGGCCGATTCCATACCATCCGGGGAGAAAGAAGCGTGATTGGTTCCAGCTGAATACCCATGGGATGGCTCTGAGATCTTCTAGCGTCCTCGTTCCTGTCCGGCGGGCCGGGCGGGAGCCGATACGACTGTGTTCGAGTGCATCGATCGGTGTCGCCTGGGTATAGAATTCCATGAAGTCATGATCGTAGATAAAGGCGCGATAGGTATCTGAACTTTCTTGAGCCAGGAAGGAGGCAATGGATGAATACTCATCTTTCACTTCCTTCTCCGTCTGGTGCATGATGGTGGTGCCGACGACCCCCGCGAGCAGCAGTTCGAGGTTAAAGGTGGCCGTGATCTGGTTTGCGTACTTCTGGGCAATGGTTTCGCCTTGCTCCGTCACTCTTAAATCACCGGAGAGCGCGCCATGGGGTAATGCTTCGAGAAAACGATGAGTGGGTCCCGCCCCGCGACTGATGGTGCCACCGCGCCCGTGGAAAAAACGCATGGCCACCCCTGCGCTGTCTCCGACCTCGGTAATGGCGCGCTGGGCTTTATGGAGTGCCCATTGACTGGCCATGATGCCAGCGTCTTTATTGCTGTCGCTGTAGCCAATCATGACTTGTTGACCCGGCTTGGCGTTGCTCCTCTTCAAACAGACTTCACCGGCTCCTCTGGCGTTTAATCGCCAACGGATGGTGTTCCGAGTCACGGGATGTTCCATGAAATCTTTGAGGATGAGGGGGCCACGATCGAGGTCTTCCTCGGTCTCAAATAGAGGGACCACTGGCATCCGGCAGAAGAGCCCATTTTTTCCATATCGCGCCAGTCCCGCCTCACGGGCCAGAAGATAGACGACGAGGAGGTCAGATAAGCTACGCGTCATACTGACAATGAGAGAGCCGAGGCCATCAATGCCGTAGCTTTCGATATGCTTAGCCAGGATCCGGTAGCAGTGGAGGACAGACTCCGCTTCCGGACCTGGACGTGCTGACATATGGAGAAAGGGACGCGGGGATTGTAACTCGTGATAGAGAAATTTCAGGCGCTTCGCTTCAGGCCAGTCCGGATAGTCTGATCCATCCATCCCTGCTGCATTGAGAAGCTGGCAGACCGCTTTTTCATGGAAGGCACTGTTTTGGCGCACATCGAGGCAGGCAAGATGGAAACCGAATACCCGTAAATTTCGAATGAGTGGGAGAATATCATTACGAATCAGGCGGGTCGCACCAATCTTACGCAGCATTTTCGAAAGAAAGACGAGATCATCAATGAGTTCCTGAGGGTACACATAGCAGGTGGTGTCATGCTTATCAGAAGGCACGTTTGGGAGCCTTTTTAAGATGAGCGCGGCATAGAGCTGCCAGGCTTTTCCCTGCCATTCTTCGATGCACTCTTCTGCTTTTTCTCCTAGGAGTGAAATGAGCTTCTGGTTCGCCTTAATGAGTGCATCAGGCGCGGTTTGGTGAATGTCGGATAGACTGAGCTTAGACGGGAGTTGTTCCAGATCGCGCAGGTGAACTTGGATGGCATTTTGGCGTAGTATCCTGAGTGTATTCTTGGTCACTTCGGGAGTGACTCCCGGATGTCCATCACGGTCTCCTCCGACCCAGGTTCCAAATTCCAAATCGGGACGGGCCTCGATCTTATCAAAGGGACGACTGCGGAAGCCGGTCTTCTGCCAGGCCTGTTCTAATCGGGTATCGACACTTTTTACCACGGTGGGAAAGACCTCACAGAGGTAGTGGAGGATGGTATTACGTTCATCCGCGATACCAGGCTTTGCCTGTAGGAGTTCGCCGGTACGCCAGAGCCGCTCAATCGCTGTTTTGATCTTTTCTTCGTTGAGGGCTAACTCGGCTGGGGTCCAGACCGGGTTCTCGCGTTCAACAAGGAGGAGATAAATTTCCCGGTGCTGTGAAAGAACCTCAGCGCGCTTGGCCTCCGTTGGATGCGCAGTCAGGACGGGGGTCACTCTGGAATGAGAGATCAGTTGCAGGAGTTCTTTTTCTGACCGTCCGGAAGATTTGATTTTCTTTAAATTGTCTGTCCAGAGCCCGGGCTCCGGACGGTAGGTATCCGGCATGGCTCTCTGGCGGCGCATCTGCGAAGCCGCATTCTCCTCTACCATGTTCAACAGTTGGAAGGTGATGGCGTACGCTTGAGAAAGGCGAGGGGGGAAGCCACTGCGACGCTTGCTTAATTCCTTGATCTTGGTGGGTGATCCAATCCATGGCAGGCAGAGTGCGATGTTCTCATTCCCGAGGTCAACGAGCACGTCATAGAAGCACTGCATGAGAAAATGCAGGTCAGTTTCAATTTTCGCGAGTCCGGTGTCGAGGTAGAGGTCTTTCTTAGCCATAATTATTTCTCCTACTGCAAGTAGCAGCTCTCATCTGGTTTAGGGGAGATCAGTCTGGGTCTAAAGAAAAAACACTGTCGGTCTTGCCGCCACCAGCAAGATGATTATATTAACGCACATATGTTCCTCTTTATTGCCATTTTTATCATTACTGGTGGGATTTCGCTTTGGGCCTCGTTTAAGCTGAAATCGACGTATAAGAAATATAGTCAGGTTTCTGCGGGGTCCGGTCAGACCGGAGCGCGTGCCGCCCAAGAGATTCTTGATCGAGCCGGTATCAATGACGTTGAGATCATCGCTTCTGAATCATTCCTTGGAGACCATTATAATCCCATGAACAAGACACTGGTTCTCTCAGAGCAGAATTACTATGGTGACTCCGCTGCTGCGCTGGGTGTAGCTGCTCATGAGTGTGGTCATGCCATTCAGCATAAAGTCGCCTATGCGCCACTGAACTGGAGGATGGCCTCAGTCGGAGTAACCAACTATGCAAACAGTGTCGTGACCTACCTTCCATTTCTGGGCCTGATGACTGGCGGATTCGGGGGCTTGATCGGGAACAACATGACCTACTTCTGGATCATGTCGATTGGTTGGGGAGTAATCATGCTTTTTAATCTGATTACCCTGCCTGTCGAGTTTGATGCTTCATCCCGTGCGAAAAAGATCCTCAGTGGAATGCGCATGGTCACGACGGAGGAAGCAGAAATCGGAGTCCGTAAGACGCTGGACGCTGCAGCCATGACTTATGTCGCTGCCTTTATTACCTCACTCCTCTACATGCTATATTATCTCCTTCCTCTACTCCTGGGACGTAGAGACTAAGGCAACTTCTTAGCTTGGCGGTAGTTGAATACTGATGAGTCACTCCCGCTCATATCTATTTTATCTATTTAGCGGTGGTCTGCTCTTGCTGTCTCTCTTTATCGGGATCTGGCTCGGCAGCCGTGGGCAAGATGATCAGATACCAGTGAATAATCACTCACCAGGTGCTGCGGCTGCTTTGCCTGAGCCGGGCATGCTGAAAAATGAGTTCTCTCCCGGACCATGGTCATCTGATCAAATGGCGAACGAATCAACGGCTGATTTAGGAGTGCTGGGAAACGTTCAATTTCCTGCCCGCCCGAATGAGGCGCTCCTCATCTTCAAAACGGAAGAGTTTTTTCAGGGCTTCCCTGAACTGGCCAGAGAGTTCCATCTTCAGATAAAGGAATCGCTGCCTAAGTTTCGCTCTATCCGGATTGGGTTTCAGGAGTCGTCCGACTTTTTTCGGTTCCTGAGCGAGCATGGCGATATACTGATTTACGAGGATAATTTAATCGTTTCCGTTCCGCCGATTCCCAGATCTGATGCGCAAGCTACGGGTCTGGAAAAGCCCTTTAAAAATCTATTCTTCCAGTCGCTAGGGATTGAGGAGGTGCAATCGGAATGGGGGCAGGGTGTTAAAATTGCGATTTTGGATTCAGGAGTGTCAGATCATATCACCCTGGAAGGAAGAGTTTTCCAGATGGGAGATTTTACCGATCAGCTCGATGAAGGGCCGGTCGCCCAGAGTCATGCCCATGGCACCGCAGTTGCATCGCTAGCGGCAGGGTCACATTCGCTGGCTCCAGGAGTAGCGCCTTCTGCTGAGATTCTTAGTTACCGCATTCTGGACGAGAATGGAAAAGGGGACATGTTTGCTTTATCCCGTGCTCTGGTACAGGCAGTCGATGATGGAGTCGACGTCATCAACCTGAGTCTGGGAACGTATGGGGAAAGTGAGATCGTCCGGATGGCCTTAGAGTATGCTCAAGCAGCCAAGGTCGCCGTCGTCGCCGCGATTGGGAATGACGGTATTGAGCAAATCGCTTTCCCTGCCAATGCGCCGAATGTGATTTCAGTGGGCTCCATCGATGCTAATCATGATCGGGTTTGGTTCTCGAATTCGGGTGAGTCACTTGATCTGGTTGCGCCTGGTTACCAGCTCTATGCGGGGGTTCCAGAGGATGGAGTCGCGATGATTTCAGGAACATCGATGTCTGCTCCTCTGGTTTCCGGAATGATTGCCGCCTTACTTTCTTTGGATAGTCAGCTCAGTGGTTTGGAGGCGGGTGAGATCATTAAAACATACACCCACGATGCCGGGCTTGCCGGTCGTGATCCTGAACATGGGGGAGGGATCCCCAACTGGAGACGACTCACTCAAGCCGAGAAAACAGGAGTTCGAGATGTAGGCGTCTCCGGAGTTGTTCTTCTTGATGAGGGGAAGACGTTACACATTGCGGTTCAGAACCGTGGCACCTCCATTGAATATAATCTACCGGTGACAGCGAGTTTCGCCGGACAGAAAGTGCATGGGGCCATCAATCGACTTGATCCAGGATTGAGTGACTCCGCTCAGTTTTCAATGCCGATATGGAGTGACGACTGGATTGAGGTCACCGCTGAGGTGTCCTTACCTGCAACAGACGAAAACCCTGATGATAATGAAATCACCAGGGTTTTGCTATTATCTCGTGAGATAATCAATCAGTAAAATTCTGAATTATTTTTTCATCGACTCAAATTCGGCCATGGTGATTTCACCGTCTTTGTCTTTATCGATTTTTGCAAAAGCACGGTCGTAGAGGCCGCGTGATTGAATCTTTTTCGCATTACCCAGTCCGGCTTCTGCGTTGCTGTCGATAAACGTCTTAAATTCTGCTGACGAAAGGCCGCCACTTTTATCGGCATCCGCTGCGGTAAAATTTGCCACTGCTGGTGATGTTTCTTCGGCTTGAAGCGTTTGGATTGCCAATCCTGTAGATAAACAAGTGACAATGCTTAGAATGAATGAGTATTTTTTAATCATGGAAGGTTTCCTTTTTTTATTTTTTTTACGAAGATTGGTCAGGGATAGACTAAACTAATTCCCTTTTTCTACTAATTCCAGTCGATTCCATCATTTCAACTAACTTATTGATTGTAAGATTATTAGAAAAATTTTCTTGTCTAAAGGGTATCTTTACAATTAAACATTAATAAGTGAAAAATATATTCAGCTCATTAATCATTCTCGCAGCACTCGCTTTTCTAACGGTTTCGACTCAGGCACATAACCCGAGGTTGAACCGCTACTCAGAATTTGAGAAGGACGGTAAAACCTATGGTAAGTATTATGCCGCCTATCCCACGGGTGTCATTGACAGCAGTCACATCCTTTTAGAAAAGCGAGTCCCTAAAAATGTAGGCGTCTCTGAAGAGTTTGCTTATGAAACGGTGATCACCAACATTGGAAAAATCGATTTGGAAAATGTCACCGTCACTGAAAAGCTTCCAGCTGGTGCGCAAATGCTGAGATCGACTCCACAGGCTAAGGCTAGCAATGGAGTGTTTAGATGGGTTTTTCCTAAGCTGGGTCCTAACGACAGTGTCGTGATTCGGATGGTCGGGCGATCCGATGTCGGAGGTAGCTTTAACAGCTGTGGGATGGTTTCCTGGGACGATTACCTCTGTGCTACCACCGATGTGGTGAACATGGGCTTGGAAGCGATGGTCACTGCACCAGCCTCATCCAGTCTTTGTCAGATTATTCCGCTTATTTACACCGCTACCAATACAGGAACAGCGACTCTGACTAACGTTTATATTGATGGTGGTAAGACCAGCGAACTAGTCGCTCTGGATGGGACACGAGGTGGCTATATGAAACTGGGAACCTTGGCCCCCGGTGAATCCAAACAAGTGCGAGTCGATGCCAGAGCGACGAAGGTTGGACAATTTGATACGATTATCCGGGCTGTTTCTGATCAGATTACCTCTGCTGAATCAACAGCCATTACCATGGTCAGCGCCCCTGAGCTCATGGTCGATGTCACTGCTCCTACACAACTGGTGCAGGGGAGAACCTTGGAATACGATATCTCGGTTGCGAATAGAGGATCAGTGACTGCGGATAAAGTGGTGGTCAGTAGTCGATTACCTGACGGTGTTCAATTCGTATCCGCTACCAACGGGGGACGCATTGCTTCCGGAAATACTGTTGTTTGGCCTGCCCTGAGAATTCCGAGTAGCCAGAAAACCAATTTGAGCGTTAAAGTCCGGCCGAATGGTAGCGGTTCCTTCCAGACACAAGCGCTTGCCAATGACGAATGTGCGAAGCCAGCTTCTGATTCCGCTACGACCTCCGTCGTCGGAGTCGCTGCAATCCTTCTCGAAGTGGTGGATAGTCCAGATCCAATTGAAATCGGTTCCTCTACCACTTACACGATCTCAGTGACGAACCAGGGCTCTGCACCGGATACCAATATTACTCTGGAGTGCTTCATTGAAGATACCCAGAGCTATGTTACTTCCAGCGGTGCAACCACCGGTAGCCACTCTAGTGGTAAGGTCACCTTCAGGCCTCTGGCAAAATTAGAGCCTAAACGACGGGCCACCTGGACTGTCACGGTCAAAGGAACTGAGGCAAGTGATACTCGCTTCAAGGTCTCCATGACTTCGGATCAATTAGGCCGCCCGGTCGAAGAATCCGAGGCGACCAAGATCTACTAGAACCGGTCTTTTCATTTTCTGCTAGCTGCTGCCCCTGATCTAATGATCAGGGGTAGTGCCTGCAGGAGATTCAAGGTATCGAAAAATGTTGCCAGAAGGTAGATCCTCTAGCTCGATTAATGTCCATGCTCCATCGATTTTAGCCATCAGAAACCCTTTGGCAATTTGATGGCGGATCGACGCTAATTTTTTCAATTTCTCTTCATATTTCTGGATAGCTCTTTCGATGGCCTCTTTCTCTGGAGGCGATTGTGCTTGATTCAAACGATCTAGTTCATCTTTCAGGGCTTCTTCCAGAGTTTCGATGACCGGGTTCTTTTCGATATCGATTGTAGCACGCTTCTCGACTTTGATAATGAAGACACCAAGTGTATCTGAGATCCTGACCCATTCATTAGGTGTCACTCCGGGTGGTCTGATATCTGCAGATAAAAGACTCGTTCCACAAAGAAAGGTAGCCAGAAAAACGTATTTCATATCTGACTCTCAAATTAAACAAGTCAGCCTAATGATGGGAACCTTTCTTTCAAAATACACCACAGCCGTCTTGAGTCTCCTTGCGGCCGCCGCCGCACTATGACCACACATGTGTGGTTATCTCATTTTAATACGGAGCAAGAATGTGGGGGATTGGAGCCGCTTTAAAGTGACTCGGTCTGTGTCTTTTCTTCACGGAAGTCAGGTCGTCTGATTTTGCCGCCGCTATCTGCGATGATGACCGCCAAGATGATCGAGCTGATGCAGAGCAAAATCATGACCCCAGTAGAATATCGATACCATACAGGTTTGAAAAAGGTCAGAGCGAACGCCACCACTCCCAGTCCGGTCGTGGCATAGAATAATTTCGAACCTTGATGCGCGATTTCATCATGTTCTTCAATCACTTCACGAGCAGCGCTGTCGAGGGAGAATGCATCAGGGTCATCACGATAACGCTCTCCGGCTTCTTCACCTGAGCCCATGATGAGACCTGTGCTCACCCCACTCACGATGACCAGCAGGATGCCACATTGGGTCAGCTTCAGATGTTTCGATACCACTCCCCATAGTAAAGGAATCAGGGCTAAAGCGAATCCGATCAGAGGAAGGTGATTCAGTGCAACATGTATTTTTTCCGGGAGCATCTCATGACACTAATGGGTTCATTGCCGGTCCTCGAATATAAAAATTTCTGATCCTTGCATTTTTCTTATTGCAACTAGATCTCATTTAGACATTCTTCCACTGCCTTATGAGACTAATTCTCATTTGGAGAAACAAAGAAAGAATAAAGACATGAAGAAAATTCTATTGATACCAGGTCTTCTGCTGAGCTCAGTCTGGGTTGGAGGAGGACAAACCCCACAAATGGATGTGACCGAGTTAGAAGCAGTGGTCGTAACGGAAACAAGTCTATTGGATTCAGGCTCACCCATCGTCGACCAAGAGACGGGCAAAATTTATGCTGGGAAGAAGATCACGCGTGCGACATTTGAAGATCGGCCACAACCCTCATCTGCGAATGTCAGGGCACTCTTCAGCCGGACGCCTGGAGTCTTTGTCTCTGAAATGGGAGACCCGAGTATTATTAACATTACCATCCGTGGGATCGGGGAACCTCATGAGTCCCAGGATATACTAGCCTTCCAGGATGGGATTCCGATTCAGTCGACCCTCTTTGGTTATCCGACACTGTATTATGCACCTCCGAGTGAATACATTCAGGAAATTGAGGTGATCAAAGGAGGCTCTTCATTGATCTATGGGCCACAACCTGCTGGGGTGGTTAATTTTATCACGCGAGATCCGGTTGAGGGCAGACCTCTGCAATATGATCAGACAACATTATTTGGAAGCCATGGAATGGTTTCAACCTATCAACAAGTTTCCGGCACCAGTGGAGATGCCGGTTATCTGGCCTCCTTTTACCATCGCCAGGCTGATGGCTTCCGCGATGTCAATGCAGACTACTCCCTTTTCAATGGGAACCTGAAATTTTTCTGGGATCTGACCGAGCAGACACGGATCGAATTAGAATATACTGCCTACGAGGAAGAGAGTGGGGAGCCCGGTCGTTTGACATTTGCTCAGTGGCAGGCCGCACCGAACCAGGTTCTCGCCGGTAATGTCAATGACCGCCTCTTTATCAGCAAGCACTTTGGGGCAGCAACGCTGACCCATGACTTTTCCGATGAGACGCGAATCATCAGTAAAACCTTCGGTCATTACCAGCAGCGCCTGACTCGGCGTAATAATGGCGCAGCAACCCGGACTGATGTGGATGACCGCCTCTTCAGTGCGATTGGAAACGACACCCGTCTCATTCACGAGTATGAGCTCTATGAGGGAGAAGTCCTGTCTACCTTCACTGGAGGGTGGACGACTTACTACTCTCTGGACCCGAACCGGAGAAACCGGGTAGGTGCAGTGACTCTGGATACAACTGGTCTGCCACCGTTTCAACATCAGGACCGGGAAACATTTTATCAGGCCTTTTTCGCGGAGAATGTCTTTGAATACGGAGGGCTGCGTTTGATTCCTTCTGCCCGTGTTGACCTCGTCAATATGCATGTCCGAAATAATGCGGTTGCTAACGTCGGTGTCACTGGGAGTGAATTCCACATCGAACCTCTTCTCGGTATTGCGTTAGAGTATGACCTTCCCTACGAGAGCACCGCTTATTTCTCCTTCGCTCAGGGATACCAGCCGTTACAATATGATCAGATTCTGCGTCGTGGAGCCGCTGCGCCGAACCCTGACTCCAGACCGGGAGAGACTAACACCTTTGAACTCGGTGTCAGAGGAACACCTGCTTCCTGGATCAACTTCGATGTCGGCGGGTTCCATGTCGACTACAAAAACTTTGTCGATGTCAATGAGGACGGTAACGACAATGTCCTCATCCTCAATGCGGGTGACTTGGAAATCTTCGGAATCGAGCTGGCCATGGAGATGAGTCTTTCAGGCATGATTGATGAATACTTCGATACTTCACTGCTGGATACCATTGGAGACTTAGGCTTCTTTACCACTGCAGAATTTCTCACGACTGAATTTGTTGCAGGTCCATTCGTTGGAAACGAGGCGTCCTACGCCCCTGGTTACAGCGTTCGCTTTGGCCCGACTTACCAGCATGAAAGTGGGGTAAAAGTGGAGTTAACCGCCAGCTATGTCGATGACTCCTTCTGGAATACGAGTAATGCAGCTAGCTTTACTCCCACCAGCACTAATGTCGGAACCAATCTCATCGAATCTTACGCAGTTTGGGATCTGGCCATCGAAGTTCCGATTTACCGGGATACGGTGCGCCTCATCTTCGGCATCAATAACCTGTTTGATGAACAATACTATGCTCGAGTTCGCGCTGACGGGATTCAGACTACAGATAGAAGAAATTATTATGGCGGTTTTTCAACGACCTTCTAACTAAGAGAGATGATCGAGACCTTTTTACGTGGCGGCCCCATCATGTGGCCCATTCTCCTCCTATCAATCGTGACCTTTGGGACCGTGATCGAACGCATTATATTCCTGATCAGAGAACAGACACGATGTGACTCTAAATGCGTGATGAATATTTTTCGTCTCGTTGAGCATGAAAAATTTGATGAAGCCTACAAGATTGGAGCCCGGTGCACGGATAAGACCGCGCAACTTCTGGCCGCGGGTTTAGAGCACCGGGATATCTCATTTACCGATGCCATGATGGAAGAGGCTAATTCCCAGCTCGACCGCTTTAATCGCGGGTTAGTCATTCTGGATACCGCTGTGACTCTGGGACCTTTGTTGGGCCTCTTGGGCACCGTGATTGGAATGATGAGCGCCTTCGGCTTTGTCGGAGGAGAAGGTCTGGCAGGGAAAACCGAAGCCATTACAGGCGGAGTCGCTGAATCACTCATCACTGTTTCCTTTGGTCTGGGAGTAGCCATTATTGCAATTCTGCCTTTAAATTATCTCAATTCGCGCCTGGAAAAAGTGCGTAGGGAACTCGAATCTGCGATGACCCGGATGGAACTCCTCTTAAAGGGAAGTGATCAAATCACCGGCTGTGCCATTCGTTCGCAGGTCGTCCCGGAAGAATTACGGAAATCGTCCTAACTCAGTTTTTTGACTCATGGCCAGCTTGCGATCACCTCGAGCCCAGAAGAATGCGCGTCTCGAGATTATTCCCTTCATCGATATCATGTTTTTTCTCCTGGCCACCTTCATGATGGCCTCACTCTCCATGGTTCAGAATGAAGGGATTGATTTAAACCTCCCTCAAGCGGCTACCTCATTGCCCTCACAAGAATTGCCTAAAAATAACACCGTATCCATCGATGCAGATGGGAATCTCTTTCTCAATGAACAAGCCACTTCTTTGGAGGAGGCGAAACCCTATTTTGCTCAACTCTTTCGTGAAGATCCTGAAACCAAGGTCATCGTGCAGGGTGATTACCAATGTGATTATGGGAAGGTCGTAGAGGTCTTTGATCTGGCCCGTAGCCAGGGATTGACCAAGCTGATCCTGCGCACCCGGAAACCAGAGGTCAGCCCATGAGCCCCATGCAAACTGGTTCGATAAAAAGCGCCTGGTTAGGGCAGGGACTCTCCCTGGTCCTTCATCTCGTTCTCATTTTTCTAGGTGGCGCCTTTGTTTTTCAGGGAGCGGAATTTGGAGTCGATGCAGGGGAGGGAGGGCAAGTCGGTGGTGGAGATCCGCAAGTCCTCATCGCCGAAGTCGAAATGGAGGAGCCAGATCTAGAACCCAAGCCAGAAGAAATTCCGCCTCAGCCTGAATTAGAAACGGAGCCCCAAGTCGTAGAGCCTGAAAGTGTGAAGCCAGAACTCACCGAACCTCTCAAGCCGGAAAATAAGCCTCAGCCTACGAAAAAGAAAACTCAGAACGCCACCCCGGGCCAGGCCAATAACATGCCAGCCGCTTCAGGGAGCGGGGGTGCCCGTGTTTCAGTGAAGCCTCGCTACCTCCGCAACCCACCTCCACGTTATCCCAGCTCCTCTCGCAGAAAGGGCCAGCAGGGAACTGTTGTTTTATCTGTCGATATTTCAACCCGTGGCACCGTCGAGTCACTGCGCGTCGTTCGCAGTTCTGGCCACCGTAGCTTGGATGATGAAGCACTGCGCGCTGTCCGTCGCTGGAAATTCCAGCCAGCCACCTTTGGCGGAGCGAAGATCCCATCCCGTGCCCGAGTCCCCGTCGTCTTCCGACTCAGTAAGTAAGTGGAACTGTCTAGGGTCGCTAGGACTTCATGACGGAAGTAAGCGCTTAGACTCATGCTCACAGTTCACCCAAACAATAATTTTATGCCCGTTCAACGTGTCAAGTGTCGACTACTGACCCTTAAGCGATCCACCATGTGATGCTGGATAGAAAATAGGAGACAATCCCAACTCCAATGCATATTCCAAATAATTCTCCAGGATTCATATTACAGCTGCCTATCGCGTTATGGTTCAGAAGGCACCCTTTAGTGCCGAAGTCCTTAGGTAGGCACTCGTTCTACGGCATGGGTGAACGCTTTTCTTCGGTCCTGTCCTTCTTGATGTAATTAAATCCAGTATATCCGGCCAACAGTATGTAGGCTCCCAAGCAGATGGCAAACGGTGGTAGAGTATACAGTAAGGTCCAGCCTTTAGAGGCGGCAGGATTCAATACCTTTTCCCAATACACGTTATGCCCAAAGATAATCAAAATGCTCACTAGAACCGAAATTGCTGAAATAAAGCGAGTGAATCGGTTGAACTTCGGTGAAAATGAAAATAGTAAGCCAATAGCTGATACGACTACGATTAAGACTGCCCAAATTTGATGCATGTTTTTTGTAGTGAATGTGATTCCTGACTCAACAGCGAACTACGCGAGAAAAATTTCTCAATGATCTTCTTCCGCATTCTTATATATCACCTCGTTCCAATTCAAAAAGATGATTCCTAAAGATATCAGGAAAAAAATAAGTCCAGAGATACATGGAAAAATAAGTCCTTTAATCGCTGCGTGATAGCCTGTGAGAATCAACCATACGAAGGGAATATATGCTAATCCTTGAAGTATTGTCATGATGCCAAAATACTTCGGGAAAATAGTGTCTGAATGGGTGAATCGTGTGCATAGCCAAAATAATAATGGGCCAGGATATACGAATAAACAAACGAACGCGGACAGCAGCCACATTAGTATACTCTCGTAATTCATCTTTTCTACATGACGTCCGTTATGACCGACGGGTGGAGCGCTAGTTGAGTATGATTCATTAATTCCTGAACCGGAAGTTGGCTGTGAAAAAACCTCTATTTATTCCACTGGCTCTACACAATTATTCGTAGATTTGTCAGGTAGGAAAAAGATGATGATTACGCCGATAAATCCGGTCAGTGAGGCTAGCCATAATACGCCATGATATCCTTTGCCTTTCACGGCTCGCCAATAGCCGATGAGGTAAAAGACTGAGGCGATGGCCAAGATGCTCCATAGCAGGTAAGTCGCATAGTCGGGAGCTTGGTCCCACCGTATGGCCAATGAAGAGAGCCAATAGAGCCCCCATGTAGCAACGCCTACAGCGATGAACTTCTTTCCGGGGAAGCTGCGCTCTCTGTAGGCATCTGCGGGATCGCTCATCACTTTCATATTGAACAGTAGATCGTTAAATAACAACGATAGAGATCAATGTATGCGTGGTGGGGTTACTTGGAATTCTGATAGGAGGCGATTCCTTCGGATCGGGTCCAGGGTTTGAATAAGGTCAGGCTGTCGGCCGGATGGAAGGGGAGGACGTCAGAGTATCCGGGGATGATCACTTGAGCGACGGGAAAGCCGAATTCGGGGTCGGTGAGATCGATGACGACATAGTCTTTGCCCAGAGTTTTGCAGATCCGGCGTGCGTGATCGATATCGTCGAGGCAGTCCGGGTAATCTTGGCCCGGGTCAAAGGGAACGATTTCCCCTTGATGGAGGAAATCGGCATTCCGGTAAGGCACGAACCCGAACATAAAAGTGGATAGAAAATTATCACAATCATCTGGCTGGCTCGGAAGGCTGCGGAAATCATGGTCCAGCATTGTCTTGACCACGTCATCCAGGTCTTCGGTCTCAGCGGAGTAGAATTCATTTTGACGTCGGCCCTGAGCGTATTCGGTGAATGCTCTGAGCAGGGCTTCTTCCCGGTTGAAGGCGGCTCCGACCTTAAAGAAATGACGGAACTGATATTCTTCAGGGATGTTGTGATCGATAAAGTAAGCCGCGACACAGGGGAGTTCTCCACCAAAGGAGAGGTCCTTGAGAATGATCTCGGTGTTCTTGGACTGGAAAAATGACATCTGCTCACGGATGACCGGATGCTTGACGGTGTCCGGATCAATGGTGGGCACGACGAGGCGGTTGCGGAGGACGGTGATATGAGCGCGGCGCTCGAAAATTTCGTTGGTGGCGTGAATGATCGCCTCTTCAATATGATTTCCAGTGGCTTTACCACTGGGGCCGTTCACCAGGCGCGCATATTCGAGTGGAACTTTTAGCGGTTGCTCGTCGATGAGGGACCAGCCGTCTACCCAATGATAAGCGTCATCCAGTGCACGAATTTGATCGAGTACGGTAGGGGTCACGCTGGCAACATGGCTGACCAGCGATTCAATGGGCAAGGCGTTAGGGACTTCATGTTCGCGGGCACCGAGATAACCTGGGAGCTGACCGGTTTCCTGTGCGGTCAGCCACTCGGCTCCTTCGGCCAGGGCGCCAGCTATGCTGGATTCCGCATTGATCCCTTTACCCATGGCACGGAAGTCGACACCTTCAATGAACATAGCTGCCCAGTAGAGTTGGTCTGAGACTTTTTCCTCATGGAGCCAGTAATCGTGGTGAGGCCGGATGAGAGCGTCAAGACGGCTTATCGTTTCTTTGGGGTTAACACATCGATCGTGTGCAATTTTACGTCTGGATTCTAGTTTCATATGGTTAAATCATGATGGATGCGATTGGCGGTGGCAACGCCTTCAGCGACACAGCGTGCCACGGAGGCACCGCCGTTAATCATCCCTCCGGCCTGGTAGACCTTGCTCGAAGGGTGCTCCAATTCTGCAAGCACATCATCATCAACCTGGAGTTCCATGGCTTCGATGGCGAGACCGACGGGGAGGACCGATTCTGTTCCAAGTTCTGTATGACGTATTTGAATGCCTGAAAGGTGCCCTTTTGAATCTAATTCATATCCGAGTGGCTTCCAGTTCATCATGGCCTGCACTCCGGGGGTGGCGAACCAGCTCTCGTTCATATGCCAGTGCATTTCAGAGCGTGGCCCACCGAAGAGAACAAAGATTTCCTTAGCGCCTCTGTTTTCTGCGATCCGTGCAGCATCCATGGCTGAATCACTGCCAGCCAGGAGCGCGATTCGATCCGGTATCTGCGGATCGAGAGACTCAATAAAGGGCAGGGCGGCGATGACTCCCGGGGCTTTCCCGAGAGATGATTCCTGCCAGAGACCGGTGGCGACCAGAACCGCATCCTTCTCCACAGTTAACTCATCCAGGTGAAAGTCATCTCCGAGGCAGGCTCCGAGGTGGAGACGGAAGCGTCCGGACTTCAGCCCGGGTGAAAGGAGTTCGTGGATTTCCGGTTCCGGATCTGAGGCACGGTGAGGATAAATTGCTCTCTTTGGCATGCCGCCGAGAGAAGTGGTTTTCTCATAGAGGTCGACTTCATGCCCTAAGCTCAGTAATTCCGCTGCCGCTGCAATTCCGGTCGGGCCTCCGCCGATGATGGCGATCTGTTTCCCAGTGGATTCCTTTGGCAGCTGGATTCCTGTCTTACCCGCATCACGTGCCCGCCAGGCAATAACGTACTGAAGATCCAGAATGGGTACGGGTGATCCGCTCAGGGAGGTTTGGATGCAGGCACCTTCCCGCTCCATCCAGCCCGGTGATAATCGTGATGTCAGTTCTGGTAAGGGGTCACTTTCACGGATGATCTCAAAGGCCTTGTCCTCATCTCCGGCCAGATAAGCCCGAATGAAGCCGGGAATGTCGGTGCGGGTGGGTGAGGCCTGCACACAAGGAGCGAACTCACAAAAATGGCAACGGGCAGCACCCGCTTGCAGGAGGTCTCCGTCAAACCGTCTCACCTGCCGGTAGCCAGAGCCGTACGTCTCTGGATCACGGATGACACAGCCAACCGGTTCACCCTCGTCCTGAAGCTTAGAGCAGGCAAAACATACCATACATCCGGAACCTGCTTCAACGCTGCCTGTTTCAATGAGAGTAGCCGGGGTCGAAGGTTGGGCGAGGGCCGCACGGCCAAGCCCGATGAGATCGATCATCTTACTTTCGATTGCGCCCGCAGCGACTTGAGGGATGAAATGACGTAACCAGCTGAAGCCACTTCCGATGAGAGGCATGTCAGGGACCGCAACGTTCAGTTCTTGGGTCAGGTGTAGGTAGCGTTCGATCGCCAGGAGAGAGTGTTCTTCCAGTCGTTCATGACTTTGTCGGGCCAGAGATCCTCGATCAGGGCCTCCTAAAACGGGACTGTTTGCTGTGGCATTGATGAAATCAAGACCCTGTTCACTGAGTTGCCGAATGAACTGGATCGGCTCTGTCATGTCTGGTTCCCGGAAATCATTAGCAGAGACACCAAACCCTCCGCGCACCGCTTCATAGATACAGAGGCGCGTTGTTAAGAGCAGATCTGGGGCGTTGGTTTTCACTTCAGCAATGACATCGGAAAGGTTCTCTCGTGAACAACTCAGGTCGATCCCGTCAAAGCCCGCTTCAGCGGCGAGGTTGGCTGCTTTGATGAGCTCGGTCGGAATTTCGGATTCCAGTTGCAGGATCAGAACGGGATAATTTTTAGTCTTTGCGCGCAACTCAGTCACCATGTCCCGAAAGTCATTCACAGTCTTGTCAGAGAGAGCAAGCTGGTGTGGTTGGGCAGGACTGCCAGCGCTGGTCGCCTCGAACCAGATGAGTCCAAATTGACCTTGAGCATATTGAAGGTAGCGACGGCGGGTCAGGGAGCCGGGGGCACCCGTCGCGATGGCATCATTTCCTCTCACTGGGAGGGCACAGAATCGGTTGGGAATGATGGCTTTTCCTACCTTTAATTCCTGCTTGAGTCCTAGCAGGTCTGTTGCCAGAGGTAGTTCGATTCCCAAACGATCCAATTCAGCCACCAAGTCATTCAGTGACTCCAGATAAAAGGGCTGATAATCAGGAATCTCCATTAGTTCGATTTCAATTTACCCACACAGGCCATGTAGATGGCAAACTCATCTTCACCATCGATGCCGATTAATTGATCAATGGTGGGTTGATGATAAGAGAGGATGGCACAGCAACCCAGGCCACTTGATGTAACTGCCAGATAAAGATTCTGGCAAACATGCCCTGCCTCCATCGCAATCATCCGGTGTGAGATATAACCATACTTCCATTCCGTCCGGTAGGGGACCGCAGCCCAGATGAAGAGGACGGCTGAGTCACCCACGGTCGGCATTCCGAAACAGGCCTGCTGAAATGGTTCAAGAAGTGCGTTATCCTCCCGAACACAGACTAACTCATGAGTGGAAGGCAGGTAACGATAGAGGCCAGCCGGAACATCTTCTACCCGATGGATGACAAGGTAGGTTTCGAGCGGGTAACGTGCCCCTCCTGAAGGTGCGGCCCGGTAGCGCTTGACCACCTTTCCTGCGTCATCGTGCTGGACGCCAGTGACCCCTTGAGTTGCCCATAAGAGAAAACTCAATTCCTCCAGTGAAAGGCTGGCATCAGAGAATTCACGAACACTTCGTCGATTCGCAATGGCGGCGGCTAGAGAGAGAGCTGAATTTTTCTGGGCTTCCGGGCTGGGGAGGGGAATGCGTATTGCCTCCGGGGCAGCGGGTTTTTCGTCCAGGGGTTCTGGACCTGCCTGGAGTTGAGCTTGATCAGAGCGCCAGTCACCGGGATAGCCTTTGAGAAAGAGGCGTAATTGTTCAATAGGAAGTTCATTGAGTTCACGGATGGTTTCCGTTTCCGGCTCAGGTTGTCCGCAACTACAGAGAAGAAGGCTACAGAGCGCTAGAGGCAGGGTGAGCCCAAGCCTATAGCTCTTCATTAAGCGCTTTATAATACTCAGCGACTTGATCGCGATATTGTGAAGGGGCCTGATCTGGCCCGCTTTGTACCATGTCATCGAGAACTCCAGTGGTTCCCGTTTCCTGCATGGCGCCAGTTGGTCCTGCCGCAAGCTTGGCCTGAGCCTCAGTGAGTGAACCAATCGCTTGTTTCCGGAATTCGCGCATGGCGGTGATATCTCCTTGGGCGATGGCATCATCTGCCTGACGAAGCTGTTGAGCTGCATTTTTGAATTCATTGATGCGGATATTATTCATGGAAGCTTTAGCAAACATGGCATCCGCCTGGCGAGCCATCAGTGAGGCCATTCCTTCTTCAGAACCTTCTTCTGTCGAATCCATCCGCTCGATGCCGCCGCTCATTCCCTTATCGTCCGCTTTTCCAGATCCGAGTTTACCTCCACCGGTGGCTTCGGTGTCTGCTTCACCTGCCAGATCCACTTTACCGCTCTGGGTGGGGTCTTCTGTCCGGCGTTCTTCAATATTCTCATCCCCTTCGCTGATGGTTCCTGATCCTGCTGCGGTTTCACCAATGGACATTCCCTGGCGTCCTACGTTAGACCGTCCATCCTGTTCTTTGTGGTCAGGGCGTTCATTCCCTGATTTACCCTGCGCGCCAAAGGAAGCCCGGTCTCCTTCCATGACTTCACCTCCGTTTTCCCAGTCAGGTTCCGCATGGGTGGTGGCACTATCGGCTGCAGCTTCTGCCATCTCTTCTTCTTCCTCCAGCAAATCACCGATCAAATCCTCTGTCGCAGCTGCCAGTTCGCCGAGGGCGATGCCAGCCTCAGGCATTTCTTCCTGATCAAATGCTTCGGTTAAGAATTGCGTTTCATCAGCTGTTTCTCCGAGCCAATGTTCCATGGCATCGAGTCGGTCTTGAACCTCGCCCATTGCTTCGGCAAGGCTATCTGATTTCGAAAAAGCAGCTTCCTTTACGTCTTCTGGATCCTCACGGCCTGTCTCTTGTTGTTCGATTTCCTGGAAGATGGCATAAACATCCTCGACGAGATCATTTGCTACATTCAAATCGGTAAAGACGTGAAGGTCATTCGGGACCTCAAGAAATGAATCTTCAATATTCTGCTGCATTTCCACGTACTCTTCTTCCATGACATCAAAGGCTTCATCGTTCTTATCATTTTGGCCTCTGATCGTATCCATGGCTTCCTGCATTTTTTCATTGAGGGCCTGGAGCTTGGAAAGTTTATCCTGAGTTTCGTTGATCGCGGCCAGCATCTCAGCTTTCTTTTCATTCTCCTCACTGAGCTTCACCTGATCGAGCATGGCGAGAAGGGCTTTGAGGCCGGAGAGGGCACTTTCTTCCAGTGGTAATGCTTCGGAGGCTTTGTTATCGTCGAGTCGTTCCGCAGCGATGACCATGTTATTACGGATCCGTAATTCATCTGCTCGAGAGACCATGGTGTCAATCGTGCGGCCCAGAGAGGCATCGGTTTGGCGCACTTGGGCTGATTCTGTTTTCGCGGTGTTAACGAAAATGGACATATCTTCACTAATGCGGTCCTGTGCGTCGACCAGAGTGGAAGCGACCTTTGCCTTGTTCGCAATAAAGGACTCTGTTTGCTTTAACGCACTAGACTGGTCTTTGACCAGGGATTCGAGTAAAGCGCTCAAGCCGGAAACAGCGCGGTCGATTTTCGCATCTCCCATGGAGGAGATCGCATAGGTGAGTTGGGAAAGAATCTTACTTTGCAAAGCGATGGCCTCATTGACGAGCTGTCCCTGGCGCGCTACATCGGCTGAAGGAATCGATTCCAAGGCATCAATCGCCATGAGCATCTCATTTAAATAAAGTTGTTTAGCCGCACCTGAAATGGGGCCGAGCGGATTGAGCGGGTTGGCTAGTAAGACCCGAGTGAGTTCGCGAACCTCAGCCTGAGTCTGGGTTACTGTCTCCCACTGTTCATTCGAGATATTGGCTAAGACGGTACTGTAGTTCGTCGTCTCATTGAGGTTGTTTTTCTGTAATTCAATGACTTTTTGTAAGTTGAGGAGAGCCTCGTTTTCAAGTTGGGCGCGCTTCCTGGCCATATCTTCTGCGGTGGCGATGGCAAAGATGACATTGCCGGAATAAGCGATGTTGGATGCTTCCGGCTGATTATCACTTGCGACAATTCGGAAGGCGATATTTCCATCGGCGAGGTCGGGTGTCGTTTCACTGTTCCAGACGATGCGGAAGACATCCAGACCGCCCACGTTCCAGGTTTTGACGGTTTTTCCAGGATCGTCCGGAGTTGCACTGGGGGTCACTTGTTCGATGGTGACCTGAGAGATGCCAAATTCATCGCTGACTTCGAATTCGATACGAGGGCGTTCCCCGGGAGGAAGGATGGTTTTTCCTTTAGGAGAGATGAGTTCAATCGCCGGTCCGACATCCTGCTGGAGGGTGAAACGAACTTCTTCTTCGACAACACTGCCGTAGGTATCCGTTCCTTTCAGGACGAGAGCTGTTCCATAAGTGACGAGAGCTGTTCCTCCCCAGAGATTGGACTGATTGGACTGGGAGAGGCTGACTGACTCTGCCCCCCCTTCAAGCTGGATACCCTCTAAGGCGGTATTGGCCTCCGCGGTAGCCTGCACTAATGATCCGACTGGGACGGTTAAATGCTGTTCACGCGGATCGATGGTGTAGGCGGGCATGTTCATGTACGTCGGAGGCCTGACCATCATCGTTAATGACGTGAAGGCGGGTGGCGGACGCACCCCGATCTCATACCATTCTGAAGGAACGGAGTCGCCAGCCTGAAAGCGGTAGCGCAAACCGGTCATCGTTTTAGGGATACGGTGGCTAAAGTCTTGAGCCTCTCCGCCATTGATACCACCAAGTGTGATCTTACTCGAATTCCCGTCATCCGGTTCAAGTTCCAGAAACACTTTATGGCCATCAAAGCCCTGGACACGACAAACCAGATCGAGAGGATCTCCGATCAGTACGGATGACTTGCCAGGTTGCACCTCGAGAATTTTCGTCAGGGTCGGAGGTGCTACATTCGAAAATGGATTGACCGTGCGCCAGAGCGCAACCGCCCAGGCTTCCCCGAAAATAAGCACGGGTATGAGGAGCAAGGCGAGGGTGATTGAAAGGGCAATCCAACTGCGCTTGTGCTTTTTCCTGTCCCGCATCTGACGGAAATCCAGACTCTGCCAACCGGGGACCCCTTCTTTGACGTAGGCCGCCTTAAACGGGTCACTCTGAGCGCCGGGAGAAAATTGCAGGACATTGATCAACCGGTTATCGAGCTCCGGGAAGCTCTTTTCAACCGTGGCGGCTACGCCCTCTGGCGAATACCGGTATTGGAACGCACGGCGAACGAGCCAAATTAAAGCTCCGATCAGTCCCAACATCACCACCCAGGTGACCAGACGTCCGGAACGATCAACCCTGAGCCAGAGATCGACCAGCCCAAAGGTCCAAATCCAGGAACCAATAATCGCCAGACCGGATGTGATGATCAGTTCCGCTTTCCAGCGGTTGAGTGTCTTACCAATTTCGAGGAGTTTTGTTTTGTAGGGATGCATGATTGATCAGTGGGTTTAGAAGTCCATGTCTCGGTCACGTGTCTTAGTCAGTTCAACATCATCGACTGCGCCACCGCCGACGAAGAAAATATACATCGTTAAAAACCGTACTTGTTTAAGATGCTTTTTCGCCGCATCAGAAAGTTTTACCGCCGGCAGTTCAAATTTTTCCCGCGACCAGGAACTACTGTCACTGGTAATGGCTCTGCTCTTATAAACCGGGCGTAATTCCCCCAAGGTCGGATTGTCATGAGGGCGGATACCGGGCTTCCATTTATATCCCATGAAATAGACTCGATAGAGGTGACCCGTCTTGATATCCAGCTTTCCAGTGTATTTATACCCTGGCTCAAGTGGGAAGGGTTCAGATTCCATTTTTACACCGCCTTCCCCATTTTCGTCGGCAAAGAGTGCGACCGATTTCTTCGATCCTTCTCTGCCGATAGTCACATGCGCTTTGTTGCCAACATAGTGGGAATTGCCAGTGAATTCATAGTCGGTGATCCAGCCTTTGAGTGGATCTTCCGGGTCATCGAAGCTCCCGTTTTCGAGGAGCGACTGCGCCGGGGAAATCGTCACTCCTAAGAACATCATCAAGGTGATGAGAAAGAAGGTTCGCAGTGTTTGAAAAAGGTTAAGTATCATTAAATATGTGCCTTTCTAAGAAGAATATAGCATCTTTCTATACGCGTAAAAGTCAATAATAGCAAGCTCAAGGCATATTCCGGGTTTTACGGAAAACCCAGGAAGCGGCAATCAGGACCATCAGAAGAATCACGACCACCCATTCCCGCCAGAGCGACCGAAATTCGGATGAGGTTTCTTCAGTGGCCCGTACTTCAATGTTGGAAAGACCGCTATTTAACTCATCCATTGTTTCAAAATATTGTCCACCACTGGCATTCGCCAGTGATTGCAGGATTTTCAAGCGAGCTGGGCGCGGCACCGTCTCGGGAGAGAAAGATTTCACGTAGAGACTAAACGGGTCACTGGTAATCGTCTCCCCATTGACGACGGCACTGGCGACAACGGTATGAAGGCCAGCTTCTTTCGGGGCAAACTCATAGGCATGACCTGGAAAACTTTTTCCAGAGGGGAGCGTGATCAGCTTAGAGCTCATGCCATAGGGAACCTCGCGATCATCAGGAAAGGTAATGACGGCTTCGATGGATTCGATCGGAGGCGGGCTGTCTCCTCCCAGTCTGGCTTGAATTTCCACCTTTTCCCCAAAAAAGACCTGGTCACGATCTGCGGTAATCCGAAGGCGATTGGCCTCGAGGGAATCTTCGCGCGGCAGGAGCCAGGAGATGAGCTGCCCCCAGAAGCGATCATAAGGTTTGGTCTCACTCACATTCGGGTCCAGACGCCAGCGCCAGAGTGAATCAGTCAGAATCACAGCGACTTTTCCCTGACCGAAGCGTTGGGAAACCACCATCGGCTGTGGCCCGGATGCGGTTTCGGCCAGAACCAGGGTTTCCGCAGCCGCAGATTCGGTGAAGCCCGTAAAGAGCGATAGAACAGGAGGGATATTTTCCCAAAGCGTAGGATCTCCTTGAAAAGCAGGGTGGGAGAGTGCGGTCGAACTGAGTCTGACTGGATAAGCATTGTCTCCTTCCAGAGTTTGTATGGCGTTGGCCCGCACCGGCAGGGTCTTGCCCAGATCGGTCTCGAGCAGTCCTCCTTCATCCCAGGCTTTCGTTCCTCCAAGCAAAACCAGGCTCCCGCCGTCCTCAACAAACTTGGTCAGATTTTGAGCACGTGTTTCGCCCAATTCTTCTGCATCCAGATTCCCAAGCATGACAATCTTGAAATACCCGAGTTGCTCAGGAGTCATGTCCGCGGTGGTGTTCCCAATCGGAGTTCCTCCCACCGGGGCGCCATCGGCACCAGTAAAGAAGATGACTGGCGTAATTTGCTCGTTAGCGAGTAAAACACGTCGAATGAATTTGTATTCCCAGCGTGGAATGCCTTCGACATAAAGGAGGCGGAGTTTGGCATCTCCGACCTCGACGCCGACTTCATAGTCGTTGTCCTTGGTATTTTTTTCATCTTCCAGGGCAGGGAGAAAGACGCGATACTTAAAACTTCCCACTTCGGGATGATCGAGATCGAAGGTCAGCTCCCGCTCACCGCCTTCATCCGGAATCTGGGTGGGCATTTCTGCGAGTAATTCGTCATTGCGGAAAAGCTGGGCGCTGACTGGAGCACCGCGCGTTCCCTGACCGGAGATACGCACCTTCAGCTCTGACTTCCAACCGACGGTGACCCGTTTAAGGGTGGTGACGGCATCGACACGCAAGTCCGGTTCCTGCTGCCAAGCGGCGACCGGCTCCAGGCGGGCTGTATAAAGTGGGAAAGGCCGCTCCAATTCTGCCCAGTCATCGAGAGCTTCATAGGTATCATGTCCGTCGGTGAGGACAAGCATACCCTCGACATTGAGACCTGTTGACCGATCGGCGATTTTTCTCAATGCCTCACGTAACAGGGTAGAGTTACCCTCCGGTTGGATTTCGCCGAGGTCTTCGCGACTGAGAGGATCTGATACTTCTGTGGAGAAGGGGAGGATCTCGATATCGCATTCACCAGCCAGGGTATTAAACCACGGTTGCTGGAGTGCACTCTGGGCATTTGCCCAGCGACTAGGCACTGCTTCTTCCGGGGTGAGAGACATACTCTGGGAAGTATCGACCGCTACAATGAACCGAGGCTTACGCAATTGCTTGATCTGATCCTTTAATCCCGGGAGGAGAAGGCACCAGCCCAAGCCCAGAAGGATAATCAAATAAAGGACGATCAGAGGTACATTGGCCAGCTTGCGTGGTAAATAGAACCAGGCCGAGGCAAGCCCGAGGAGGAGGGATGCTGCGACTGCAATGACAATCAGCTCAAAGGGAAACGTATGTTCGTAAATGATCATGCTTCAGCCTTGGAAACGGAAGGCGCATGGCTGGTTTTTTCCAGATGTCCTGCCGCATCTACCGTTAAGCTTTCTGTTTTTGTCGTAGATTTGTGCATGAGCCGGTTGGCGTAGATAAATTCGAAGGCGAGTAGAATGAGGACAGCCCAGAGCAGGTGTTCTCCGTAGGTGCGACCGATACGGTGATCGGTGATGAGTTGGCGTAAGGCAGGTAAATCCTCAGCAAACCCGACGGGTTGATTGCCGAGGAGAGAAGCCATTTGATCGGTTTCTATGATGGTCAGATCGGAATCACTACGCGGTTGATTAACCGCCAGTGAAAACGAGGTGTCTGGCTGCTCCACGGTGATGACGGTATGGATGCCCGGGGTCATGATTTCTTCAGCACTGAGCACGGTCTTTCCTTCTACTAAGGTGCTGCGGATGGGAATGGACTTCCCTTCCGGATCCGTGATGGTAGGAGGTTGACTGATTCCGGGAAAAATCGTTTCTAGTAAAAGTGATTCCTGTGCCCATAAGTAGGGGGGCTTAGCTCCTACCCCTGAACCGTAGTCCGCCACCTGCACGACGAGCGGAAGGAAGAAGGGTGAAAGAGGGAAATCACTCCAGGTTCGTTCAGCGGAGACCGCCATCATCAGCACTCTTCCTCGTTCTAGTTCACGCTCGATCAGGAATCCCTCTTCTGGTCCCATGGAGAGGACTCTGGCTGCTTCCTCATGTAATTCGTTCCAGACTAACCGACGGCGCACTGCCAGCCTCGGGGCCGATTCTCCCTCCCGTAATGTGCTGACGAGAGGATGTTGAGGTTGGTCCCAGGAGAGGATGCGGCTGCGGTGAGCTAAGGCCAGATCTTCAACCATGGATGGAACCCCGGGGAGGATAGACCAGGCGGTGTAATCACTGGCCTTGGCTGCATTGCCGGGGAAGAGAACCAGAACACCGCCAGCCGCCACGTAGTCTTCTAACGCACCTATGGCCTGACCGGATAGAGGAAGTGCATTACAGAGAAAAATACAGGCATACGTCGTCAGTGATTTCTCTGTCAATTGATTTGGCGTGATGGATTCGATCGGTTCCTGATCGCCAAAGCTGGTCCGTAATGCGGTGCGGAGGAAAAGGGTTTCTTGTTCATCACCCACGATGAGCGAGGGCATCCGGTCCTGGACCTGGATAATGAAATGAAAGGTGTTATCGAAGAGGAGGCTGTCCTCCGGTGTTTCAATCCTTCCGGTATGGATGCCGACTTCTAAAGGGGGGAGGGCAAACCGGGGAATGGCCTGATCCGGATCATCGAATACGACGGCCCGCCGTGCGATTTCCTCTCCATCGAGAAAGAGGGTGGCCGTGGTCTCCGCCTTCGTGCCGGCCCTCATCATGCTGGCCGTCACTTTTACCGGTGATCCGCTACGCACCACGGGCGGAGTGATCTCGACCGATGCCACTCCTGAATTACTGGGGCTAGGTACTCCCAGGGTGGAGACAAAGACGGCGATCTCATCGTCGATCTCGATCGTTTGCGATGAGAGGCTTTGCCAGGGAGTTGCCTGGTTGTCGGTGATGACATGAATCTCACGCTCGGTATTTTTTTCGACATTGAGTAGTGTATTCATAGCCATAATCATGGCTGGACCGAGTTGTGAGCTGCCCGAGGCTGGCTGAAGCGCTTTGAGCCGGTCGATGCCCTGCTGCTTATCGGCAATGGGCTGGGCAATGAGGGCTTCCGGCTGCTCCTTGGCCAGGTAAATGCAATACCGCCCATTATCACTCAGGCCATCGATAATGGCGATAGCCGCTTCGATCCCTTCATCCCAGATAGAAGATCGATCAGAGCTGTAACTCATACTGTAAGAGGTATCGATAACGATAGCCACATCACGTGGAGCATCTCCCAGCCATCCTAATCCACTCTTTCGGATCATCGGCATGGCAAAGGCCATACCGAGTAAAAGCATGATGATCGTGCGTAGAAGCCAAAGGAGAAAATTCTCCATCCGGATGCGTCGTGAAGAACTTTTTTGAGCCAGTTTCAGGAAGCGCAGGGTCGGAAACGATTGGAGGACCTTGCGCTTGTTCTGCATCAGATGCAGAACGAGGGGAATCGTCGCACCCACTGCAGCAGCTATGAGAAAAATAGGGGAAAGAAACATGCCTGAATCCTAGCGTGAGCAGCGGCGACGCTCTTCTAAATAAGCACGGATAAATGTTTCCACCGGTTGATCTGTTCGCACCATCCGGTAGTCGATGTTCATGCCTGCGCAGGCTTTTTGATATTTTTCCAGAAACTCCCCAAAGACCTTGGTGTATTCAGCCGCCAGCCCACGTGCATTGACTTGCATCTTTTCACCGGATTCCAGGTCACGCAATTCACTGGCTCCCTTAAAGGAAAGATCGATTTCCGCCGGATCGAGCACCTGAAAAACGAGCATGTCATGTCGCATTTTTCGACAGTGCGCCAGAGCTTTCACGACGTCATCTTCATTGGTAAGCAGATCAGAAATCACGATGACGAGGGCACGCCTGCGGACCGTTCCGGCGATTTCATGTAAGGTTTCGGCCAGGCCTGTGCCTCCACCTGTCATGGGGGGGCTAGCTTGGATATACTTGAACATATTGTTCAGGTGCTGGAGTGAATTTGCCGACTCCATTCGGAGGTCAACCTTGTCTGAATACATGTAGAGACCAACCGAATCTCGCGACTTCACGACCACATAGCTGAGGGCTGCCGCGAAATGACAGGCAAAGTCGAATTTCGTCGGGCCTTTCCCTGACGTATAGTTCATCGAATTACTCCGATCGAGGGCCAGATAAACACGCAGGTTCGTTTCATCCTCGAATCGCTTAATGAAGTACTTGTCGGTGCGCGCGACGACTCGCCAGTCGATATGCTTAATTTCATCTCCGAGTCCGTAGGACTTATGATCGGCAAATTCAGAGCTTGGGCCTTTGAGGGGACTGCGGTGGGCCCCGGACAGATTTCCCTCCACCGTGTAGCGCGAGTGGAGGAGGAGGCGTCCTAAGGTATGCATTTCTGCCGGATTCAGAAACGCGGAGATGCCTTCTTTTTCTGAGGATTTACTACCAGAATTCGCTTTGGGTTTTGGAGTGGGCTTTGTTTTTTTTGCCATCAGGGCCGTTCAAAAATTTTCCAGAAAGTGTTGTCACATACTACGATAATCTGCTCACCGATAAACGAAACAAAGATCCCGTTGACACCTTGTCCTACTCCCATCTTCACTTCGCGCCCGGAGAGATTAAATGTCACCGCTGGAGTTCCTCCATCTGAGGCCATCTGAACTGGTTCTGCTTCAAGTCCGGATGCATAGGATAAATTGATCACGCTCTGGTAGTCTGAGGCATCGCCTAAGTCCTCACTCTCTAATGAATACTTCTGATTGGCGAAGCCTCCCAGCTTCGAAAACCCCGTCAGTGAATAGACCCAGGGTTTGCCGAAACGATCACGCAGGGGAAGTCCGACGGCACCGGAAAGCTTGCTCAGGTTATTTGGAAATTCGACTTCACTTTTGTAATACGCTTTTAGGGCGTTGACTACTTTTTCGCGGTCCAGTCGTGTCAGCCAGCCCATTGCTAACCGGCGTGCGTCCTGATTGAGGGGACTGTCCGGAAGCGACAGTTGTGAGTTCAGGAGTTTCTCTGCTTCGGTAAGTTGACCGGTTTTAAAGAGGTGCCAGATTTCAAGCTGCCGGACGACAGGAAGAAGGGGGTGATTCGGATTCGCTTTCACGACCTCGCGGCAAGACTCGATGAACCCACGGTGATCTTCTGGAGTGGAGACGTGTTTCTCCCAGAGTTCGAATACAGCCTTCTCACTCGCTTCAGCCGTGCCGCACCAGAGGAAACAGGTGGCACAGAGAGAAAAGATGTAGGTAGTGAAGCAGGACTTACTCAAGTGACTTACCGTGCGGCCTCCTTGGCTGCTGCGGCCCGGGCTTCTTTCCGCTTAGCAATTTCTGTTTCGAGAAAAACCGTCCACGCTTCAGGCCCCCCTTTTTTCAGGATAGCGTCCCGGTGGCTGAGGAGATCACGGTCGCGAGATTCCAGATGAACCGGACGCGGGCCATGGGTGTAGCTGTAAAAGGTGGCTCCAGGATCCACTTCACCAAGTAATTCTTTACCCATGACCGGGCTCAAGCGGTCTTTATGTTTTACAATGACACTGTCGAGCAGGATGGCGTTGGTCTGATCTTCGAGGCTGGTGACACGCCCGAGTATGGCAATTGCATCTCCTTTTTTCGTGCGCGGGTCTTCCTTTAATTTGCTTAAGGAAACAGACTTATCCACAGAGAATTTTACATCGAGGTAGGATGAAGGTTCAAAGGCAACAATTTGGAATCCGCCATCGACTTCTTCCATCTCCATGATTTGGAGGTAACGGAAAAAGTGAGGCCGGCCCTTTGCCTCCTCAAAGACGTCATTGAGCCCGCGTGGATCTTTTGCCTCGATCAGTGCCAGGGCAAATTCGTTCCCATTCGATGTCCGGGCCAATCCACTGGTAACGGTGGATACGAATAGAATCAGCAGAATGAGGAGGAGGTGTTTCATGTTTTCGATGGTTAGTGTGTGACTGAATACATCAGCACATTTTGCCCGATCTGGATAGCACTGACATCATTGAGCCCACGCGCATAGGGGGACTGGCTCATTTCCCAGCCACCGGAAAGTCCAAGCGGGCTGTAGATCACACCAAAGTTCCCATTTACATCGATTCCCAGCAAGTTGGGATCGAATCTGGCCTGTCCGCTCTCCTGCATGAGGGCAGGGGTGACGCCTACCGTCTTCAACACATTCGGTGAATTGAAGAGGGCAGAGTTTTGCGGAATCCGTGCCAGCTGCTTATTGGGTAATACCGAGCGGAGCATGGCACGGAAGGACGTATCAAATCCGGACCGCCCACAGCAGGCCTCGCCAAAGAGGAATCCCCCATTTTCCAGATAAGTTCTCAGCGCCACCTTTTCTTCTTCAGAAATTTGAAAGGCTTCGTGCCCAGTCATATAAATCACCGGACAGTTGAATATTTCCGGGTCAGTCAGGCGGAGTTCCCTTAACCCAAATTTGACCGGTATCCCGGTCCGTGCGTTGAATGTTTGAAGCATCACCGAAAGGCCGGCATGACGTGTTTTCCAAATTCCATCATACCTCACTTGCGCCATCGAAACCGAATCTGAATAGGACTCCAGTTTGTCGACGAATTGCATCGATTGGGCTGCGTTCTTGGCCCAGGCGCGCATCGCTGAGGCATAGGAAAGTATGTTCACGCCTAACCGGAATGCAGAATCCGGCTTATAGGCCTGCCAGGACTCATTACTTTCTCCTGACCAGCCGACTGCCAGCCCCCAGCGGGAAACCAGCGCCACGATGCGGCAATTAATCTCAATCCCGTCGAACCATGGCTCAGAACCCATGTATCCCGATTCAGCAACTGCAGGCTGATACTCCACTAAATTGACATCATACTGGGAATGAAAGGTCGGATGGTCTGACGAAAGCTTCTGTAACGGTTGCTCCGGAAAGATGAGTTTCAATTCTTTGACAACGGAATCATAGAAGGGTTTGGATCCGAGTCCGGTATTATAAATAATCATTCCGCCCGCGAGCAGGTATTCCCGGAGTTTGTCACGCTCTTCCTGGCTATAGGAAAAACGGTAGTGTCCTGAGCGATACAAGACCGGATTTTCTTCCGGGTCCAGACTCACTTCCGCGAGTGAGCGGATGTCCATTTGGAAATTCGCATCCGCCTGCTCCTTCATCGTCTTGAGCAGGTTGTTGACATCGTTGGGAGTCGCATTCCAGTAAATATCGTCTCCGTATTTCTCTCTTCCGGATTGGGCGGACGAGGTCGGAATTGCGACCAGAGTCATTAAGCCCAATAGTGCCATGAGAGAGAGGCGCTCCCATCTGTTTGATGTCATAACCCATTTTGTTTTCATAAGATAATAAACCATGCTAACTACTTAATTGAAGTTAATCATTGTAAAAATAGTCGTTATGCACAATATTCTTGTATATCAAATGAAGGCAAGTAAAACTTATATAAAGAAAGTCATTACATGAAACACGGTACTTCAAAACGAATGGTGAGTGCAACGCTTGCTGCGACACTCTGCACTGGCATTATGCTCGGAAGCGATGGAACAGGGGAAAGAGGATTTGTTCCTCCACCTCGCGAAATGAAAAAGCCGCCCGCTCCTCCTCGGACTGCTTCTTCTGCAGAGACAGTTCCCGCTTGCTGCTGTTGCCCATTGACACCAATGGCTAGAACCGAAGCGAAGAAACCTCCACAACCTCCTGTCTTGATCACCAAGCTCAGGGATTAGTGGATTCGGTCTCTCTTTCCGTTCAGCTGAAATTTCTCTTAATGGAGTCATTTGGTATGGGTCCTAACCATGCTATGATGTGATGTGAAGCTACTTAAACTTTTTCCACTTTTACCTTTTTTTATTACGACTTCATATGCTGCTCCTGATTGGCAGGTAGAAGAGGCGGTCCTACGTTATACCGTCGAATTGGAGAGTCGACCGACGACCTCCAGTGCGGGTTATTTTATCCAACTACCGGATGGTGGAATCCTGAGCGGTGCCGCTCCCTTGACAACGGTTAAGACAGATCAAGGGCAGGATGTCCCTAGCTATCTGTTCTTTCATAATACTCAGAGTGGGTTTTCACTTGTCTTTGCTGATCCTGGAAAAAAGGTCGATCGAGTTCATGTTTACGTCCAGCCCACGACGTCACCAAACCTGTGGACTCCGGAATCCGAAATCACACCCAGCGCCGTGCTTGCCGTCCGTCCAGGGCGCGCCTCTCAGGCATCGGCACAGTCTCTTGGTAAACTGGGGAGCGTGGAGCCTGAGGTGCATATTCAGAATGAGGCCGGAATTAGTAAGGCCCCACTCAGCATCGGTGGAGATCTATCAGGGAGACCGCGGCCCGCTTCATTTTACCTGCTTGCACACGTGGAAGCTCCCGCCACGGGCGAATACTGGATCGCCCCCGTAACGGTTGACGGAGAAACCTCTGTTTCTGTCAACGGTGATCGCCTCTCACTGAAAGAACGAGGGAAAGGGTGGGGCTCACGCGGTGATTCAGTAGAATTGGAAAAAGGGACGAACCTGATCGAAATTTTTCAGACCGCAGAAGGAAAGGGGCCTTACTCCTCTCATAATAAGCAGGGTGGATTAGTCATCATGGCATGGAAGCCACCCAAAGAGAAACTTCCTAAAGGTCATCTCGTCAGAACGATTGACAGCTCTGAAATCCTCCGCTCTGGATCCGCATCACTGGTTTCTGTGGATGCGAAGGATGGCGCGCCGGTCGCGGCAGCAGAAATTGTCCCTCAGCGCTCTTTTTGGATTGGAGAAGAAGAACCTCTGATTACTTACGGATTAACAGCCTATCATGAAGGTCAGCCCGAGGGCACCACTTACACCTGGACACTAACAGATGACGCTCAGGTCAATGCCGAGGAAACACATTGGGTCTTTCCGGGGTTCACTGAAAACGAAATCACGCTGACTGCCCAGGCAGGGGATCAAACCTCCACCGCCACTTATTCCATCTTCGCGTACAGCACGACAGGAACTGATCTCAATTTTTCTAACCACCGGGAAGACTACCGCATCGCTCTCACCACTATGCTCGAGTCCTTTGGTGAAAATTCTGCACCCGTGCTCAGTTGGAGTGACGCATGGTGGAATAACATCATCCGCACCATTGAAGGTGATGAGGGCTTCGAATTGTTGATACAGCTCTTCACTCACCATGAAAAAGTGGCCCGGAGAAAATTAGAGCCTGAGCAGATACAGATGCTTCAGAATCTGCTTCTCGACCAACTCCAGCAACGGGATCCAACCAAAACGCTGGAATGGGTGAAGACCTTTCTCGATAGCGCGAGTGGGTCCGAGCGAGATGCCCTACGCCTTCGTGAAGGTGAGTTAAAAATGATCTATTTCGATCAGAAGGAAGAAGCCGCAGAAATATTCAAAAGTATTTCTGAGAAGCCGGGTGAATTCACAGATCTCGCCACTATTCGTTTAGGTGACCACGCACTTCTTTCAGGAGACCTGAATCTGGCGACTTCCCGATACGCTGAGGTTCAGAATCGTGCCCGGAAACGACGGAATTCGCTCAAGCTTTCCGCTGATAGTGTCGATGCCAGCCGGGGGGCTCTACAGGAGGTTTCTCTTTCTGAAAACGTTCAACGTTTGATCTATGAAGAATTTTACATGGAAGCGCGGCGTTCCCTCCAGGATTGGGAGTTAGAATTTCCGCTCAGCAAAGTCAGTGGTGATTTCATTATTCAGGAGGCGACCCTCTACTCCGAAATAGAAGACTGGAAACGCGCTCAAGTCATGTTAGCAGCCTATTGCCGGGAGATAGATGCATCCAGCTTCTTGCCGAAGGCGGCTGAGATGTTGATTGAGTCTGCCAGTAATCTCGATGAGCCTCCTTCATCCCTTCGCGAAATCATTGAGAGTGTTCGTGACCGCCTCAAATTCCACCCTGCCGCAGCCGAATTGGATTCCTACCTTTCTTCCTTGGATCAAAAGAACCCCTGAACCCTGTCTTATGCGTAACCATAGTCTCCAGTCTGTTTCCCGATTTTCCTTCTTTTCTCGCTTATTCCTCTTTCCCCTTTTTCCTCTCTTTCCGCTTTGCCTCCTTGCTCTCACAGCTCTTACCGTATCGGCTAAGAAAGAACGCACCCTCCTTTATACGGACCCTGACCCGGCCAGCACGGGGGGAATCAAAGGTGAGATCAGCACACCCGCTAAGCCAATCGAACAGATTCTCGCTCTCTCCATGGATGAGATCGGTGATGTTTACCGCGGGGAAGTCAGCGGCCCAGATAACCGTAACTTCCAGTTCAAGGGACTGCCCATCGGCAAATATGACCTCATGATTATTTACTCGGACAGCTTTTATGAAGGGGTTCGGCTCGATCGTGAGGAATCCACTCTCACCAAAGAAGACGAGGAAAAAATCGACGCATCGATCCAGAAGTCGGAGCCCTATTTTTCAGAGAAATTTCTCCATCGTCTCGAGGGGCAGACCGGCCGTGGTAACTTTGCCCGCACCGTAGCGACCTATTACCGGTCATCGGGTTCCGGAGTCACTGCTCTTGATCATACCGAAGGGTACAAGGTGGCGGATGCCCGCCGCACATTTAAAGTCGTCATGCTGAAGGACGTGGGGCCTGGCTGGCAAATAGTCAAGGCCCGTGACCTCTATCCGATCTGGGTCAAGCAGGGGACTGAACTACCCCGTCACCACTTCTCCTCCGGCCTCAGTAAAATAAGAGTCGCGGATACGATCAAAGATCTTGGCCAGCTCGATCTAACAGAGTAATTTTAACAACCTCTTACTATTTAGAAACAACAACATATATGGCAGAAATTGAATTCACCCAGGGCCCTTTTGCAGGGCAACGTCTCACCATCACCGCAGATCCTTTTACCTTAGGCAGTTCTCCGGATAACCACGTCTGTCTGGAGGACGCTTCCGTTTCTCCACAGCATGCCCAGATTCATATTGAGGGTAACACATGGGCGATTACGAACCTCGATCCGGATCAAGGGACCTTACTCAATAACCAGTCAATTACGACATCTCCTCTCAACCCGGGTGATCAGATGCAAGTGGGTGAGAGTGTCTTTGCCTTCATCCCTGATGAAGCTGCGATGGCTCCCGTCGGAGGAGGGGAATCAATGGATTCAGGAGCCCCTCTTGCCAATGAGGATGAATTAGCCCTCGTGGAGCAAATGCGTATCCATACCGAGAACATCCGGAATGAAGTCGGGAAAGTCATTGTCGGCCAGACCGAAGTCCTTGATCAAATCCTGATGTGTATCATTGCCGGAGGCCATGCACTACTCATTGGTCTGCCCGGGATGGCAAAAACCCTGACCGTGCGTACGATTTCCCAGGTGCTCAACCTTGACTTTAAACGGGTCCAGTTCACACCTGATTTGATGCCCGGTGACATTGTCGGCACCGACGTATTGGAAACCAATTCTGCTACCGGTGAGAAAGAGTTCCGTTTCATCAAGGGGCCTATCTTCTGTAACCTCCTCCTCGCCGATGAGATCAACCGGACCCCACCTAAAACTCAGGCCGCCTTGCTTGAGGCCATGCAGGAGAAAATGGTCACGGCCGGGAACACGTCTTACACCCTCGATGCTCCCTTCTTTGTATTGGCCACTCAGAACCCGGTCGAGCAGGAAGGAACCTATCCACTCCCGGAAGCGCAGCTCGACCGTTTTATGTTCAATATCTGGGTCGACTATCCGAAGCGTCACGAGGAAGAAGAAATCCTCAAGGCAACCACAGGGGGCAAGCGTGTTGAACCTCAGGCCGTCTTAAATAAGGAAGACGTTCTCCAACTACAGTCCGTTGTTCGAAAAGTGCCCGTCTCTGACCATGTCATCAAATATGTAGCTCACCTGGTTGCTGCTACCCGTCCGCAGAATGATGACTGTCCGGAAGTCACCAAGACCTACATCAGCACCGGAGCCGGCCCACGTGCTGGCCAATACCTCATTCTCGCTGCTAAAGCCATGGCCATCCTCGAAGGCCGGATCCACGTCAGCTGTGCAGATATTCGCCGCGCCGCCCCACCTGTGCTCCGCCACCGGATTTTATCAAACTTCGCTGCTGACTCGGATGGCCTCTCGACAGTCAAAATCGTCGAAAAAATCCTCGAGGAAGTCCCTGAACCGGACGCTAAAGACTACGCAGGGGCCTAGTCGATTTTAGCATCCACGCTGGGACGATGTCCCAATGCAGATTCCCAATCCGGGATCTGATTCGGGTTGGTAGAAAGATACCAAGTCTTCCAGGCGAAGAAATCAGCTCCGAATCTCTGACCGCTTAACCGCTCCAGTATGATAATCCGCTCCTGAATAGAGTAGCTGGCGGTATGCCGAAGCGACTTGATCAAATACGGAATCGCTTCTCTCTTGCCTCGGCTTCCAAGATAAGTAGCTGCATTCAGCCAGAGGTAATCATCATCCGAGTGAATATGTTCCAGAGCATGCTCGATGGCAGCATCCGTCTCTCTCTTTTGCAGAAAGCCGTAAATACTGTAGCCATGCCCTGTTGGGTCAGCTTCCAGACTTCGTATCCAGCTATTCGTGCTAATTAAACGTGGCACACTTATCTCGATGAACATTCCTAAGCTACCGCTCTGTGCTCCGAAAAAATGCATCCAGATAAGTGTGCCACGTTTAATTAGCACGAATAGCTGGATACGAAGTCTGGAAGCTGACCCA
>JBCBYL010000233.1:0-1887 GCA_039815855.1 Verrucomicrobiota bacterium
AAAGGCATTTTCAAGATCCACTCTGCTGAATTTCACAGAGTCTCGCATTTGCATGAAGATGTCTTCGGGATCTGGAAAATGCCTTTCTCCAAGTCCCTCTAGACCAGGAATCGCAAGAGTTGACTACACTGAACACACCGTTTGGTTTATATGCCGTCAAGTTTCTTCCTTTTGGCCTGAGTGTTTCATCGTCTGTGTTTCAAGCGATAATCAATGACATCATTAGCGGTTTGCCAAACGTCCTTGCTTATCAGGATGACTTGATCGTTTTTACTAGGTCGGGTGAAGATCATCAGCGGGCGGTCAGGGATTTGCTGGAGCGACTCTTGCAGTTTAATGTTCGTATCAACAAAGAGAAAAGCAGTTTTTTCAAAGATGAGATCACCTATCTTGGTTACGTTCTGGGCAAAGACGGGATTCAACCCGATCCCACTAAATTCCAGCCTATCGTTGATGCTCCTGAACCAACAAATTCCGCCCAGTTGCACTCGATTTTGGGTTCTTTACAATACTACAGCCGTTTTGTAGCTAACTTCGCCGAGGAAGCTTCGTGCTTATTCGAGCTATGTAGGAAGGACACTGACTTTGTCTGGACAGACGAGCATAGCGCTGCGTTACGCAAGTTGAAAACCGCTGTTTTCAACAAACGGCTAAAAAGTTTCAATCCTAATGAACAATCTACTTTGGTTTGCGATGCATCTGAGCATTCTATCGGCGGTGTCTTGGAGCAGAATGGTTGTCCGATCATCTGTGTTTCTCGAAAGATGAGTGTTAGCGAGGTGGGTTACTCCCAGACTCAACGTGAGGCTTTGGCGATACACTGGTGTGTGAAAAGACTCCACAAATTCTTATTCGGCACCCGTTTTCGTATTGTGACGGATCACAGCGCCCTAGCTCACATTCTTCATCCTTCGGCTTCGGTCTCCAAAGCCACGTCGCACATGCTGCAACGTTGGTCGCTTCGACTCTCGATGTACGAGTACGAGATAGAATACAGAGAGGGCAAGAAAATTCCACAAGCTGACTTTCTGTCTAGGTATGCGAGATGCTCGGATTCGGTCGATCCAGGCCAAACTGCACTCTTCCTCAATCCTTTACCGATTGATGCACATGTTCTTCGGCAAGAAACGAAGCGATTCTATGGTCCTGTTCTTCAAGCCTTGCGAAACGGTTGGTCTCCACGTGCCAGAAAGCAATTTCGAGATTTGTACGTTCTGCGTGATGAATTGAATATTTCTAGCGATGAGTTCCTCCTTTTCCGAGACCGCACCATCATACCGCCAGTACTCCGTGGCCAGATTCTCAATCATTTACACGTTGGACACATAAGCATCGAAAAAATGAAAAGCTTGTCTCGCCTGCTCTGTTTTTGGAATTCCATCAACCAGGACATCAAATCTTTCGTCGATGAATGCCAGAGTTGTCAAGGCAGGACTAAGAACGCTCGTAGCGATTGGAAAGCATGGCCTGCTACATACGAGCCCATGCAGCGTATTCATGCGGATTATGCAGGTCCTTTTCTCAGAAAGTACTATCTCCTTGTAGTTATTGACACGTATTCTCGCTGGCCAGAAGTTTTCATTACGGAGTCAGCTAACGCATCCTTCACGCAACGCGCACTTCGTGCTCTCTTTGCTCGCGAGGGTGTTCCCCAAGCGATAGTGACGGATAATGGAACCCACTTCACAGAGAGGGAATTGTCGGAGTGGCTTCAATCTCTGGGCGTTGTTCACTTGTTTTCGGCCCCACGACATCCTAAGTCGAATGGCCAGGCGGAGAACTTGGTCAAAACGATCAAGTACGCCCTCTCAGCTGAGAAGATTGAGTCATTGGAGGATTTGGAGCGGTCAATTCAGAATTTCCTGTTTCAATACAGAAATGTCGAGC
>JBCBYL010000095.1:0-9289 GCA_039815855.1 Verrucomicrobiota bacterium
ACAGCTTGCCTGAACTGGTTCCCCCGATCTTGAAAATTCTGAAACATGTCAAAACTCGAACATCCTGGCGAAAATAAGACCACCTCGCCGGATTTTGCGGCTGCCGCTGAGGAATGTACAGCTTCTTCTAACGAACGGCAGAGGATACAATCGACCGCCTGCTTCCATACCCGCTCCAACTCGACAGCCATCTGCCCGATGAGATAGACAGCCGAACAACGCGGACGAAGTAATTCAGCCAAGTCAGCATAGGAAAATCCCTTATCCTTCCCCCCTGCGATTAAATGCACCCCTGATGCATACCCTTCCACTGCCTTCCGTAGTGAGTCTGGATTCGTTGATTTTGAATCGTTGATAAATTGGACCCCATTCCACTCTGCTACGAATTCACAACGGTGCGCTAAAGGTTGATACGATTGAAGAGCTGCACGTCTGGCTGCGTCATCAATTCCCATCTCTTTTGCAACTGCGAGTGCAGCGAGTTGGTTCTCTGCATTATGAGGACCGTGTAAGCTTGTTTCGCTTTGATGAATGACTGGCTCCCCATTTTCGATCAGCATGCCGTCCACCCATTGGTATTCAGCATCTCCCCCACTCACATCAAAATTGATGCGCTCAGGGAGTAGCCCATCCCAAATCAACTCCTTCTGCACGATCACCTTCTGGCTCGCGTCCATATTGACGAAAATTCGATCTTTAGCCGCGCGGTATTCATTCAGGCTCTGATAGCGATCGAGATGATCTGGGGTGAAATTGAGATAAACCGCTACGTCAGGTCGGAAGGTATCAATCGCCTCGAGTTGAAACGAACTCACTTCCACCACCGCCACATCAACGGGGTCTTCTTTCATGACTACGTCTGAGAACGGAGTGCCAATATTTCCGCAAGCCTCCGCTTTCATGCCTCCAGCCTTCAACATTTCCTCGATCAATCCTGTCGTCGTGCTCTTGCCGTTCGTGCCCGTGATAGCGATCGTCTTCCCCTGAAAATACAGCCAGGCCAGCTCGATTTCACTGATCACTGGAATACCAGCCTCGCGAACGGGCTTCATCATATCTGCCTCTAATGAAATACCAGGACTCAGGACAGCGATATCGGCATCAACTCCTTGTTGAACGCCGGAGCCTAATTCGACACGGATTCCCTTCTTAGCAAGTATCTCCGACCGTTGAGAGAGAACCTCGCTCGCGCCTTCATCGCGCACAACCACTTGCGCACCTAACTGGTGAAGTAATTCAGCAGCGGCACGGCCACTCTCACCCAACCCGATGACGAGTGCTTTCTGCGCAACCATTTTCTGTATTCCTCGGTTCATCTCAGTTTTAAGGTGGCCAGACCGATGAGGGCAAAGAGAACGGCAAGAATCCAAAAACGAACAACCACAGTCGTTTCGCTCCATCCCTTGAGTTCAAAATGGTGGTGAATAGGGGACATGGCAAAAATCCGCTTGCCTGTCGTTTTAAATGAAATCACTTGTAGAATGACAGAGAGGGTTTCCATCACGAAGACCCCTCCTACGATAACCAGTAGCAGTTCCTGATTGAGGCATATCGAAACAAGGGCTAAAGCTCCCCCAATTGCCAGAGAACCGGTATCGCCCATAAATATTTTCGCCGGGTGACAGTTAAACCAGAGGAACCCGCCCGCCGCTCCTCCCAGAGCGGCGCAAAGGACCGTTAACTCCTCCGCACCCGGGGTGAATTCTAAAAGAAGATACTCTGCAAAAATGGCGTTACTGCTCACGTAAGCAAAAATCGCATAGACCCCCGCAACCGGAATCGTGCAGCCTGTCGCCAGGCCATCGAGCCCGTCAGTCAGATTGACCGCATTGGAACAACCCACGATGACGAAGAGGAAAAAGATCAATGCCATCCAGCCCAAATCATCCACTAATGGATCTTTGAGAAACGGAATCGAAAGAGACCTGGCCGCCTCGCCCGTCACGGGATCAACTAAGAGAGCCACACCTGCTCCTAGTGAAACGATGATTTGTGCAATCAGTTTTTGTTTACTGGTCAGCCCTTCGGATTTCTTCTTTTTGATTTTCAGGTAGTCATCCGCGAAGCCAATTCCACCAAAGAGAACGGTAGGAACCAGGACGAGCCAGAGCAGGTGATTCGTTGGATTGCACCAAAGCACACAGGAAATAATCAACGTGGTCAGTATCAGCAGTCCCCCCATCGTTGGAGTACCTTTTTTCCCTCCATGGAGTTCGGCTAGCTTATGGACTTCTTCCGCTCCTCGAATCGGCTGCCCCAGTTTCAGGCGTGTCAGGATGTCGATCATTTTCGGCCCGACAATCAGACACATGACAAAGCTCGTGACGGCCGCCATGATCGACCGGAACGTAAAGTACTCAAAGACCCGGAGGGGGCCAAAAAAGTCTTCATAATGGTACAGAAAATAGAGCATTTATTTTTCTCTCACGAGGACACTGAATGCCTCTTCCATTTTCATTGCTCTCGATCCCTTGATCAAAACACGATCACCGGGCCGATGTTTCACCTGATATTTTTCTGCAGCCTCCACAGCTTGAGTGCATACCTGTACTGCTTCTGCATTGAGGCCCGCCTCCACTGCTGACTGGCAGAGCACTTCCGCTTCAGGTCCTACACAAAAAAGTTCATCTATTCCTTCTTGAACCGCCGCCTGGCCTACTCGGCTGTGGAGTTGATTGGAATACGCACCTAACTCGCCCATTGACCCGAGCAGAGCCACTTTCTGCCCATCCCCCGGAAGTAGACTCAGGGTCTTGAATGCAGCCATCATGGAATCCGGGTTCGCGTTATAACTATCGTCAATAATCCAGCCCCCGTCCCATGTCTGAATCTGCAAGCGTCCTGGTGGAAAACTGACTTGCTTGAGCCCATCCACTGCGTCTGCCAAGCTGACTTCAGCCATGATTCCAACGCCAACAGCTAAGGTCGCATTTTCTACCATGTGTAATCCGGGATAAGGAATTTCTGCCTCCACTACCTCCTGATCCACCACCAGCTTGAAGGCCATCTTTCCGTCTTCATACTGTGGATCGCGATAGCGAATCAATGCATTTTCCGCCTTGCCTGTGAAATGAATTTCTCCCTTCGTCCATTCACTTGCTTCCTGTAAGAAGGGATCGTCGCCATTGAGCACGGCGATGCCTTGCTCAGAGAGTGACTTGAGGATGGATCGTTTTTCATTTGCGATCCCTGTTTGATCCGGAAAGGCTTCGATGTGGGCCCAACCAATGTTCGTAATCACAGCCAGGTCAGGCTGCGCTAATTGAGCTAAGGGCAAAATCTCACCGGGGTGGTTCATTCCCAGTTCGACCACCGCCCACTCGGTATCTTCTTCAATACTCAATAACGTCATTGGAAGACCGATGTGGTTATTCAAATTCCCCTCCGTCTTTTGCACTTTGAATTGGGCGCTCAATACCGCTGCTATCATTTCCTTGGTGCTCGTTTTCCCGGAGCTACCGGTAATCGCTACTACTTTACATCCGCAGGAAGAACGGTACTGGGACGCCACTTGTTGTAAGCCGATCAAAGTATCCTCGACTTGCAAAACAGGCACCTGCACGGATTCTAAATCCAATTCATAGTCACTCGCGACCATCAAGCCGACTGCACCTGACTGGATGGCTTGCTCTAAATACGCGTGACCATCAAAGCGTTCACCTCGTAAGGCTATGAAGAGATCCCCTTCTCGAACCGAACGGGAGTCTGTATGGACACGCTCAACCATCAGCCCCGAACATGAGCCATGAACTTCAGCCTGGGCCCACTCTGCCACTTGTTGAAGAGAGGTAACCTTCATGACCTGATCTCCTCTAAGCAACGGTGTGCGATGACTGCATCTGAAAAAGAGTGCTTCGCGCCGGATATTTCCTGGTATTCTTCATGACCTTTACCAGCCAGGACGAGGACATCATCCGGTTCGAGTTTTTGCATGATCACCTCAATGGCATGAGCCCGATCTTCCTCTCTTGTAAAGGTAGATGGGTCCAACCCCTCCGTCATATCATCTAGAATTTGACCTGGAAATTCACTCCTTGGGTTATCGGAGGTAAACATCACATCATCAGCACCAGCCATGGCGGCACCAGCCATTAAGGAACGCTTACTTCGGTCGCGATCTCCTCCACAGCCGATGAGGATCCGCAGCTTCCCTTTCGTAATCGGACGCAACGTTCTCAATAATTTGATCACGGCGTCCGGAGTATGCGCATAATCAAGAAGGACGAGGAAAGGATCATCCTCGCTTGAAAGTCGTTGCAACCTTCCTTTCACTGCCGGAACCGTCGCAATCGCACTCACGATCGTTTCCGCCGGGATTCCCAATTCAGCCGCAGCTGCCATCGCAGCTAATACGTTCTCTAAATTAAACTGCCCCAACCACGGCGTCATGACTTCATGACTGCCAACCGCTGACTTCCAAATGAATGATGACCCGCGTGCATAGTAGTTAGGATCAAAGGCAGAATGATCAGCATCCTGGCCAACCGCATAAGTCAACACCTTCGCGCGGGACGAAACCTCGTTCTGCATATCGATTCCGTATTCCGTCCCGATATTGATAATCCCGGCACTGGACGGACCCAAATTCTGAAAGAGGGACGCCTTCGCCGCGAAATAGTTTTCCATCGTCCCGTGGTAATCCATGTGGTCCTGGCTGAGCTGAGTGAAAACGCCAAGCCGGAAGGGAATTTTATCCACCCGGTGCTGATCGAGTGCATGTGAAGACGTCTCAAGCACCGCATGTGAACACCCGGCCTCAACCATCCTGCGCAGCATTTCTTGAATCTCTAATGACTCTGGTGTCGTCCGTTCCGAATTCACCACCTCATCCCCGAGACGATTTTCGATGGTTCCAATCAAGCCCGTCTTCCTTTCCGCTGCACTTAAGAGCGCATACAGACAAAAGGCCGTAGACGTTTTCCCATTCGTGCCCGTGATCGCAATCGTCTCCAGAGATTCGGCAGGCCTGCGATAATACTCTGCAGCCAGGTGGGCCAGTATCTTTCGTCCGGAATCCACTTCCACCACTGTGCAATCGGGTAACGAGCTAGGCACCTCCTCGAGAACCACTGCTGATGCCCCGGATTGCACACTCTGCGAAATGAACCGATGTCCGTCCGACTGATGCCCTTTCCAGGTGCAGAATAAGTCCCCTTCTTTGACCCTCCTCGAGTCATACTGAATATCGCGCACCGTGACTTCAGGATCTCCCGTCACAGAAGATACAGGATAATCTAAGAGGAGATCACGCAGCATCATCTTGATTCTCCTTCCGGTAGTTTCGCAAAGGCACTGTTCTGAGGTTTGACTAAATCTAATTGTTGAGCGACTCTCCGCCCAATGCGTCCAAACGATGGAGCGGCTACCTTACTGGCATAATAGCTTTCACCCTGAGGCTGGTTCACCACCACCGAGACGAGAAATTCCGGGTCTTCAGCTGGCAGGAATCCGATGAAGGAGGAGTAATAAGCTCCCTTCGCATAGCTTCCCTCAATCACTTTACGAGCAGTCCCCGTTTTCCCCGCCACAGGAAATCCATCTACACTGGCTGCTTTACCCGTCCCGGTCACCACCACGTCTTGCATGGCTTTTATCACATCCTCAGCGACATCTTGATCAACGACCTTGCGCACTACTTTGGGCAAGTATTGCTTCACCATTCGCTCATTTTCATCGACCAGAGCTTTCACCAAAATTGGCTCCATCAGCTTACCTTCATTGGCAATCGCAGCGACAGCCATCGCCATCTGTAAGTTCGTGGCCGCGATTTCATATCCAATCGGAATCCGGGTCGGTGATAAATTAGACCAATAATTGGGAGGCCGAAGGATGCCCCGTGCCTCACCCTTCAGAGCCATTTCTGGATTTTGTAAGGTCTCGCCAAATCCAAATTGTCGGATGTATTTATAAAGACGCTCTTTTTCCAGGCTCAGGCCTAATTTGGCAAATGCGATGTTACTGGATACCGCAAAGCATTCTGAAAGGGGTAACAACCCATGGGGCTTCGAATCATGCAGCCATCTCTCCGCGTAAAAGAATTTTCCATTTTCACAAAAAATCGGCGTATCCAAAGCAGCAATCCCTTCATTCAGAGCGGCAGCCAGCGTGATAATTTTAAAACCTGATCCCGGTTCAAATAGATCCATCACCGCCCCGTTGCGGAGTTGCTCGGTCTTCAGTTCAGCACGGTTATTGGGGTTAAAGGACGGCCGATTGGTTAATCCCAGGATTTCCCCTGTGCTAGGACGCACGACAACGATGTTTAATGACTCCGGAGAAAATTCCTCAATTAAGCGATCCGCCTCGGACTCGATGATATTCTGAACCCCGGCATCAAGACTCAGGACGACATTGAGTCCATTGGTAGCAGGTCGGTTATATTGCCGATACGCTGCGATTTCATGTCCATCCCGGTCACGCACCACGCGCCGTTCACCGGGAATACCTCGCAGATACTTGTCCATGATCCTCTCTACCCCGATGATCCCTTCCTCAGTCTTCATCTCCCTTTCACCCCCATCGATTTCTTTATTCAACTGATTGGTGAAACCAATGACATGGCTGCCCTCATGGGAATTCGGGTAAACACGCAAGAGCCTTTGCTCTAAACGAAGCGGGCGATACTCCAATGCGGCTAATTGTTTAACAACGTCCTCATTGAGTTCCCGGGAAATTAATTTGAAGCGATTTTTCTCACTGATCTGTGATTGAAGTTGATCTAACGGGACATTGAGGATTTCAGCCACTTCAGTAAGAGGCTCTGGATCTTCCTTCACCAGCTTGCCATCGATATGTAAATCAATAACGATTAAGGTTTGCGCAAGTACCCTGCCCTTCACATCCATCACCGAACCACGGCGCGGAGGAATAACGACCGTATCATAGTGCATCTCACCTGCCTCCTCCAGATAGACCTGATGGTCAACCATCTGCAGGAAGATCAAACGGGTGGAAATAGTGGTGAACCCAGTCGTGAACAAAAGGATCACGAGCAGGGCCCTACGCCTGAGAGGTGTGTTCACTCAGGCCTCCTGGCCATCACCGAGTAGCGAGGCATATCGGTTTCGATGACAACAATATCGGGATCACTCATTTCCACCATCCCGAGGCCGAAATGAACAATCTTGCGCCGTAGCATCTCAGGACTCTTATGGCGCTCAATTTGTAGCTGTAGGGCTTTGTTCTTCTGCTCGACCTCGTCAAGCTGGGTGGTCAGATCAGCTTGCACTTCAGCCAGTCGGTGGATACGAATTTGCAGGAAAACCAGAACCAGTCCGAAAACCGTCAATAGAGAACAAACCGCAAAGAGCTTCCAGAGCCTGCGGGTCTGTATCGTGTTTTTCTGTTTAATTCGGTTACGTCCCATAACAATAAATTGATCTCAAAGAGTGGTCGGCTGTTCAGGCAATTTTTCAGCACCCCGGAGTCGTGCGCTACGAGCCCTCGGGTTCTGAGCGATTTCTTCATCTGAAGGCTTCCAGCGCCCAAGCGACTTCAAACACCAGTCCGGATTCGGATTCCCAAATGGAACCCCCTCGCCCCGGATCTCCTCCTGGCTTCGGTGCTGGATCATGCGTTTGACGCGCCGGTCTTCCAGAGCATGAAAACTAATCACCGCCATCCGGCCTCCGGGGCGGAGTAAATCTGGGAGCACACCCAAAGCTGAATCCAATGCTCCCAGCTCATCGTTCACTTCCATTCGGATCGCTTGAAAGGTCTTGGTCGCCGGGTGAATCTTTTTATGCTTTCTAAATCCGACCACGTTTCCGACCAACTCAGCCAGTTGCGCCGTGGTTTCCAGCGGAGATTTCTCACGTTCCTGAACAATGGCCCTGGCGATTCTGCGGGACGCCTTCTCGTCGCCTAATTGGTAGATCACCCGGGCTAGCTCCTCTTCACTCAAATCATCTAGAAGGTCTCGGGCCGATACTTCCTCCTCCGGGTCCATGCGCATATCGAGTGGCCCATCGTGCTGAAAGCTAAATCCGCGCTCTCCGTGATCGAGCTGCGGGGAGGAGACACCTAAATCCATGACCACTCCGTCAAAGGGTCCATCCGTCTCCACCAACTCCCCTATTTCTTTAAAGTTCATCTTTCTTACTTCCAATTGTCCCGTTTCCCATTGCGTTGCCATGGCTTGTCCTGCAGCAATCGCCTCCGGATCCCGGTCAATTCCCAGCACCTGTGCTCCCGCTTCCATCAGAAGACGGCTATGACCACCTCTGCCAAAGGTGGCATCTAAAAATTTTCTACCTGCTGCCGGTTGGAGCACCTCAACCGTTTCTTGCAGAAGAACCGGTCGATGAACTCCTTTTTCCATCAGGATAACCGGATTCGTTTTTCCATCGGACGGTTTGGCCTTCTCAGCCCGATTGCCTGGTAAGCATTTCGTCGTTGCAAGGTTACGACCCCTTGACCGACAGACTCACCGCTGGCATCCCGCTCCTCTGAAAAACCAACATGTAATTTTCTTCGACCGGGTGTTTTCATAAACCAATGGCCTTAGTTAGGTTTTTCCATTCTCTTGGGCCCTTCCTTTACTCAAGGCTGGCGGGGCCACTGTTGCGCCAGCCTTTTCTTCTCCCTGGAGACAATCCCAGAGCTGAAAAACTCGTTTCTTTAATTGGCGGCGGTGTCGCTGCCTCTCCGATTCGCGCTGGCGCAACGTCGCCATTACAGTCCTACCTCCTCGGCTATATCCTCCAGGAAGGATTCCCCAGCGCGCTCCTGCCACTTCTCAGGTGACCAGACTTCAAAATGATCAAAGGCTCCGGCCAGCAATGCTTTCTTCTTCAGACCGGCATGCTCACGAAATTTCTCTTTAATCGACATCCGGTTATTCTGGTCCACGACCAGGGCCTGGATCGAGGATGCCAGCCGTTCAAATGCCTTCCGCTTCGGGTCATTGAAGGTCGTTCCATTCGCAGCTAACTCAGCCTGCTTCCGCGCCAGGTAAGATCCCGGATAAACCTTCAGACATCCTTCTTTCGATGGCATGACATGGAGCCGCACCTCGAAACCATCACCACGCCACTCCTTAGGCACAGTAATCCGTCCCTTCTCGTCAAAGGCGTGCTCAAAAGTGTCCGTGTAAGCCTGATTCTGCGTTATTTCCATTAATTCTACCCCATGGAACTGTACTTTGTCCCATTACAACCCATTTTCTACCACTAAGGACCACGCGAGTCAACGCCCATTCTTACGCTAATTACTTAAAATAGGTGCTGACGATTGGAAATTTAACTCATGAGGCAGTAGAAGAAATTCTCTATGCCATTGCTATTCGCTA
>JBCBYL010000214.1:0-2444 GCA_039815855.1 Verrucomicrobiota bacterium
CTTTGCCTTGGAGGCGCTTCAATCTGATTTAGAGATTCCTGTCATCGGGGTCATTGAGCCAGGTGTTGAAGCCGCCTTAGCCCAGAGCAATTCCAAACACATTGGTATTATCGGTACAAGCTAAGACAAGGGTATCGACCTCCTCATTGAGCATGGGCTGCAAATATTCATCAAGCACCTTGGCCGTGACAGAATGATCCAGCCACCCCTCTTCAATGAGAGGCACGAGCAAAGGGGTCGCTTTGGAAGAGACTCTCATTTCCGATTGTCTTGCTGCGATCTGGTTCTGGTAGGCACCACTGGAAATGGTGCCGCTCGTCCCGATAATACCAATGTGTTTGGAATTGCTCTGGGCTAAGGCGGCTTCAACACCTGGCTCAATGACCCCGATGACAGGAATCTCTAAATCAGATTGAAGCGCCTCCAAGGCAAAGGCACTGGCGGTATTGCAGGCGACAATGATCATTTTCACCCCTTCCCTTTTCAGAAAAGCGGCATCCTCCTGAGCATATCGAATGACTGTCTCACTCGATTTGTTTCCATAAGGAACCCGGGCGGTATCCCCCAGATACAAGATCGACTCCTGGGGGAGAAGCTCACGGATGGCTCGGGCCACGGTGAGCCCCCCGATCCCTGAATCAAACACTCCTAAAGGCTGATCTGCAGTCATGGTGCGTCCCCTTTCGGCTCTGCTTCAGGAACAATCGGCTCAGGTACGAGTATACTACCCTCCTCTGCCTGTTCGATAGCCGCTTGTAAGCGGAGTCGGATTTCCTCCCGCGTACTCACTTTGAACGCGGGGCGAGCGGGTTCGTTATCAGGAGAAACTGATTTTGTCGGTTCTTTCTCCTCAGCAACAGGATCATCTACCGGTTCTTCGATAGCAGGCTTTTCCTGCTCTTCAACCGGAACGGGTTTAGGATCAAGTTTTTCTGACTCAGAATGATCGTCGGGTTCAGCTTGATCAGGTTTCTCCGCTGATTCCTCAGGGTCAGAACTTGCAGGTAAGCTGCCTCCTTCAGAAAGGGTCATATAATTACGAATTCCCCGATAGATCGCCTGAGCTACCTTTTTCTTATAGGAGTCTCCTTCGATGAGAGCACGATCCAGATGATTAGTCATAAAGCCCCCTTCCACTAAAACACCGGGAACCTGACATTCTCGCAAGACAACGAAACGAGCTCGTTTCAAGCCTCGGTCTCCCTGCTGCGAATGCATGGTCTTCATTTCATTATGAATGAGTGAGGCCAGAATCACGTTTTGCAGGTCAGACTGATTTCCTTCATAGGATTTATAATCAGAGCTTCTTACGCGTCCAGATGAGGAGGTCGATCCTGCTCCTCTGGGAGTCAGGCAATAGGTTTCGACTCCATGGGCAGAATGATGAGCAGCATTGTAGTGAATACTAATAAATAAATGGTCCGGATGCCGATTGGCAATATCCGCTCTTTCGGAGAGCGGTATGAACCGATCAGTGGTGCGAGTCATGAGGTAGGGAATGTTCTCTTCTTTGAGGATTTCGCGAAGAAATTTAGCCGTCGATAAGGCTGCTGTCTTTTCACTATAGCCTGATTTCGACCGTGCCCCACGATCCGCTCCGCCATGACCTGGATCGATCACCACCCCTTTGACAGGATTCTTGGGAATGTGTTTCTCTGGCTCCATGACAGGGAGAATGAGCTTTTCCAAATCCAACCGCGATAAAATCGCTTTCCCCTCGTTATTACGGACGATCGGGAAACTGAGCCAAGCCCTGGCACCATTCATGTAAAAGGAGCGCTGGTTCATTTCGATGGTCATGCTGGAATCCGCGCTCTCCATTTTTACCTGACCTTTTTTCGGTAGCGTGGGAATGGGGTAACCGAAATATCGACACATCGATTCAATGGTCACGTAGTCACGCTTGTTCCATTTGACGAAATCGAACTGAGCTGCGGAAAGGGGGCTGATAAAAGCCAAAATGAGGAGAAAGAAAACCCGGATCACCGACATGATTTAATCTGAAAACATAACAGGGCCGATCTGCTTGGCGATAGAATTTAGCCCCTATCCGCTTCGGCTAGCTTGCCTTCTTGGCAATGGGCCGATTATCAATGAGTCTGGTCTGCCCGATCTTTACTGCTGCGTAGAGGTTCCCACCTGATTTCTTGACATATTCCACCTTGATACCTGAAATCTTTTCTAAGTTCTTTTGTATCAAGGTTGCAGACTGCTGGCGACGTGCGCCTTCTTTCAAGCTAGCAGCAAATTCGACTGCTTTGCTGTATTCAGCCTGAGAAAGATATTGATTCCGTGAACTGAGGGCTAAGCCATTTTCATCCCTGACGATTGGCCCCCTAATCAATTGAACCGGAAAGTAGAGATCGCGAACCATCCTCTGAATGACCTCAAACTGTTGCCCATCTTTCTGTCCAAAAATGGCGTAGTGCGGTTGAACAATTTGA
>JBCBYL010000019.1:0-28357 GCA_039815855.1 Verrucomicrobiota bacterium
CAATGAGGTTTTTTGGATGGATAGCATCACAGACTCTATTTACCGCTCCAATTTAGATGGCACCTCTCCCAGCTTGGTGCTCGATATGAACACGGCTTTAGGCGTGTTCAATTACGGACCTCAGGGAATGGCCGCATTTGGCTCTCATATCTATTGGGTCGACCCCATAACAGATTCTATCTATCGGGCAGGATTTGACGGATCCTCTCCGACTCAACTCGTTGATCTAGATACAGAAATTGGAGTGCTGAATTACGACCTGCAGGGATTAACGACCGATGGCATTTATCTCTATTATGAAGATATCATAACAGATGTTATTTATCGTTCAGATATTGACGGTCAAAATACGATCACACTCATCGACATTGAAACGGAATTAGGAACGGGTAATTATGATCCAAGATCAGTTACTACAGATGGAACGGACCTTTATTGGTTAGAGCAAACAACGGATTCCATTTACGCCAGTGATCTAGACGGCTCTAATTTCAGAAAAGTATTAGATACCCCAATTGAGGGAGCTACTCGTTTGGCGGCATCAAGTGTTCCGGAGCCAAGCACTAATATTTTATTCGGACTAGGAACTTTCATGTTGTTCCTTTGCAAAAGGAACAGAAAGGTGTCAACGCTCAGGCGATAGCTGGCTAAAGGGTCAGTAATCGTTAAGCGAGGCTAAACGGGCACTAGTCGACACGTTGAACAGGCGTTAAAAGTGAGTCCTTTTATGAACAGTAAACATGAATTTAAACGATGGATTCCGTCAAGAGTCGACTACTGACCTTTAACCTGACCCTTAACTTCATTTGGGCTTGCATCAAAGGAACGGTGTCTGTTGTATCTGCTTCGTCATGCGGGTACTTGTTACATCACTGGCATTGTGTCTTCTGCTCCTGATAAGCTCACTAGCTCAGGCGCAAATTATCCTAGTGGGACGCCTTAGCCCCAGGCTGTCAAGCGGTGCGGATCCCCACGGCCTGGGTAGCTCGCAATGGACGATGACCTTCGAGGTTCCGGAGTCGCCGCCCCTCAAGGGACGCTCGTAGTGAGCGGCTCTACCGATGTGGATGGCACTTATGTCATCACTAGTGGATTCCCCTCTACTCTTGGATTCCCCGCCTTTTACTTTGAACCCAACAATCCTAGATCTGGTGGACGTTTAAGCTTTGGTCTCACACCAGATGACGCCCCGAATCGATTCGATTTTGCCGGGATCAGTATCGACAATTTTGGTGGGGTTGGGGAAACCCGTGCCCCTTTCACCCCCGCCCCATTTTCTACCGTGGACCCTGGCGCTCTTGAGGGTAGGATCAGTGAGGGAGGTAGACCGGGATGGTTTAGTGCGACGAGCAGTTCGGGATTTGGCCAATTTTCCTTCACTGGGGGAGTGGACGCCTCTCCCGTTCCCGAGCCTTCCTCCATGGCACTCCTTGGCCTCGGGCTTGGCGCCCTCTACCTCATCCGCCGCCGGAAATAGAAAAATAAGTCCTTCACGGGCTAGGCTATGCAAAAAGAGGGGTTTCAAGGAATCGTGACAAGCTACTGATCAGCGATGTCGAATTCCTCTCGTGTGGTGTCAGTCTGAATGGTCAGTCCCGCCGTCGCCTGTAGGCTATGGCGGACTAGAGTCGACACTCGACACGTCGAACAGGCTTAAAAAAGTTAGTCCTCGTATGAACAGTAAACAGGAATCTAAACGATGGATTCCGTCAAGAGTCGACAACTGCTCCTTAACCATCCGGCAACTGACCCACGATTTTTACAATCAAACTATTGCTCTTTACCACCAGTGGTCTATGTCGTTGGAGATGGCTGCAAAATACATTCTCAAAAAATCCTCCAACGGTAAGTTCCACTTTAATCTCAAATCCGGCAACGGTCAGGTCATCCTCCAAAGTCAGATGTATGCGGACAAGGCATCCGCCAAGAAAGGCATACAGTCGACCCAGAAGAATTGCTTGAACGATCAGTGCTTCGACCGGCTCAGCTCATCGAAGCAGCAGCCTTATTTCGTGCTGAAGTCCAAGAACACGCAGGTCATCGGTCAAAGCCAGATGTACAAATCCACGGCTTCCATGAATAAAGGGATCGCCGCGATCAAACGCTGTGCGTGCGATGCACTGATTGAAGATCAGACGGTCTAAGCTGGAATCTAACCAGAGCTTCTACTGACCCTTAACCGCAAATACTTCATTGATTCGCGTGTGTTGGTGCGCATTCGTGGTTTTCTTTTGTTTCTGTTTCCGACCCCAATCCTAAACCCCAGCAGCCGAACAGCACGACACGATCAGTGTAACGCTGCACAGGCCACTATGCCCGTGTTTAAAATGGTGTGGTCTGCTGTTGAGGTCAGGTCAGCGCCACCTTTTCGATCTGGATAGATGAGGAGTGCGTGCTGGCTACCTAGAGCTGGTGGCTTCGATGTGCATGAAGCGGGCGGAGCCGGAATTGGTGTCCTCGATCGTGTAGGTGCCATCGCCATTGTCTTTCACGGAAACCCCACGGGCGGTGGTGGGCCAACTGGTCATGCCTTCATTGGTTTGGGCACCGATGGTGGTCAAACTGGAGGGATCGGAACCAATATAAACGGTAATGGTCATGTCGGTCTGGCTGGTATCCGGTTCGATGGTGATACCTAAGCTGCCGGATGAGGCTTCCAGGTTGAGGAGGTCTTCGCTGCTTTCCGGATCACCGCTGATAGCCCTCTCGAGACTATTAGAATAGGGGTCGCCATCCGGGTTGGCGTCTGGTCCAACCACAGAGTCGTCTCCCCAGTCACCGGACGAGAATTGAGACTGGATCCAGGAGAGTTCTTCACTGGCGGTGTAGGATTTAGAGGCTCGAGTGGTTTGCTCAGCGACGACGGTAGCGGAATCGTCTGTAGGGTCATCGTAATCCGTGGTCGAGGCAAAGCTGAGCGTGTAATCCGTGGCGAGGAGTCCTTCGACTTCTTCGCCGCTTTCATACTCATCAGCGCTGTTGATTCCCCAGCGCGCACCGGCAGTGACTGCACCACTGGGGTCGAGGGAGATGACGAGGTCACCCGTGGTTGATTCGCTTCCGAAGCCGCCGCCACCGGAGCCGCCAAAACCACCCCCCAATCCGCCTAAGGCGCTGAAGCTCAAGGTTGAAATGGGAGTTGTGGAGGTGGAGGTGTTATTCCAGATCGCGGGTGTGCGCGTGGTCTGGCCGGAGTAATTGGCACGGTGGACGAGTTGAATGAGCTCTTCATCGAAGGCACGGAAGATCAGGCGCTGTCCAGCGCCGAAGTCAAAGGTACCGACGAGAATACCCGCAGGCAGATCGATTTCATTGGCTGGGTTGCGGACAAAGATGGGGCTGCCGAGTACTCCGGCGAGCTTGGTAGATCCTTTCAGATTACTGAGGGCCCCTGTTCTGAAAAGGGCGTTGAATCCGGCGAAGTCCAAAACGGAAGAAAGCCCGTTAATGGGCGAGAGATGCAGATCACCGTCGTTATCCTGAGTGGTTGGACTGCGCGTGTCCTCAGAGAGACCGTAGCTGGCCATGAATTTAAAATTGTCCGGGTCGAGGAGTCCGGTGTCTATTTCAGCGTTATCTGTTCCGATGTATCCGGCGTAACCGCCGCGGGCAGCAGGTTGATCGAAGAAGAGGGCGGCCACTCCATTATCAAGACGGGTGGCATCCACTTCTCCCGTTCCTAAGCTGGTGTTGGAGAGCGCATCGGAATAACCATTAAAGATGTAATAGCCTTTCGGAATTTGGGTTGGGGTTTTATTGGCACCTGCGGAATTTGGGTTTTGAGCTGTTTGTCGTTGCAGCATCCAGCGGACTTTATAGGAAAAAGCGAGTCGCTCCGGGTTATAGACGGCCTGGGCAGAGGTCAGAACGGTATGGCTGGCGACGGCAATCCCGGTGGTATGGGCAATATTCGAACGCACTTGTCCGGTGGCCTGGGGACCATCGAATCCGGGGCTACTGGCAAACAGGTCCGTCGGGTTGAGGGGGAATTTATTGCTGCCGGATGAGTCGCTGGGAAGAAAAGTAGCGTCGATGATGTTATCCACATCGGGAAGCACACGGACGATACGTGGACGAGGTGGTTCAAAAATACCAATCGGGTCAAAGTAAATTTCGTAGTAACCGGCAGGCAGATTGACTTTATCACTATGAGGAAAAGCGTCGTCTCCGGGGGTGCTATCCTCATCCAGGTTTCGAATGCGCCAAGTTCCGGCGGATTGGACTGAAGATGGGAAGAGGTTGACAATCAAGGTTCCTCGAGCAGACCGATTCCGAGTGTAGCTTACGGAAAGTAACCGTGTGGTGCCACCATCATCAATTGTCACCTGAGAGGCGAGAGGGTCGGTATTACTGCCAGTGCTAAAGGAAGTCGGAGCGAATTGGATGTCATATCCAGGAACGGGAAGGAATTCGACCTCATGGGGAACAGTGGGGCCTGAACTGAGACCGGTGAAGCGAGTCACAGGTAAATCATTGGCTGTGCCACCTGGAGATCTCCAACGTGTTTCTCCGACAATGCGCCATCCTGCTCCCGGAGGTGCAGGTGAGATGGAGTCTTCGAACATGTTGACTCTGATCGCGCCAAAAGCCTGTTCCCGGGTAGGAAATGGAACGCGATCCGGATTGTCGGGGATGAGTTGAAGGCTTCCGCCGTTATCACTAGTCTGGATGATGATCTGAACCTGTTCGAGAATGACTCCTTTTTGTGGTTCGAAAACCTGAATATAGAAATCCTCGTCATCTTCCTGGAAGATATCATTGGTGATGCTGATACCGTAGCTCCGAGAGTCTCCTGCAGAAGAGAAGGTTTCGCTAACCGGAAAAACACTTCCATCATCATAATCGTCAAAACGAGGCGCAGGGATGGCCGTGTCTAAGGGGATTGCTGCTCCCGGCAGGGCTCGAATTTCAACGCTGTTAGGAGCTGAATTATCTTCGTAGATGACCTCGACCGAGATGTTATCGCCTTCAGAAGGATTAGGGTCAGAAACTTTAATGGTGTAGTAAGGACCTCCATAGAGAGGGATACTAGATAGGGCGAGGACTGGGAGTGACCACACCCAACTGTGTTTTAGAATCGAAGAAAGCTTGAAATGAGGCAACATGATTAGAAGACTCCGGTCTAATAACCGACTAATCCGGTGAGCATTAAGATAAACAAATTATGAGATTCGCCAAGATAATTGCTCCGCTTTGTGGCTTAGCAATCATCGGCTTCGTGATCTGGTTGATGAGGCCGATAGAAGAAACAGACGAGAGGGATCTCCGGGATTCTGCGCGCTTTCATGCTGAGTTCCAGGTTGGAATCATTGAGCTGAAGAATGCAGAGAAAGAAGGGGAGCAGCGTCTGATTTTAGACAGACTGGCCACCTTCCTGCGACTCCAGGATAAAACATTGGTTCTGAAGTGGATTGAGGAATTTTTCCGAAGTGGACTCGATGCAAAGTTAAAGATGCGCTTTGAGCCTGGGAGTGGGGGCACGATGAAGAGTTGGTCGAGCCTGCGGGTATTTCTGCTCGACTGGTTACTTTCCTATGATCCCGAAATGGCGGCAGAGATTTCGCGCGAGATGCTAGAGGGGTTTGGATCGGCAGATGAGTGGGCGATCAGCCTGCGGAATTTGGGGGTATTGGGTGATCCGGCAGACCTGCGTTTGATGGAGCAAAAGACGGGAGAATTGATTGGAAATGAGGAATGGCTCCGTAACCCCACAGCCGGATTCCTGGAGGCATTCGATCTGGTCGTTTTTCTCGGCAAAGAGGATTTGATTCCTGAAGTGGCAGATCTCCTGAATGGTAGTCAATCAGGCGCGGTGGAATTTGCCAGCAACCTGACCCTGAACCGAATGGTCGAGGCGTACCCTGCGGAAACGCTGGATCACCTGCTCAGTGATCCAGCTTCGATGAGCGCTTACCCGGAAGCAAAGGCGGAGATCTTTGCGAGGGCAGAAGTAAGGACAGGAGAAGGGGCGGAACGGGTTCGTGCATATCTTCTGTCGGAAAACACCTCAGCGCAGGAGTTGGAGCATTTTTTCCAGACCTTTCCTCATCGGGGCCGGTTCATCTCTAATAATCTGTTGACGAAGTCGGCGAGCCCTCCCGGGTATGAGTTTACGATACGGGAAGCGGCCGTTCTTGCGCGTATTAAGCAATGGCAAGTGGACCCGGAATTCCGTCAGCTGCGCCCCTATTTATTCGAGGTTGAGCAACGCTTGTCATCTCAATAGGGCGGGATTGAGTCGGAAAGTAATGTGGAAAAAATGCTTCCTCTTTACTGACAACAGAAGATCAGTGGTTTAGTCTCCGCGCCTGAGATGAGGATTGGCTGGTCAGTATGTGCACTTGTGCTCACCCTTTCAGGTGGTGGGCTTTCGCAGGGATGGGCAAATGAATTGCTCTCGAAGGAAGGCAGTGTGCTCTCAGCGCGGCAGGCCTCCCAATGGCAACCTGCAAATGTTGGCCAACGTTTTGCCGAAGAGGAGCGACTCCGCACAGAGCGGGCCAGCCGGGCCACGGTCGAACTGACTGACCGCAGTATCATCCGGGTCAATGAATTGACCACTCTGACTTTTTCCGAGACACAAAAACAAGACGGCAAAAAAGCCGGGCTGAACCTCCTGAAAGGGATGACCTACTTTTTCAGCCGGGAGAAGCCGGAAACAGTGGAGGTGCGTACCCCGGTCGTGTCCGGAGCGATCCGGGGAACGGAGTTCCATTTAGCGGTGGTGGCCAATGGTGCGACCCAGCTCGCTCTCTTCGACGGGGAAGTTTTTTTAAAAAATGAGCAGGGGTCATTGCAACTGGGCTCAGGGGAAATCGCTGAGGTGGTGCCTGGCCAGGCTCCGACGAAGTCTCCCATGATCGAGGGACTGAGCATTATCCAATGGTGCCTTTATTACCCGGCAGTGGTGTCCTTGCAGGATTTGTCCCTTTCAGAAGCTGAGCAATCGAGCCTGTCTTCATCCCTGGCAGCCTACCGTCGAGGCAACTTGCTGAAAGCACTCGAGCAACTTCCTGAGGGGAGTAATGCGGCTCCAGCGTATCGTGCCGCACTGCTGGCTTCGGTGGGCAAGGTCGAGGAGGCTGAAGAAATCCTCCGCGCCTCTGGCGCCAGTGGACCTGCGGCAAGGGCCTTGAGGATGATGATCGCAGCCGTTTTAGATGAAGCTGGAGTTACCGGGCAAGCGGGAACGACTGCTTCCGAGCAGTTAGCGTTATCTTATCTACTGCAAGCCCGATTCGATCTCGAGGGCGCGCTTGAAGCGGCACTACGCTCAGCGGAAGCAGACGAGGATTTCGGATTTGCGCTTGCGCGCGTTGCTGAGCTTGAATTTGCTTTTGGCAGGAATCGTGAGGCGATGGAATTTCTGGATCGGGCCCTCGAAGCCGGGCCTGAGAATGCGCAGGCCCTGGCAGTGCGTGGATTTATTCTCGCAGGCCGGCTCGAGCGTCGGGAAGCCTTCGAAGCGTTTAATGAAGCGATCCGCCTGGACCCGGCGTTAGGAAATGCGTGGCTTGGGCGCGGGTTGACTCGCATTTCCGGTGGGGAGAAGGAGATCGGGAGACGTGACTTGCAGGTGGCTGCGACACTGGAACCGTCACGCTCGATCCTGCGCAGCTACCTGGCAAAAGCATTCAGTAACGAAGGAGACCTGGAGACGGCGAAAAAGGAAATTCGGATGGCAGGTCAACTGGACCCGAATGATCCGACGGTCCCTCTCTATCGCGGACTGATCGAACAAAAAGAAAATCGACTGAATGACGCGGTGCGGAGTATTGAAGCGTCTCAGGAGTTAAATGAAAACCGGAAACTCTATCGATCCAGACTGTTACTGGATCAGGATCAGGCGGTGCGCCGAGCGAACCTGGCCCGGATTTATCAGAATGCAGGTCTGGAGGATCGGGCCGTGCGTGAGGCGATCGATGCGGTGGAGGATGATTATACCAATTTTTCCAGCCATCTGTTCCTGGCGAATACGTTTGATTCACTCCGGGATCCGAATGGGATCAATCAGCGCTTTGAAACGGCTTGGTTTAATGAGCTGCTGTTGGCCAACTTGTTTGCCCCGGTGGGAGCAGGGACGTTATCACCGTTTGTTTCACAGCAGGAGTATTCACGATTATTTGAGGGAGATCGGTTCAGTGTCTTGAGCCTGACGAACTATCGGAGTGACGGGATTTTTTCCCAGCAGGTCGATCATTCAGGGGTGGTCGGGAAAATCAGTTACTCTTTAAGTGGGGGGTATTATCAATCGGATACCCGTTTCCCGAACAATGAGTTTACCACGGCTTCCTTTACCGGAACGTTTAAGGCCCAACTGAGTGAGCAGGACAGTCTTCTTTTTCTGGTCGGAGTGGAGGATGCCGAGCGCGGAGACGTGAGACGTTTTTATGATCCGAGTGCGACGAATCCGGACTTGAGCTTTGATGAAGAAATTCAACCTAACTTGATACTAGGTTACAATCGACGTTGGGCGCCGGGTCACCACACCCTTGCCGTGGCCTCCCGGTTAGTGAATGATCAGTTTGTCCAAGATTTTGCTCAGCCTCAATTTGTTGTCTCCCGGGAGGCTGATAACACGGTGAATTTTGTGGATACGGTGAATTTTCCATTTGATGTAGAGACGGAGAATGACTTTGAAGTGTATTCAATGGAGGTGCAACAGGTGGCCGAATATGAGTGGCACCGCTGGATTGCCGGCGGGCTATTTCAAACAGGTACGTTTCATGCATCGGATTCGCTTACCAATCCGACCAGTCCTTTTCCGCAAGTGCAGCCCCCAACCACCCTGCCGGTCTCGTCATCTATTGATGAAGGTCTGACCCGGGTGAAAGGATATCTTTATCTGACCTTGGAGCCGGTTCCCCAACTTTCGCTCACTGGGGGGGTAGCTGTTGATTATTTACGTGCACCTGAGAATTATCGCCGTGTTCCGATTAGTGATGGCCAGATCGAGAGAACGGATGTGCTACCGAAGGCGGCAGTGCAGTGGGAACCAAGCTCAGGCTACAAATTCAGGGGAGTCTACGCCCAGACCCGCAGCGGGGTCAGTTTTGAAGAATCCGTGCGGCTGGAGCCGGTGCAATTAGCTGGCTTTAATCAGGCCTTCCGGACGGTGATTCCGGAGTCTGAAATCAACGCAGTGGAAGCGGCGGAGTTTGATCTCTTTGGCATTGCAGGAGATTTTCGCCTTCCCTGGGATCTATATCTGGGGATTACAGCGCAGCGGATCGAGTCTGATGTCGATCAGAGTTTAGGAGCGTTTGATGTTTTCTCACCTTTGCCGTCGCCTCTGGTGGCCTCGGAATTTCCGCTCAACTATGAATATCAGGAAGATTTACTGGAAGTCGACCTGAGTAAATTGATTGGGCAGATGTTTTCAGTGGGGCTGAATTATCAGCTCAGTCACAGTCAGTTGAAATTTGTTTTACCTGAATCTCCGGGTAGTAATCTGACTCAGGAGGCAGATTTGCATCGCTTGCGTGGTGGAGTGCTGTTTAACCATCCGAGTGGATTTTATGCCGGGATGGAGACGATCTGGTATTGGCAGAATAGCGATGGTTATGGAGGAACGCGGCCCAGTGATCAGTTTCAGCATCTCAATGTGATTCTCGGGTATCGGTTCTGGGAAAATCGAGGCGACCTCCGAGTAGGTTTCCTGAATTTAACCGATGATGATTACCGCCTCAACCCGCTAAGTGTCTATGACTCTACGTTGCCGAGGGAGCGTGCCTTTAGCGTTTCAATGCGATTTGAATATTAGATCCAAGATTCGATTACTTCATGTCGTTCCGGTTCTGGTAGGGCTAATGGGGGCATTACTCTACTGGACCCCTTTAGGGAAAGGATTAAGGGATATCAGTTATGATCTGCCCTATATGTTCTCCCAGCATCCTGTTCCTGAGGAGGTTGTCATTGTCTATCTCGATGAGCAGTCTCAACGGGATCTAGGCCAAGACTTAAATGCGCCGTGGGATAGAGCTCTTCACGTGCAACTGTTGAATCGGCTCAAGGATGCAGGGGCAGAGCTGGTTTTCTTTGATATTCTCTTTGCTGATGCCTGGGGTGAGCCCGAGGTGGATCGTGACTTTGCTGAGGCGATCCGAAGGAATGGATCTGTCATTCTGGGAGGAGAAATCGTGGTGCGCCAGCAGACGGGTTCCCCTCTCTTGACTGAGAGTCTGATTTTGCCTTTAGAGGAATTGGAGGAAGCGGCCCTGGGCTGGGGGCTGGTATCGATTGCACCTTTTGGCACAACGGTGACAGTGCGCCGTCTCTGGACAGGAAGCGTGGACTGGCCGACGGCAACCTGGAAGATGGCGGAGCAGAGGACTGATCCGGGAGAGCGGCGGGACAAGCGGTGGTTATTTTACTACGGCCCAGCTGGAACGGTCCCATCGATATCTTATGCGCGGGCGATCGATCCAGAGGCGGTGCCGAAGGGATTTTTTCAAGGGAAAGCAGTGCTTGTGGGGTCCAGGCCCAACACAGGATTCATGGAAACCGGGAAAGATGAATTCAGCGGTCCTTACACACGCTTTACGGAGCTTTCTTATCCGGGTGTGGAGATTCATGCCACCGCCTTTCTGAATCTGATCCGGGATGACTGGGTCAAGCGACCTGCGGATGGTTGGATGGTGGTCTTATTTTTACTTGGAGGCGGTGGAGCCGCTTATGCACTTTTCCGCTTTCGGCCAGCGGCGGCGGTATTGGTTTCTGTGGCGATGGTTGTGGGATTCACACTGGTCGGATTCTTTCTCCTGATTGAGGGGCGTGTCTGGGTGGATTGGGCAATTCTCGTTGTGGCTCAGGTTCCCTTAGGTCTGGCCGGGAGCATCGTGAATCAGTATTGGAAAGAATTCCGTCAGCGTGAACAGTTGAGAAAGGCCTTTTCAGCTTATGTGTCTCCCCATTTGGCTGACCAGCTCGTGGAGCAGAAATTCAGCCTCGCTCCCGGTGGAGAAGTGGTGCCCTGCACGATCCTGTTCTCCGATTTGGAGAATTTTACCAACCTTTCAGAGACGCTTAGTCCTAACGAACTTTCGGACCTGCTGATCGGATATTTCAATCTCACAACCAGAGCGATTCAGGAAGAGGAGGGGACCGTCGTTAAGTTTATTGGCGATGCCGTGCTGGCGGTATGGGGTGCTCCATTGCCGGATGAGGCACAGGCAGATCGAGCGGTGAAGGCCGGAGGACAGATCGCAAGAGATGGAACACTCCGTGTCGGGCAAATGCAGTGTAGAACCCGGGTGGGTCTGCATAGCGGAAAGGTGCTGGCGGGCAATCTGGGATCTGACCAGCGCTTTGACTACACCGTGATTGGTGATGCCGTTAATCTGGCATCTCGCCTGGAAGGCATGAATAAGATGCTGGGTACATCGGTGCTGCTTTCTGATGAAACGTTAGCGCTCGTAGAGGGGGATTTTCCAGTGAGGTCGATGGGGCGCTTTCGCGTAAAAGGAAAGCAAACCCCTGTCGAGGTTTATGAGCTGGTGGAAGCCGATCGTATGGCAGACGTGAAGACCTTTACCTCTGCCCTGGCAGCCTTTCAGAGTGGTGACTGGCTCGAGGCACAAAACTTATTCCAAAAGGTCAACGAGACTCGGACCGGAGGTGATCCGCCTTCTGAATACTTCATTCAATACATGGCAGGTGACTACTACGGCATCGCACCGGAGGATTGGGAAGGTGTCATCAACTTGAAGGATAAGTAGATGGTCGTAGAGGGCGGTGTTGTTTGATGAACCATTACCGTGGGTCTGGATTGCTTCGCGTTGCTCGCAATGACGGGAGAGAGAGTGGACAGGGGTTCAGTATTTGTTGCTGAACCTATCCTGGTTTTTTTGTTGGTTATCTTTTTTTGACGTTAATTTGATGGGATCGTGACAACTTTATTTGGTGTCTTCCTATATGTAACAAGAAGATGACATGTGATTTAGGGGGTTGGAATTTCATCGATGACGGTGCTAAAACGTTATGTTCATGTTGGAACGAAATCAGATCAGGTGGGTGGTAATGGCTTTGGCGTTTGCTTGTGCCACGCTGAGTGCATCTGATTATATCTGGAAGCCAGACCAATCCCCTTCGGCTCCGGAGTGGATTGCCCAGCTTTCACCGCAGAGCCAACTATTAGGTGAGACCCGCTTCCAGATTCAGAGTCCTGACCGCGCCGGGTTAGCGTTAGCCGCCACTCTTTTTTACGAAGAACAGACGGGGGGATTTTTGAGGGTTTTCTGGGGTGCAGCGGGTTCCCAAACTGCAATGACTCTCAACCTCTATGAAGGGGTGGGGATGAGTAATCGTCGCACTATCCTGCTGAAAATGGATTCGATATCAGCTCAGAGCTATCTGACCCTTCAATCTTTCAATGTGACGACCGGGATTGAAAAGATTCATTTCCAGTGGATTGAACCCACCACCGTCTTTCAATCGGCTTCTGCGGATCCCATCGTTTTGATCGACCAGTTCGGGGATGTGTTCCATGAAGAAGAGGCGAAGGGTGGCTATGAACCTATTCCTAGAGACGAATGGCGTGATCAAGTGGTGATTGCGCCGCTCATCTTCGAGCCGACTCGGATTGAAGATGGGGTGGCCTTCCAGTTTGAACTTGTGGAAGCGCCAAAAATAGCCCGCCTGGTGACAGAGATATCCGGTCTGGCACCTGATCGCTCCTGTGAAGTCTGGCTGAATGGAGTTTTTGTCGGGATTTTACAGACGCCCGTTCCCTCCCTGTTGGATCCCGGTTATGATTATGACGAGTTATTAGAGAATTGGAGTTGGACAGGATGGAGAAAAGGGAGCCTCTTGTTGAAATCAGATTCTTTCCAGAATGGTCTCAATGAAGTGATTATTCATCAACCCAGCCTCGAAGCGGAATCCAGCCCGATTGCACTCAAGAATTTGAAGATTGAATTCAGGTATGGTGGGGAGGCAGCAACAGAGACAACCTTTGCGAATGAACCTGAAATCTGGAATGAAACGAGCAGCGATGCACCTGAAGAAGAAAATTCTCTCTATCCGGCGGTGCAATTACAGTTTATGTTACCTCAACTGGATCTAAATTATGAATAATCAAACTCATCACATGCAACGAACCATCAAATCAACTTTAGCTAGACGTCGTTCTCAACGAGCGACTGGGTTTACCCTCATTGAAATTATGTTGGTGCTGGGGATTATCAGCCTTCTGCTCGGGATGGCAGTCTTCATGCTGGGTGACGTCCTAGGGAGTTCAAAATATGTCGTGGCTGAAGCTGATGTGAAGGCCATTCAAAATGGACTGCGAGCGTATGAGCTGGTTTCCAAACGTCTGCCAACGACGGATCAAGGTCTGGCGGCCTTGGTTGAAAAACCAACCAAAGCTCCAGTGCCTAGACAGTGGCATAAGGCGCTCGATGAAGTTCCAAGAGACCCATGGGGCAGTGACTACCAATTTCGTAATCCTGGGATCAAAAATCCAAGATCCTACGATCTTTTCTCACTCGGTGAGGACGGGGTTGAGAGTGATGACGATATTGGTAACTGGACCGAGTAAATGAATTTTCTAGGGCGCTCGATTCCGTTGAAGAATCAGCGACTGAGGAGCTGGAGAAGCACGAGTGGTTTTACTCTTATCGAGATCATTATCGTACTGGTCATTATCTCACTCGTTTTGGGATTAACCCTGCCGAGTGCGCTAGATCTATTTGCTCATGAAGGATTACGGGAGAGTGCCCGTGATTCAGCCTCGGCGGTCAAGGCAGCTCGACGTGAAGCCGTGATTCAAAGGAAGGACCACTGGCTGGTTTTTGATTCCGGGCGCATTGAGGTCTATGCTTTTGATAATCTTTCCGAGAGTATTCTGGACGTCGAAATTGCGGATGGAGTGCGCTGTCTCATGAAGCCCTGGCTCCAAAACGATTGGGAAAAACTGGATGGCCAGCGAGTAAAGGTGTCGAAGCGCGGTGTATCTGAACCCTTTTCTATTCTCTTTCGTTCCGGTGAGGCTTACATCTCCTACCGTTTTGATCCACTGACTGGAGGAGTCGCAGAAGAGGAGAACTATTTCCCGTGAGAAGAAAAACTGGTTATTCCCTCCTTGAGGTCATGCTAGCGGTGGGCTTGTTTGCTCTCGCCGGCATTGCGAGCACGCGGGCGATTGCGGAAATCGGCACGATTGTGGTCATGGTGCAACGAGAGGATTTCCTCCGTGAGCGGATGCGCAGTTATCTGGATGAGTTAAAAACGATTCGGCTCACGCCCGGGTCGTTCACCATTAATGAAGATGATCAGGGTTTTGCCTTTCAGGTCGATGTGAGTGTCTTCGAGGCCGTCAATGAGGAGGGTGAAAACCTGCAAGGGCTTTTTGAGGTCGAGGTCGAGATGACTTACACCGGTCAGGGGCGCAATGACACCCAAGAGGCGAAGTTTATTCTTTATCAACCATGAATTATTCTCGCCGTAATCAAAGGGGTTTTACCTTGCTGGAGATGACGCTGGCGATATTCATCATTGCCCTCATTTCAGGTTCTATTTTTGTCATTATTCAGGGGGTGATGTCGATCGCGCAGCAGGTGGATTATGGTTGGAACCGGCATCAGCAGATCTACCGATTTTCAGAAATGCTAAGACGGACATTCCGGGAATTACCGCCGAATGCCTCGTTGATCAGTCAGGATGAGAAGTGGAACGGGAAAATCGCTCCCACTCTGATTTTACGGGGAATGCCCTTAGATTTGGGCAGGGAAACATCGCTCGATGGGCAGTGGGAAACGGTGTTTCAAGCAAGGGAACTTAGAGGTGGCAGAGTTTCCGTTTATCTTCATCAGCGACCGGTGCCGGGTTCGCGCACGGAGCAGGATTTTATCGAAACGGAGCCAATCGAAATTGTACCGGATTTGATCTATGCGAATTGGGAATTTCGACAAGCGAATAGCCAGGACTGGATTGCAGTCTGGAATGCCGGGAGTCGGCCCGCTCTGATCCGGCTTGAAATTATTCCGCTCGAAACGGAAGAATCACAGTTCTTTACCTTCTGGGTTCCCGGAAGTGGTGCGACGAACGGAAACGTGGGGGCTTCAGGATGGATACCAAGATGAAATTGTTCCGCAAAGGTTCGGCTTTGTTAATGGTCTTGGGTTTTCTGGCTTTCATCAGCATGGTCCTCGTTTCACTCAGTCAGCTGATTTCGTATGACATTGATCAAGAGTTGATCTGGGCCAAGGAATTTGAAGCCAGACTTCTGGCTGAATCAGGATTGGCGATTGCGATGCATCCTCAAGTGGAGCGGACGGATCCATTATTGCGAGAGTTTGAAGATGGTCCGAATGATGAGGGCTTCAGCGCTGAGATTATCAATGAAGAAGCCTTCCTGAATATTAAAAAACTTCTTGATGACGAGAACGAAGAGATATTGCAGCGCTTGTTTTCTGATTGGGGAATGCAGAAATCTGAGACGGATCAATTACTCGATCGGCTCTTCGACTGGGTCGACGCAGATGAGGAGACACGTTTGAATGGTGCGGAAAGAGAGGCGTATGAGAGTGCAGGGCTGACACCGATCCCTCCGAACCGGTCCATCCTCGCGGTGGATGAGTTACGTTATGTGATGGGGTTAGAGCGGTTGAATGAGCTAAAGCCTGACTGGGAAGACTATTTTACGATCCACGGATCAGGTCGGATTGATGTGAATGATGCCGATGCAGAACTGATCGTGGTGGTGGCGGATTTGGGAGAATTCGATATTGATAAAATTAATGACTACCGCTGGGGGCCGGACCGGGTTGAGAATACGGAGGATGATCGTCGTTTCGGAGAAATAGAGGGGAGCGATGGAGTCCAGGAATTCCTTGATTACATGGGTTTAACATCTTTTTCAGAAGAATTAGGCAATTTATTGACGGCTGAGGGTAATATTGTTCGCATAACCAGTACAGGAAGAATTGGTGACTTCGAGTCAAAGATCCGTATCGTCACTAATTCCGAAAACGTGACCGGAAATTTTTTAGAATACCGAGAAGACTAGTCAGAACGATTTATGGCATCGAAGAAAAATCCTCAAAAGCGACTATGGCTACCCGGTGCCTTGGAATGGGAGCTTTGGCAATTTAGTCAAAAGGGAGAAGCAAGCCGCCAGGAGTCATTGGAGACACTGCCAGAGCAGATAAACGGATGCGGCTTAGTGATGCCGGCTCGCTATCTTTCCTGTTTATCTTTCCTCGCGCCTACCCATGAAAAAGCGCTCGTAGAAGAAATGACTCCGTTGATCGTTGAGAAAACCGGCATGCTGGTTGAGGATGCGGAGGACATCAAGCGCCTGAGGATTGATATCCTCGAGAAGGTAGGGGAGCAATCTCTGGTTCGAGTGATGGGATTGACGACGACTCTTCCTGACCAGTATTCGACTTATCTCGTTGATTTTTGCTGCTCCTGGTTGGATGTCATCCTCCCTAAGGTGGATGGTTTCTACCTCTGGTCAGAACGAGGGGTTTGGGTATTGGGAATCTCTCAGGCCAGCCAGTGGATTTATCTGCAACCTTTAACTGCGAAGAGTGTCGGAACTGTCCTGGCACAAGAGCTGAGATTAATCTGGATGAGGCTAAGTTCAGAAAAAGTGTATCGTGGCCCCACCCGTATCACGGTCTGGTTAGCAGAAGGTGAGGATGCTTCGGCCTTCCAACAAATGAATGGTCAACTGAAGTGGATGTTAGAAACCCTCCCACGGCCAGATCCTCAGTGGCCTAAGCCGGTAGAGGCATTGATGCCATCTGCAGTCCAGCAACTCAAGAAATCAGCAGCTCAGAAAAAGCAGTTGGTGACCTTTGGTTTCGCCTTCCTCGTCGTCTGTCTATTCGTGTTCGTTGGGTTGGGCGGCCATCTCTTCTATGTCTCACAGCAGAATAGCGAATTGCAGGCCAAACAAGAAGCCGATGCGGTTGAAGTGGAAGCGATTCAGGCTGCTGCAGAATTTTGGTCACGGATGGAGCCCGCGCTCGAGCTTGATTTCTCTCCTCTGGAAATCCTCAAGGAAATTAACAGTAACCTCCCAAATGAAGGGGTGCGAATTATCCGCTTTGACCATGATCCCTATGAGTTTCGCCTCGAAGGAGAGGCCCGTAACGTGCAAATCGCGGTTGCGTTCACTGAGAAATTAAGACGGGTGGAGAAATTCAGCGGAATGGATTGGTCTACGCCTTCACCCAACAACTTGCCAGGGGGACTTGCGTCCTTCTCGATTCGAGCCATGCGACCAGGAGCACCTGAAGATGAAGGCTAGTGAAAAGCGTTTAGGTCTGATTCTCGGTGGGCTGGTCCTTCTCTTCTTGGGTTTGCTGGCGTTTAATTTTTATCGAAGCAATATGACCAAGCTCAACCAGCAGAAAACCCTGTTGAATTCGACTGCCACTGAGCAAGAAATCTGGTTGAGACAATCGGACTTATGGCTGGATCGCCAGAGCTGGGTACAATCTAATCAGCCAACGATCGGCTCGCCAAGAGCGGCGACCGCTGATCTTTCGCAGAGTTTAGAGTCCGAAGCCAAGGCCTTAGGGCTGACCTTTATCACTCCTCCAAGGCTGCAAGAACCGGTTTACGTACCCGAGTATGATTATCATGAAATTTCAGTTTCTTATGCATTAGACGGAAATTTAGAGAATTTAGTCAAATGGGCCCTAGCGGCTCAACAGCCCAAAAAATTCAGACTTTTTAAGCGTTTTACTTTGAATACTCGTGAAGACGCACCTACCCTGAGAGTAGATTGTACCGTCGTGCAATGGTGCAAGGTCGGCGAGGCAGGAGAGGTAGCAGAAGAAGAGGAAATTCCGGAACCAGAAGAAGAGCCGGAGTCAGAAACGGAAGAAAGTCTGGAAGTGGCAGAAAAAGTGGAGCCTGAAAATAGCCAAGAATGAAGCGTGCAGTTTACAGTTTATTGATTTTCTCTGGAGCATTGATCTCTGGCCTGGAGGCCTTTGAGGCACCGGAGGCTCCGCCGATTGAATTTTACCAGGAATTATGGGCGGAAGGGAAATCACCTTTTGATCGGAAAGTGCTGCCGGATAAACCAGTAACACAGGAACAGGTCGAGTATGTCATTCAATCGACCTGGAAAGTGGGTGAGGTTCGCTTTTTGTCAGTAAAGAATAAATTGAACCAAGAGACTGCCTTATTGGCGACGGATCCTGATCAACCTGGAGTGACGGGTAAACTGGTCGCCTTTGAGGGTGGCTATGATCCGAGTGAGATTAAAGCCGATATCGAGATCAACGGCCGAAAACTCGCCATCAAATTTGATCAACAGGCAATTTCGGGACCTACCATTGCCCAACAAGCTGCCAAGGCCGTTCCTCAACAAAATCCGAATCGCAGAGTCATTCTTCCAGGTTCAAAAAGCAGCAATTCGAAGCAGCCAGTGGTGAGAAGAACACAATCTCGAGGAATTGTCTTGCCAGGCCGTTAAGGAAATCATGAAGCGATTCTCTATCTTTCTTACTCTTCTGGTCATAGTAAGTGTGTCTTTGGCACAGTTACCTCCGGGATTTCCCAATATACCAGGCGCATCCGGGCAGGATGGTGATGCTGGAGCGAATAATGGAGTCGTAGAAACTGAGGATGGATTTGATCTCGTTTTCATTAACGCGCCCATTCAAGATATCCTCAGTGCTTATGAGACGTTGACGGAAAAAACGCTTATTCTCGATACGGCCGTGACCGCTCAGCAAATGACCCTCACGCTCAATTCGCGCGGTAAGGTCACACGAGCAGCCGCCATCAGGATGATCGAGTCCTTGCTTCTTTTGAATAATTTTACGCTGGTTCCCGGTGTTGATAATACGATTAAGGTGCTCAGCAGTCAGAAGCAACCGACGACTCAAGGTTTGCCTTTTTATACAGATGTTTCTCAGCTGCCGGAAGGTGACCAAGTCATCAGTTTTTATCTGCCGCTGCAATATGTAGAGACAGCAGATGCATTGGCCATTATTCAAAGTTCTCTCCAGCCGAATCCATATGGAAAAATTGTCGAAGCGGCGAATGCGCAGGCAATCATTATCAGCGAAAATGCTGCTTATATCAAAAAGGCACTGAAAATCATTGAATTGATTGATGTGCCACCTGCTCAGCTTTCAACCGAATTTATCCAACTCCAGCGAGCTGACGCAGAGGAAGTGGTGGAGGCACTGAAGGAAATTGTTGATCAATATACTGGAGGCCAGAGTGGGAATCGCCAACAGCAGCAACGTCAGCAAAGGCAGCCGAATACGCCACCGATCCCGATTCCCGGACTCAATCAAGGAGGAGGGGCTTCTGGTGGATCAGCAACAGCTGACCTTACCCAGGTCTTAACCTCGAGCCAGTTCTACGCCGACCCGCGGACGAACCGGATTCTGGTTATCACCCGTCCTTTATTCTTTACTCAAATTAAAGAACTTATCCTAAAATTTGATGATGCGGTCACATTAGTAGACCCCTATGTGAGGAAATTGAATTATGTCCGTGCACAAGAGATCTTGCCTGTTCTGGCAGATCTTCTCAAATCAGGAGGAGATACAGAGGTTGAGCTGTCTCAGGGGCAGGGAGGACAAGGGGGCACCGGAGGTGGTGGAAACACCGGAGGCGGAAATCGAGGGGGTGGATCTGGGATCAATAGTCCCAATCTGCTCGGTGATCCCGATGAAGACACCGCTCCTGATTCTGCCATTGTTGGGAAAACAAAGTTAGTGGCCGATAAACGGAATAACAGCATCATCGTTTTTGGACCACCCGAAGATATTGAGAAGTCAAAAGTCTTGATCGATGAACTGGATCAAAAGGCACCACAGATTTACATCAATGCAGTCATTGCTAGCTACGATGTTAGTGATGACATGGATTTCTCCTTTAATATATTCCAGAATTTAATCAATTCTGGAGATAATCAGATTGCTGGAGTATCAAGGGGAACGGCTTCACCTTTTATCGAGCCGGCAACATTGACAAATGGAGGTGCATTCGACACCGGAGCGGCAGCATTAAGCGGGCTGAGTATATATGGTACGATTGGTTCGGCACTTGATTATGCGGTCGAAGCTTTGGAGTCTACCGGCAACCTTACTGTTTTATCCCGCCCTTCGCTATTCACTGAGAATAATAAAAAAGCGACGATTTTGAGCGGGGAACGCGTAGCTGTGCCAACTTCTACCCTTACCAATGCAAGCACAGGAGCAGGAGATGATGCAACATTTCGGACGAATATCGATTTTGAAGAAGTCGTGCTTAAGCTTGAGGTGATTCCTTTGATCACACCAGACGGTGAAATCAGTCTCGAGATCGCACAAATTAACGATTCACTTGGAGAAGTGACTATAATTGATGACAACCCTATTCGCAATATCTTGACTCAAGAAATTGTGACGACGGTGACGATCCCCGATGGCGCTGTGGTGGCTTTAGGAGGATTGGTTGCGGAAGATGAAAGTCGAAATCAGTCTGGTGTTCCCCTTCTTAGTCGAATCCCGATTCTTGGTTATCTTTTTTCTGGAGTGCAAAAAGAGCGAGGGCGAAGTGAGCTTGTTGTCCTTGTTCAGCCGAATATCATCCGCACAAACGAAGAGTTGGCTGAGCGGGCGGAAAGAATCAGAACAGAAAATAAAGTGGGACCAGCAGCGTTCACCATTGTTGATGAGAAACAATATTCACCGCGCTCGAAAGAGGATCTCGATAAGGAAAAATACCGCTACCTAGGAACGAAAGAATCGAATTCCGCAATTCCAGGTCAGAATGAGATAAATCCATCAGAGAGTGAGTCCGCTCCTAAAACGAAATCTACGAGTACGAAATCCAATCGCCAAGTCCAAGAGAGTGTTTCTGGTAAGGGGTCGACGAGTAGTAAGTCAAATCGTCAAGTTCAGGAAAGCGTCTCAAGTGGTACGCAAGAGAGTGATCCATTCGAAGCTGCCTTAAAAGAGGAAGCACGGAAGGAAGAATTGATTTCTGTCGATGAACTGATGAAGCGTTCGGTGGTCGAATAAATCTGAAACATTCCCTGCCGCTTTGCGGGCGATGGCGGGCCCAGACTACAGTGATCTTCCTCGATTCAGCATTGATACAACTCTGTCTATGAGTCATTGCGAGGAGCATTCATGCGACGCGGCAATCCAACGCTTTACACATGGTTACCGAACCTCCCATTAGAGAAGAGAAGCTCAGACTCAACGGCGCAACGGACTGTGTCTAATCAACAAATGAATATGGAACATCCGCCGACGCTCAGGGGCGATGGCAGATTGGCGGGAATGCTCTCCATTCTGTTAGGAACAAAAAGAGCGGCCCGTCGTCGCCGAGGTGATGCCGGACCAGCCTACGCTGAGCGAAAACAAGTTTTCGAGCGTAGGCTGGAGCCTAGGGGATTTGAACCCCTGACCCCCACAATGCCATTGTGGTGCTCTACCAACTGAGCTAAGACCCCATTCGTGAGGGGTAAATGTTTCTCATTTCGGTAGAAATGACAACCCTTATTTAGGTAAGGATTTGGTCGTAAGCCTTAACTCTTGCAGAGTCTAACCACTTCACTATGATTACGAGAATGCCGAAAGTTATCCTGTTGTTTCTTGTTGTGCCCATTGCTTTCCTTGTCTCTTGTGAGCAAGTCCAACAAGGAACCGATTCTGAAGATTCCACCAATCCCTACTTCCGCAGAGCGGCAACCTACGTCAGCGAAGAGAATTTCTATGCAGCCATTCAGGAATATGAGCAGGCTCTACAGGTCAACTCATCAGTGGTGAAAGCACATGTTGAAATGGGTGTCCTCTATAATGAAAAATTAGGAGATCCGATCAGTGCGATTTATCATTATCAGAAATATTTGAATGCTCGGCCTAATGCCCCGGACCGGGAAAAAGTTCAGTCTTATATCGATAAGGCAAAAATTGATTTCGCTATCACCTTGCCGAATTCCCCTGCGCAGAATGCAGAGGAAGCCGCCCGCATCAATCGTGAGAATGTAGAACTCAAACAAGCATTAGCAGACGCACAGAGCACCCTTTCGAAGAAAGAGGATGAGATTGCTCAGCTCCGCAGTAGTATTGGGCAGCAAGCTGCCGCGGTCTCTGATGCCAGTAATACGGATACGATTACTCTCCTTGAACCGATCAGAGGGTCGGAATCCGATTCAGTGGAAGTGATTGCTGTTTCAGAAATGAATACGGTGCCGAGTGCTCCGATCGTGAGTGGAGGAAAGGTTCATACGATTCAAAAAGGGGATAGCCTCTGGCAGATTGCGCGCCAGTTTTATCCCAATGATGTCGCTGGAGGAGTTAAGAAAATTACCGAGGCGAATCCTGATAAAGCCTCCAACCCTCAGAACCTTAAATTGGGTGACACCCTGATCATTCCTTAATTAGAGCGCATGAATTACTCCTCTTCACCCTCTCCCGATGAAGGAGATCTTCTTTCTTCTCCAGTATTAAGTTCTGATGAGAAAAGGGTAGAGGACCTGGCTGCAGAACTGGCGGAGCAACAAGAGCGACTCCTCCAACTCAAGCGCCAACAAGATGAAGTCGAAGCGAGAAAGCGTGAACTCGAAGAGCTTTCCAGACGCCGCACTGAATTAAGTGAAGGACAAAAACTGATGCGCGATAAACTCTCCCGCGCGCTCACCGTGCTGGAACGTGCGGAATATGATGCTCAGAAAGACATGGAGCAAATTCGTCTCACCCGTGACTCGTTCACGGAGCACTTTGAAAGCCTGCAATCCATTAATCCCAAGGACTGGGAACCCGATGAAGTCGATGATGAGCTGACAACCGCATTAGCCATTGTTGATAATGCAGAGGCCGTTTATTCACAAGCCCGCGCCCGAATCGATGCGTTAAGCGGACAGGACCTGGATGAGTTTGATGCGGAGATGGATCGTGGGGCTGAAGATGGTGCTGATTTGCCCTTTGGAGAGTTAGTCAGGCGCGGCTTTGCCCTGACCTTGCCACTGCTCATTCTTCTCAGTGTGATCGCCTTCCTCATTTTCATCAAAGCATAGTTTGATTCCGTGTGGCCGAATAAAGACCAGGATCCACTCGCTAAGGAAATAGAAAAGCTGGCTCACCAGAGAAAGCAGCTGGAAAAACAGGCTCAGCTTCTGGAAGAAGAAATCACCAATCCGGTTATTCGAGAAGAACGGGAAATCCAAAGAGGGGCTAAAATTCTCAATGATCGTATTTCCGACCGGTCGCCACTGATCAGTGGAAAGAAGGGCAGGAATAGCCGTAAACTACGTAAGCAGCAGCGCGTGGCCAGAAACCGTGTGATAGCGGCCTTTCTGGTGCTACTTCTTCTTCTGTTTGTTCTTTATAAGCTCACTTGAGTGAAAGGACTGACTTTTTCATTGCGACCGGTCGCGTCTGAGATATCTTCATTACTCCCAGATGGTGGCCGTAGCTCAGTTGGTAGAGCTCCAGATTGTGATTCTGGCTGTCGCGGGTTCAAGTCCCGTCGGTCACCCCCCCTTCGCTCGAAAACTTGTTTTCGTTTAGGGAAGGCTGCCGCGCCGAAGTAGATCGAAGGCGGGCCTATCTATTTCAAAATGAAAATCGAGCTACGGCTAGGCAGTCCTCCTTTATTTTGGTAATGCCCTTCCCGCAAAGCAGAGCGAAGACGCCCGGCACAGCCTGCTCGCAATGACGGAAGATGGCGTGGTGAGGAGTGCGGTGTTTTTTTGATGAAGCTTACCGTGGGTCTGGATTCTTTACTCCGCTCTGCGGAGATAAACTAAACGAGTATGAAGTTTGGATAGAAAATACTCTTTCTGACTTGGCGTCATTGCGAGGAGCCGTAGGCGACGCGGCAATCCAGGCAACCCCCGCTATTTAGTCCCCAGGCGCGCTCGAAATTATGCGTCCCAGATTTTCTTTTTGGCGAAGTCCCATTCTTCTCGAATGGTAGCGAGGTCACGCTGGAGACCTGATTCGAGTTCGGCAGCCTCTTCCATCTGTCCAGAGGCGTGGGCAGATTGAATTTTACTCTCAAGAAAGGTCTTTCGTTCAGCAATCTTTGCTTCGAATTTTGAATTCACTTCGGCGATTTGCTTTTTTTGGTCCTCGTTCAGGCTCGGTTGGTCACTGGAGCCTAGTTTTTCCATAGCTCGTTCGTAAGCAGATTTCATTCAATGATCATAGAAGAGCGGACGGACTTCGCACCTGAAAACTGCTTTGGTATGGATCTTTTCCAGACAGGTTTTTTCTCCCTGCGAATGAAATAGCTCAAAGTCGGTATTGCATACTTTGTCTTGCATGCAATTTACGCTCGATAAAGCGGCGGATTTGAATATAATTTTATGCGACTTGTAAAAAACGCATCCAATTGAACTAAACAGTAAACGTATTTTGAGCACCTATCTATGAAGCGACCATCTCCGCCAACGAATTCTCTGACGAGACGTTCATTTTTGAAAACCTCAGCAATCGCAGCTGCTGGGAGCCCTTTCATCCTCAATTCGAGTGTCCTCGGAAATGAGGAACGCGCTGCGGCGAATTCACGTATTGGTATGGGGTTTATCGGCTGCGGGCTTATTTCAAAAACGCATATCGCGTCTTTTCCAGGTATCAGGGATATTCAACCCATCGCCGTGTGCGATTTACGGACCAATTTCCGTAAAAAAGCACTCGATAAACTAAGTCAGAAAGGATTCGATGATGTGGTTGAGACGCCTCTTTACGAAGAGGTGCTGGCGAATCCAAAAATTGATGTGGTCGCCGTCATGACTCCGGATCATTGGCACGCCCATCTTGCGATCGCGGCGATGAAGGCGGGCAAGGATGTCTATGTCGAAAAACCGATGACTTTGACGATTGAAGAAGGCAAGGCAGTGGTTGAAGCTCAAAACAAGTATGGCCGTATCCTTCAGGTGGGCTCTCAACAGCGGTCCACCGCCTACTTTAGAATCGCTGCTAATTTGATCAGAAATGGAATGATCGGCGAATTGAAAGAGATTCACTGTAGTCTGGGTTCCTTCCCGCAGCCCCCAGAAAACGAGGAGATCGCACCTGTTCCCGAGGGCTTTGACTATGACCGCTGGCTAGGCCCCACCCCTTACTACGACTATTCAGAACATCGGGTTAGAGGTAATTACAAAGGTGGATGGCGTTGTTATTGGGATTATGGCAGCCGGAAATTTGGAGACTGGGGGGCACACCATTTTGATATTGTTCAATGGGCTCTGGGGCGAGATGAGACGGGGCCAGTCGAATTTATCCCGGCAGGCTACGAGGGAGCGAAATACCATCATTTCCGTTATGCAGACGGATTAACGGTCTGGCGTGATAACAATAAGATGCTTGTTATGCCCGATGACGATGCTGAAGCTGATGACTCGAAAAAGAAAAAGTCGAAACCTCCTCAAATTCGTTTTATCGGAACTGAGGGGGATGTCTATGCCAGTCGTGGTTTTGTGAAGACGTCTCCGAAAGAACTGGTGCGCCACAAATTTACAGATGCTGATGAAACCGTCTATGAGTCGAAGAATCACCGGCAGAATTTCATTGATTGCGTTAAATCCCGGAAGGCCCCGATTTGCCCGGCAGAGGTGGGGCACCGCTCCGGCACGATTTGCCAGCTAGCTGGCATTGCGGAGCGGTTGGGAAGGCAGGTCAAATGGGACCCTGCGGCCGAGCAAATCGTCGGAGACAATGAGGCGGAGGCGATGCAGGACCGTCCACGGCGACCAGGCTACGAACTTCCGTCCATCAGCTAAGCTGGGATCAGTTTACTTCAACGGAGTGTGGGCCTGATCCATGAGCTGTTCCATTCTGGCTACAATTTCTGGATAGTCTTCTGCCAGGTCTTTGCTTTCGCTGAGATCGGCCTTTAAGTCATAAAGTTCTATTGGCTCAAAAGTCGTTTGGCCTTTCTTTTGGCTAACGAGTTGAAGGGCTTTCCAGTTGCCCTCCCGCAAAGAGCGGGCGCTGAACGGTTTAGCTTTGCCGCGAATAAACTCATGGTAAATGTAGGGGTGTTCAGATTGTTCGCCTTCATTGATAAGGGTGGGGAGGAAAGAAATACCATCGTTTTGTTCAGGAATAGGCTGACCAATCAGATCCGCCAGCGTGGGTAGAACATCCCAGAAGGCACTGACGTGAGAACTTTTTCTTCCGGGTTGAATCACTCCGGGCCAGCGGACCATAAAAGGTGTGCGGATGCCTCCTTCATAAAGATCGCGCTTGAGTCCCCGGAGAGGGCCATTTGAATCCCAAAAGTCAGGATGGTGTCCACCTTCCTTGTGAGCTCCATTATCACTGGCGAAAAGAATGATTGTGTTCTCATCGACTCCAAGTTCATTCAGCAAGTGCATCAGCTCACCTACCTGAGTGTCCAGGTTTTCTATCATGGCAGCAAAGCCGGCAACCGGGTTTTTTACCGGAGGACAATCTTCTCCTTTTCCTGCACCATATTTTCCTGTTTTTCCTTCAAATTCAGGGAATACCTTGCGCCACTTTTCGTGGAGGGCTACGGGTGCGTGCATGGCGGCGTGTGGCACCGCCGTCGGGATATAACAGAAAAAAGGTTTCCCAGAAGCAACCGCATCTTCCACAAACTGGAAGGCATCTGCCATGATGAGATCATGAACATAGGTTCCTTTTTCCAGAGGGATCACCACTCCGTCACGGACCAGGCTGCTGGGGTAGTAGGTATGAGCGATAACCTGACTTTTCCACCCGGTGAAGTGATCAAATCCATGCGTCATCGGGTTGGGAGCGCCCTGCAAGTGGGTTTGACCTAATCCCCACTTGCCGAAAGCCCCGGTCGTGTAGCCGGCATTTTTGAATAGGCGCGGGAGCGTCACCATTTTTGGGTCGAGGGCAAACTGGTTCTCATTCCCATTGCCCCGGCAATGCACATGACCTGGATGCTGGCCTGTCATCAAGACGGCGCGCGAAGGAGAGCAGACGGTATTGCCTGAGTAATGGTCGCTAAATTGGATGCCTTCTTGGGCGATTCGATCAATATGCGGGGTTTTTAGTTTCTGCTGGCCGTAGCAACTGAGGTCTCCGTATCCAAGGTCGTCAGCCAAAATATAAATCACATTTGGATTTTTCGGAGGTTGTTGTCCTGATGAATGGCATGCGGACATCGCCAGAGAGAGGATGAGAAGAAGGGTTTTTCTCATGGAGGGGTAGGACATCATAATGGGTTATAGAATCGCATCAGATAAGACGATTACATTTCCAGGAGGGCCTCATCGAGCAAATCATCAATTCGGAGGTTAATGAGGTCCCACTTGCCATTTTCAACACGGTAAAAAAATTGCCATCTCAGGGGTTCGCTATCGACATAGGCAAAGTATGTTAGCAGGCGTAAATTGGAGCCAATGTCTTTATTGTCATAGAAGTCATATGATCTCAATCTTCCGTATTGGGAAAAAGCTTCCTCAGTGCGTGTGATAAAGGCCTCTTTGGTCTCTTCGACATTCGGAATTTCAGAGGCACCGAGAATCTGTTCGAACGCTTTACGAATCTGATCACTCTGGAGGAGGAGAAAAAATTCACCGAGGCTAGAGCGAATCAGGTCTGGAGGAGGAGAGGCGCTAGGCTGTGGAGCCAGGGCAAGGTAGTTTCTCCAATCATCCACTTTTAAATTAGCCAGAACCCATTTACTTCCGGACGGACGAAAATAAACAAGCTGCCAACGCAGAAGTTTACCCTCTTGGACCGTCAAATAGCTGGGAAGGAGGATCCGCTCAGTTGGTTGTTTCACATCAATGAGGGCATAAGATTGAAAGGGTCCAAAATTCTTAATCGAATCACGGGTGGCGCTGACGAATTGGTTTTGCGCTTCAAGTTGAGTTCCCAGAGAGGTCCCATCAAAAAACTCAAAGTAAGCACTCTGTAGGTTTCCGTTCATGATTTCCTGTAGGAATGAGGCGATGGAGCGATGAATGGCTTCAGGCACTTCAACAGGCCTTTGCCCAATGACTGAGATTCTCTCTTTCGATTTGCTTAAGTCAGGATTGAGTCGGCCTTCCTGAGCGCTAAGGGTAGCAATGAGGAAGAGCATCGAGAAAAAAGCCAAGAGACAATCTGGCCGAAAGAAAAAGGGTAGGCGCATGGACTATTCGATCAACGTCTTGATCAGGCTGCGAGCATTGGTTGTCATCGGATCGCCGTGGGCAAAACAAGCTTTCTGGAAAGGATAAGAGGTTAAGTGCTTCAGTAAAGAGCACCAAACGATATTTATTGGAGATTTTATCGTCAATCTCCCTGACCGGAAACTGGAACTCCTTCCAGAGAAATACTGTCAGGACCCCAGTCTCTTAATGAAATCACTGAAGCACTTAACGTCTTGATCAGGCTGCGAGCATTGGTTGTCATCGGATCGCCGTGGGCAAAACAAGCTTTCTGGAAAGGATAAGAGGTTA
>JBCBYL010000112.1:0-7808 GCA_039815855.1 Verrucomicrobiota bacterium
ACCTTTCTCAATTGGTTGAGCAATCGATTTCCCTAGGAATTGCTCAAACTCCCCTGCTGGGATGCCACGGAGGGGTTTACGACAGGTTAGTTGTTCAAATTGGACTGGGGTTCCGGCTGGAATATCACAGGCGGCCACCAGTGACTGGTTGAATATTTTCCGCATGGGTAATGTCGTTGCGGCCCACTGATCTTTGTCTAACGGATGGGTGATCATTTGATGGACGGCACGGATGCCATCCACCATTTGTTTCATAGCCTCGACGGATAATGAAGCCTGGGTATCCGGACCAAACATTCGCTTGTCGAGGGTCAGGTGTGCTTCAAAGAATTGCGCGCCAAGAGCTGCCGCAGCAATACAGGGGTAAATAGTGGCAGAGTGGTCAGACAACCCGACGGGGCAATGGTATCGCTCAGCAAAGAGCTGGATGAGGTTGAGCCCTATTTTATCCGGTGGACATGGGTATGACGTGGTGCATTGCATGATTGCGAGAGCGACTTTTCGTTGCGTAATATCTTTCGTCGTACGGTCTAATTCTTCTAATGAGCTCATTCCGCTGGAGAGAATGATCGGTTTGCCGGTTCTCAAGATATGCTCAATAAGCAAGCTGTTGCCAACTTCTCCAGAAGCAACTTTCCAGAAAGGTACTTCCAGTCTTTCTAATAAATACACTGCCTTGATAGAAAAAGGACTACTGAGAAAGACAAGACCACGGTCGTCTGCGTGCTGCTTGAGCCCCTCCCATTGATTATCGGTAAACTCCATCCGCTCCCAGTAAGCGTAGCGACTATCGTCTTCATAACCGAAAGGAACCCTCCATGGCTCGTGGAGGGAGCTTTCTTCTGAGGCAATATGAGTCTGAAATTTTACTGCATCCACACCGGTTTCAGCTGCGGCATCGATAAACGCATGGGCCATGCCGAGGCTGCCATCGTGCGCTTGGGCAACTTCGGCGATAATGAAAGGCTCAGGTTGACAGAAAATGGAATGGGCTAAATGGGGTTTCGGCATTTCAGTAGGAAATATCTGTGTCGAGGTAGTTTTCAAAAAAACTATATATGTTTATTATATCATCTTGGGGAGGGTTCCGACAAGACTTGTCGATAGAGCGAAGCGAGCTCAGTGCCGTATTCCTCAATGGTGGTAAGTCTTTGGGCTAGTCTATCCTGATAGGTTAGGATTAATTGGCACCATTGAGGATCATTTTCGGCTCTGGCCAAGAGCTGTGCCAAATTATCCGAGCTGAGAGCATCAAACAATCCTGGATGATCATGCCCCAGGAGATCTATATGCGCCTCGATGCGAGAAGCTAGTATTGGCACCTTGCATTGCAATGCTTGCAGTAAGACCATAGGCTGTCCTTCCCAGGTGGAGGGCAGCACCATGAGGTCAAGAGCTCGAAGCCACGGAGAGATTGGTCTTTGATTCCCAGCCAGGATAATATTACTGAGACGATGTGCTTTGATAAATGTTTCCAACTGCGGACGTTCAGGCCCTTCTCCTAATAAATAGATGCGCCCCTTAAATCCATGTTTCCTTGTAGCCAATTCGATCGCCTTAGTAAGGGTAAGGTGATTTTTTTGCACTCGAAGTGAGGCAATATTTCCAACTATAAAACGGTCACGGGGAATCTGGAGCTGAGACCGGAGAGCTTGGGTATCATTACTTGGATAAAAATCGGCGCAGTCGATCGGATTTGAGAGTGGTGTTACCTGTTGGGGCTTGAGTTGAAAACGTGAGACCAGATCCTGACGGGTTTGTTCGGATAGGGTAATATGATGTGCTGCGCGCCGGTTCAGCCAGTGGAGTATGATCTGGCGATGTAAACGAGGTCGACTCCAGGTTTTGTGATGGTGCATCACGTGAGGCAGGCCTAAGAGATAGGCGGCGATACCCGCATAGACATGAGCGTTATAGACATGGCTGTGAATGATATTGATTTCATTTTTTGACAACCACTTGGACAGGCGAAAAGCGGTAGGCAGGGAGAAGCGTTTTCCTTTAATCCAGCCTGGACAGTCGAAGGCAACGCCTTCCTTGCCTAACTCCTCGCCTATCGCTCCAGCTGCCTTCAGGCAAATGAGGCGATGTTCGATTTGGATCTCTGAGCGCAACATTAAGCGTACCAGGTCTTCTGCCCCGCCAACCGGAAACTCGAGAAAAATATGAGCGACTCGAACTTTCGACTTTCTACTCTGTTTTTCTTGCGCCGACATGAAAAGAAGACTTAGAGAAGACCTTGATGGCTTGCAAGACGGCTAAAGGCTCCTGGGCTGCTGAGGAGCTCCGAGTAAGTTCCCTCCTGTGCAAGTTCACCATTTTCTAAAACTAGAATCCGGTTCATGGTCCGAAGAGTCGAGAGGCGATGCGCTACTGAGATGATGGTTCGATCAAGAGGCAGATTGTCGATGGCGGTGAGGATTTCTTTTTCTGACTCAGAGTCGAGGGCGGCAGTCGCTTCATCTAGTACCAGTATGGGCGCTTGGCGCACAAAAGCCCGAGCCAGAGAAAGCCTCTGCTTCTGCCCTCCTGAAACCCGACTGCCCCACTCGCCAACCTGACTCGAATAGTTTTCTGGCATACGCTCAATAAAGGAATGTGCGTTCGCCGTCCGTGCGGCCACTATTACCTCTTCATTAGTAGCACTTCGTTTGCCGAGTGCAATATTGTCTAGGACACTCTGGTTGAAGAGTAGAATATCCTGACTGACGAGTGCCAGCTGGCTACGCAGTGAATCAAGGGACAGTTCCTTGTAGTCTGTTCCGTCGATAATGATTCGGCCCGACACCGGGTCGTAAAAACGAAAGAGCAGATTGACGAGGGTGCTTTTTCCGGATCCGCTCTCCCCGACGATGCCGATCCGCTCTCCTTTCTTGATGGTGAAACTGATGTTTTGGAGTACCGGGTGCTTTTCGTATTGGAAGCTGACGTCTTCGAAACATAAACAATCTTCGAAGGAGGTCAGCCGGCACCCTGTACTTCTATTTTCTACATCAGAGCGGGTGGCAAAGAGCGTTTGAAGACGTTCTACCCCGACGGTGGTTTTCTGGAACATCAGGGTGAGGTTGGATACTTTCTTGATGGGCCCAAAACTAAGGGCTGCAGCTACCAGAAACGCAGCCATGTCTGAGGTCTGATAATTAGCCCAGACGATGTAGACAAGCAGCACCCCGAAAGCCAGACCTGCCATCGTTTCAATGATAGGGTTGATGAGTCGCTGTGCAACTGTTGCTTTGATATTTTGCCGCGCAATCAGCCTCGAAATATCATGAAATTCATTGGACTGTTGATCTTCCAAGTTAAAGGCTTGGACGACGCGCATATTGGCCATGACTTGGAGAAATTGACCCGACTGGTTGACACTGGCGGCGCGTTGGCGTTCCGCAATTTTTCTCAGACGTTTTCCGAGGACCATCACCGGAATAATGCAGAGTGGGAAAAAGAACATGGTTAACAGAGTTAATTGCCAATCCATTAGAAAGAGAGCTCCGCAGACAAAAATCAAAGTAAACGGTTCACGTATTGTATCCGGTAGGCCGTGCACAAAAGCTCTTTGCAGGCTGGAGGTGTCCGATTGGATGTGCGTGATCAGGTCACCGGTATGCGTTTTCTGAAAATATCCCAGAGAGAGAGAATTGAGCTTTTTGACAATGGCAGCTCGGAGATCCTGAATCATTTGCTCATTAGCCCAGCTCATGCAATACGAACTGAGAAACCCCATGCTGCCTCGAAGTGCAGAGAGAATAGCGATGAGCAGCACCCCACCAGTGATTTGGCGCCAGTCCAGAGGGCGACCTTTGAGGGGGACCCAGGGGTCCAGTTGTTGCGCGCCTTTCTGGAGCACAGACTGTTGCCAGCTCTTGATCTCAACAGAGTCAACTAATTTGGATTGTGGTTCGAAGCGCTCGACGATAAATTTAGTACTACCGACAACAAGGCCATTGCTCGCAGCAAAAAGAATACCGAACCCAATTCCGATAAAAAAACGTTTACGGTAGGGCTTTAAATAAGGCCATCCGAAATTGAGTAACTTTCGCAGATACGTATAGCTTTCATACATGTAAGAAGACAAATGATGCTGCAAGAAATAAGTCATACCAGTCTTTTCTGGAATACAAGATTCCGAATATGGTTGGCTAGCTCTTTTGTATCATAGATGAATGAATGAAAAAAAATTTGGCCATTTTACATACGGAAGCCTCTCTGGGCTGGGGGGGGGCAGGAAATACGTGTTTTTACAGAAATGAAGGCGATGCGCGCCCGGGGGCATCGCTGTTACCTGGCGGCCCAGAAGAAGAGTGTGATCTGGGAGCGCTGTTCCGAAGCGGGTTTTGACTGTGTTGCTATTTCCGAAAAGCCACTCGGCTTTGTCCTGAGTATTTTGAAATTATCATTTTGGCTCATGTTCCAACGGATGGATGTGGTCAATACGCACAGTTCGAAGGATGGTTGGATTGGGGGAATTTCTGCTCGAATCGCTGGTGTAAATTGCATTATCCGCTCTAGGCATATTGAGGTGGATTACCCCAGCCCGAAGCGAAGTATGATTGCTTTTGGGCGCATCCCCCATCATGTCATTACGACTAGTGAAAAAATTCGCCGACGTCTTATTGATGAGGTAGGGCTGCATCCGGAGAAGATCACGTGTGTCCCCACTGGAATCGAGATGGAGCATTACAGCAATGTAGACCCCACACTCCGAAAGGAGTTGGGATTTGATGAATCGAATCAATTGGTAGGGATGGTTTCCGTGCTACGTAGTTGGAAAGGGCATGCGATTTTTCTCGAAGCAGTTTCGGAGGTCCTGGGAGATTATCCTCATCTTCATATCCTTATTGCGGGAGAAGGCCCCGCTCAGGCAATGATCGAACACAAGATAATAGATCTCGGCTTAACTGGTCGGGGTCATTTACTTGGCCACCGTGAAGATGTTCCGTGCCTGCTTGCCAGCCTTGACTTACTGGTTCTCCCGTCGACTGGCCATGAAGGCATTCCGCAGATTATTCTTCAAGCACACGCGGCTGGTTGTCCGGTGGTAGCTAGCGAGGTCGGAGGCATACCAGAAGTCGTAGAGCACGGTAAAATGGGGCGGCTGGTTGAGCCCGGAAATGTGGAGAAGCTGGCGCAGGCGATACGTGCTGCCCTGGATGAGGATGAAGTAAGCAGGGAGATGGCAGAAGCAGGGCGCAAACGAGTTGCGCAGAAGCATAGCCTGGAAATCATGTGTCAGACTTTGGAGAAACTGTACGCCTCCCAAATGCAGCTTCAGGGATAAGCTGATGATTCGTTTTAAAAAATTCTGCAAGCTTCAAGGCACGAGTGCCCCAGGTGAGTTTTTGGCAGCGGGCACGACTTGCTTCAACAGCGGAGGCATAGAGATTCTCATCATCTAGTAAGTTGCTAATTTGATCGATGATAGAGCTGACAAGTGATGAGTCGGTATAGATACCCGCTTGATCGAGAAGTTCCCGGTTTGAGGGTAACGCCGTAGCTAAGACGGGAATGCCGTGGGAAAGATAGTCAAGGACCTTAACTGGACAGGTGAGATTCCTGTTATAGAAATCGTCTTCTAGAAGGCTAAGCCCCAGACTTGCTCTTTCATCTAGTTGGCGGTGCATCCCGGCAGGCCCTTGGAAAGGAATAATTTCAATCGCATCAGAGAGTCCTTTTTCTTTCAAATTTTCCCTGAGACGACTGACTGCATTCGGATACCCTCCAAGGCAGACAAGGTGAATGCCCCGCTCCTTCAAGGGTAAGGCGATATCGAGAATGGTACTAAATCCTTTTTTACCCTGTAAGTGGCCGACATAGAAAACAGTGCGTTTCTGCCTCAGTTTATTTATTTCTTGCTTAGGAAAGGGGGAGGTTCCGAGAGGCACCGTTATTTTTTGGATCCCCGGAAATACTTGATCATAGAGTTTTCGCATTTCCTCGGTAATACAGATGATGCCATTAATTGACCTCAAAAATAGCCATTCTAAAACCTGTTCGCGACGGTCACGAAACCGCACCTGTTCTTTCCAATTTTGTCTGGCATAAAAATCATGCAATTCATAATAAGCGTGAATTTTTTTATAACGGCAAAGGCGAGCCATGGTCGGCAAAAATCCTGAATCACGGCTAACGACGATTACATTCTGGCTTTGACCCAGCTGACGGGCCAAACGAGTGGCATATCGAAAAATAGGCTGGCTAGACGTTTTTTTATCTCCTTGCTTCCCGCGCGGGATGCGATGGATGGCCAACAGTGGATGAGGCTGAAGCCCATAGTGATCAATGAGATCGTCTTCAGTAGAGCTATCATCTCCCGCTCCGACAACAAAATGAGAATGGATACCCAGATTCGTGAATGAATGAGCATTGAGGAGAGCCATATGGACGATGGGCCCTTCATGCTTCCAGTTTCGCTTGTTTACCCAGATAATAGTCATGCAACCGTGAGAGTATTCCTCAGACTGTATGAGCTATGATCCCATCGGCACAAGCTAAACCAGACAACGATCATAATCCTGAGTTAAAAGGTGCTGAATGAACGAGGCAGGAATTCCGGTCAGAGTTACTAATGCGAAGAATACAGTCTTCTAGTGATTCCTTGCTATTGAGAATCTTGATTTCAACTTTGAGGAAATAGACGGGCATGTCTTGAAAATCGACGAGGGGAAAGCGGACCGCATCTTTTTCCGTGGTAATGAGGGCATGACCTCCCCTTGCTCGTGTGCGCTCGATCGCATTCTCAATCTCCTTAGTTGTGTAATAATGGTGATCGGCGTAGAAGCGTTCATAGATGACTTCAGCGCCTAGCCCTTCTACGCCTCGTACAAAGCTGCGTGGAACGGCGATGCCAGCGACGGCCCCTATTTTCCTTCCTTGAAGATAAGAAAGTGGAAGGCGCTTATCGCTGGAGAGGTCCTTCAGGTAGAGCGGATGGTGAGTGCATTCAATCATTTCGGCATGCGTATTATATCTTCGGATTCTCGCTTTGAGTCGGCTTAAGTCCGATCCGTCGCACTTCGTAATTAAAATGACGTCAGCCCTTCTCAGGTGATCATGAGGTTCTCTTAATGTCCCACGAGGCAGAAGAAATTCATTACCGAAAGGAGACTCGCGATCTACAAGAACGACATTGAGTCTTTCTCGGAAAGGCAGGTATTGATAACCGTCATCCAATAAGACGGTATCGATGTTGAATTTTCTTAAGGCATAGAGCGCACTCTTGATGCGGTCTTTATCTACTAACACTTGAACATCCTCTAAATTCGAGGCGAGCATAAAAGGCTCATCCCCAGAGACAGTCGGATCGAGAAGAGTGGCCTTGCCATCTGAAACGATTCTAGGAGGGAGATTCGCTTTCTGAAATGTGATGCTGTTCCATACTCGCTTCCAAAAAGGCATGGGCATACTTTTGTAGCCTCGGCTGAGGATGGCGACTTTGCGCCCAGAGGCAGTAAGTGTTCTGGCAAACTGTTCAACGACCGGGGTCTTGCCTGTTCCTCCCACGGTAAGGTTGCCGATGCTGATGACGCGGCATCCGACGTGATGCCATTTGACTATTTTGCTTCGATAAGCCCAGCAACGCAGGCGGATAATGACGGCATAGAGTTTTGAAAGGGCATGCAGCAATAGCCTTAGCAAGGCTGCCCGTTTCCCGTATTGACGCTCTAGAATGACATCAATCGCGAATTGCTCTAACCGCTCTAGAGGTTTTTGTGCCATTTCCTTTACTTTAGAGAAACGCTTCGATTCGTCGAGTATGCCCTGATCACTATTGACCAGCCTGTGGATTAGACCCTAAAAGTAAAGTTATGGCT
>JBCBYL010000221.1:0-2210 GCA_039815855.1 Verrucomicrobiota bacterium
CTTGATGACGCTGGAATTTACTTCAACCAATGCCTCGCTGATCCGGGCTTGGGCTGGAATCGTAAATGGGATTTCTACTTCTCCTCTCTGAAAATTGCGCTCGCGTCTGAAACTGGGATCGAACCAGTTCAATCTGATCGTGATCCTGAAATGATTGAATCCTTTACAGAAGAGGCCGCCAGCCTGTATGAGCCGATTGAACAAGAAATTCTTGAATGGGAAAAACAGAATGAGCCCGAATCCAGAAAAGCAGGACTGAGACGTCACTTCCACACGCTTAAGGGAGCCGCCAACAGTGTTGGCCTGACCGATCTTGGTCAACAGTTTCACTATCTCGAGGACTACATGGAAAACATCACTGTCGGTGATGCTCAGGACTGGCTCTTTACTTATTTGCTCAGCTGCATGGATGAGGTCAAAGCGTATCTCGACCAACTTCAAGAAAACGTCGATTTGCTTTGGCAGGGTAATTGGCAGGCTAAACTGGAGTCTGTCCAATCGGGCGGCCTCCCGGAGACGACTCAGCAATCCTTGCGGCCAGATGCGATTGATCCCGAAATGTTGGAAGTGTTCATTGAGGAGGCAAGCTCACTATACGAGCCGATCGAGTCGGCCGTCATGCAATGGGAGCAAGGGAAGAATGAAGTCGAGCAGAAAGGGCTCCTCAAGCGACACTTCCATACCTTAAAAGGTGCCGCCAATAGCGTCGGCATCACCGAGCTGGGCCACCAGTTCCACACGCTCGAGGATTATATGGAAAGGCTCGACACCACCGAAACCCCGGATTCTCTTTTCAGCTTTCTTCTCCGCTGCCTCGACGAACTGCAGGATTTCACAACCGAAATCCAAAATGAACCCCGTCTCTTATTTCCAGAAAACTGGGAAGGAAATATCGAAAAACTCTCGCAAGGTGAAAGCCTTGCCGTGACTCAAGAAAAACAAGCTTCCCTCTCTAAAGAGGACTCCAACGAATCAAAAACACTTCGGGTCGATGCTCACCAACTCAAAAATCTGATGCATTTGATCAATGAAATGATTACGGACCGCAAGCGTTCTGAATCTCTCGTCCTTCATTTGCAAAATTTAGATCAGGATTTGCAATCCACCGGAGAAACACGCCTCAAGCCATACCTGGAAAAATTCAAGGAAGACAACCTTCACTTTTCCAGGCAGGCCAAGCAGATTCAAAATGAATTAACCGAACTCAATTTAGGGCCGGTTTCTACTCTTTTCAGGAAGTTATCTCGAGCTTTCCGTGACGCCTGTAAAGAAGAAGGAAAGGAAGCGGAATGGATCACGCGGGGAGAGCAGACGCAGTTGGACCGCAGTGTAGTCGATTATCTTTACGGCCCTCTACTCCATGTGGTCAGAAATGCCGTTGCCCACGGAATCGAATCACCGGAGCGTCGCAGAGAAGATGGAAAACCCAGCTCAGGTAAAGTCATCATTTCTGCTTACCCGCAATCCGGTCAAGTCATTCTTGAAATCGAAGATGATGGAGCCGGTATCAATAAAGAGGCGGTCATCAGCCGAGGTATCGAAAGAGGACTGATTCCTGCCGGCACAACCGAGCTCACCAACGATGAAGTCATTTCTATTCTGTTTATGCCGGGCTTTAGCACCAAAGAAACAGTCAGCAGTGTAGCGGGCAGAGGCGTCGGACTCGATGTGGTCAAAGGTGATATCGAATCACTTAATGGAACGGTCAACGTCGATTTTGAGCCCGGGAAAGGGACCATCTGGCGAATTAAAGTTCCTCTTTCCTTAACCGCATCAGATGCCTTGATCGTTCAGGTTGCTGACCGGTCCATCGCCTTGCCGCTGAGCTATATTGATTACTGCATTCAGCTCCATGCCGATGACCTGAATGAGCAGGAACATCGTACCTTCGTGGCTGTAGGGGATGAGAGGCTTCCCTACCTCGCTCTCGATCATTTTCTGTTTCCGGAGACAGCAACAAAACCAAGCCATGGTGTCATCGTCGATACCGGCATCGACCGGGCTGTTCTCGGAGTGAACGGATTACACTCTCGGAGAGAAATTATTGTGAAAGACCTTGGTCCACTTTTCGGGTCTTTTCCGATTTATGCCGGCGTGACTTCCGGAGCAGAAGGTGATCTGATCCCCATCCTCCAGTTACCTAATTTGCTTTCCCGCTATGTGCGTGAAATTGGCTCTTCTCCAGCAAGCACAGAAAAACCGCCTCAACA
>JBCBYL010000216.1:0-2399 GCA_039815855.1 Verrucomicrobiota bacterium
AAATCGCAACCAATCCAAAGACGACAAAAATCCATCCGAAGAAGGCTGGGAAGGCTTCATTCGCTTCGGGTTCACTTGGAAAGTTACCGGTTGCGAGAGCAATTCCCATCCCTACATGGACCAGCGGAATCAAGGCAAAGAGTGCGATGATTCCACCGAGAACATAGTGCCCGATTTTTAAACTGTGAAGATAGGTTTCTTCTTCGGTCATGATGTATAGGTTCAGCCCATGATTAGGCTGTGAGTCTATTCGTCTTCATCGATGAGACACTGATGGGGGATCAATTTCTCATACTCTTCGATAGATCCTTTGTTGAAGCAGCAATCGATGATTTTCTTCCCGAGCGGATGCAGGTCTTCCTCTTTAAACTGAGATAGTTCTTTCTCGAAGAATTCCTGCAAAATTTGCGCCCCGACATCATAAGCACGTTCTCCCACTTCTGGCTGAGTGCTGACATCAAAGAAAGCAGTGCCGATAGGCACGCCTTCGACCGCCATCGACTTCAAGTGCCAGCCGAGTAGTGAGCATCGAGCATTGACCACTTGATTCCGTTTAAACTGTGCTCCACCACGGCGGGCGAGGTATTCACGGGTGATCCATTGCGGCATAAAGCTAACTTTCCAGCATCCGATGTGTTGATTTGGCATCAGGATATATCGAACTTTATGAGTTCTTTCGATCTGATCGAGAAGGAGGTTGGCTTGATCGATCCGACGTCCGGTCGCAAACGGCCAGTAGGAACCGACCCCTTCTGATGACATCCCTGCCGTATCGACAATACTGGGGTTGGCATGTCCACGAGGGGCAACCAATCTCCAGAGCCAGGCCAGTGCTGGCGGCAAGACGTGGAACATTCCGATGATGCCGTATGATGGGTTCTCACTGTTGCAAGGTGGACAGCGAACTCCGAAGCTGCGGATGTCCACGGTAACTTTCCCATCGACAATATTATCTACGGATTTACGGGGAATGATGACCCGTGGGTTCGGACAGGGTTCACCGGGAGCATCTTCAATATGTTCCCAAATCAGGGCGGTGCAGTCCGGTTGAGCGTCAATATTCAGGAAAAGTAGAGGTGCAGTTGGATTGACGGTTAATTTTTCCAAATGAGGATCGACTCCATATTCAGTGATATGATTGACCCGGACAAACCATGCGTCTTCAGCATCGACCAAAGAGAGGCTGCCGTCTCCCTTGACCAGAGAGGGGTGACAAAGAGCCATGTCATCAGTCACTGGATTGAGATCGCAAGCCTGCGGAAGGCTGATGATGCGTTTGTCGCCATTGACGATGTTCTCGCCCAGGAGCAGTGACCCGTCTGTTTGACGGTGAACTTGTTCGAGTAACTCACTCTTACCACCACCACTGGCTCCCTCATGAGAAATGACGAGCTGGCTTTGATAAGGAGTGACCACTTGCACTGTTGAGCAGTGCATGGTGACCCAATCTTCTTGTTCCCCGAGGTTTAGGAGGACGCCGTAAATGCCTTTTTTCGCACTGGGTCCGGGGTAGAGGTTGTAACTAAACAATTCATGCATTCCTTCCAGGCGGTTGTGAACCACGACTTGCCGACCATCAAAATGGGTGTGGCGAAAAGGAGGCGCGACATAGATGACTGCCTTTGGATTAAAATCATCCGGCACTTCATCAGGGGGGATCATCCCCTGAAGCATGGCCAGGCCTAAAGCGAAGAAACCAGCATTATCCGGGGCTATGACGACCGCGTCAGTTCCTTTACCCGCAATTCCAGCATTAAAGGGAAACATGGCCAGGGGTTGAGTCGCCATCCACTCCAGGCTTTCTTTTCTCAGATCATCGAAAGAATTTCCAAACCGTTCATTAAAGGTGGGTTTGTCAGTGGGGCGATCATCACCGATGACCATGCAATCGGGATCACGTCGCCGCATGTATGGTTCGATGTAGTTGGCGGCAATTCCATTTTTAACTTTGCAGGCCTTCGCTTCCAGCACTTTTCCTTTGCCGGGAACCTCATAGTAAATATGATGAAAGCCACTTTCATCTGCATCTCGAACCGCTAGTTCATACAGATCTGATAGTGAGTTGGGCACCACCACGCTGGGCGCCTTTTCCACAAGCTCAGCAACGGCTGGAGGGAGGTTAAAATGAATTTGGGGGTGGCTAGTTTGTTTTTTAGTTTCCATACTCAGGATGGATGCTAAACATTAAGTAAACTTATATCTCCGCATTTAAGACTGTAATGCGCATTTATTGACATCATCGAAATTGAGTACCTAACTTTGAAAATGCCCGCCATAGCTAGAGAAGCTTTAATCCATAAGCTCCATGCCACAGGTTTGTTACAAAGTTTGGATGCGGATTTACAGAGTCTGACTGGATACACGACGTTCAGAAAAGACCAGTCTTAATCCAGTCAGAC
>JBCBYL010000040.1:0-19762 GCA_039815855.1 Verrucomicrobiota bacterium
ACTTGGCCTTCAGGGGTAAGAATGAAAATCCGTTTCGGCTGGTAGTTATGATTAAGGGCTTCCAAAACTGCACGGGTATTCCAACCCGTGCGGAATAGTGGGATAACAATATCCTGATCCATCAATGTCTGTTCCAGTGCTCTTCTCTTTGGGTAACTCCCCTGAAAAAGGGCCCATATTTTGATTAGACGTTGACCAAATTCGATTCAGCAACAGTCGCTGGATCTTCAAGACCAACATCCTTACAAAGCGGTTCAATCCCCAGGCCTTCTCTAGGAAAATCCTTACAGAATTGCTTGTAGGCTTGAATTGCAGCGAAGAGATTATCGCGGCTTAGTTCGTTCAGATAGCCACAGCGACCGATCTTCCCTTTTGGAAGAGGCGCGGCCAAATTGCCCCCACGTTTCTGAACCATCTTTTCCTGAGCCGCCCACAAGATTTCTTCGTTGTCGAGAATCGGATGCCAGAGGCTGAGGTCAAATGAAGCTATCAGATTTAAAATCCTTCTCATTTCCTCCTGCTTGATCCACTTTTCCCGCCAGCTGAGGAAGGCACCGAATCCCATTCCGATTGAGATAGCATGCCCATGCAGGAGTCCTGCTGGAATCTCGAAGCCAGGCGACCAGGTATGTCCATAGGCATGAGGACGGCACTGATGAGTCTCGTATAGATTATCGTATTCCGCTTCGACATAACTGCGCATCGACGAAGCGACGATCTGTTGCGATAATTGGGTAATCCTTGATCCCTTTTCGCAATTCTCGTTACCAAATTTGGTGTCCACGAGTGCCGGTCCTGCTTCTTCAAGAAGCTCGAAAAGTCCGATATCCTTAACCGTCGCCATCTTGATCACTTCAGAGATTCCGTGTCGAACCCAGCCTTTTTCAAGGGTCGAGAAAAAGGTGCGGTCGGTAATGGACAGAACGGGTGCATGGTAAGAACCAAAGAGATTTTTATATCCGAAACCATCGCAGCAAGTCCGCGGTGAAGGTCCCGCATCAATTCCGGCGACGATCGAAGTGGATAACATAATATACGGTGTGTTGCGGTGAAACAGTGCACAGGCTAAACCTCCGGTATCGCAGAGAACGCCTCCTCCTACAATTAGAACGGGTTCATTCCGAGAAACACCCAACTGCTTAAAGTCTCCAAGCATCCGCTCAACGGTTTGAATGCCTTTATCTACTTCCATGGCACGGTAAATAAGTTTGACCAATGGAATATCGTGATGTTCAAAATAAGCTTCGAGCTGCTTCCCAAAATGTTCTTCGACATTCGTATCGACGAGAGCAACACAGCGATTAAGCGGCGAATAGATTTCAGAAAGATCGGTCGAGCCCACTTCTAGGACATTTTCTGTTACTTTGATCGAGGTATATGTCTTCGAAGTCATGACCGCCTCAACCCGATGGTCGTTTTTTGAAGAGACCACGTGACCGGCACTTTCCCGGTATGCACTGGTCGGATAAATCGAGTGGGGTTGGTCTACCTCTAAAGAATCAAACAATCGGTTGTAGGACTCCGCTTTACTTGTCGTCTTCAGAAATTGAGCCACTTGGCACTCAGATGAATCGGATTTTGCTAACTGATGTGCAAAATCCATCCATAGCCTCCCTTTATTTTCGTCGATAGTTTGAATCACGATCGCGAGTTCTGTGAAGGCAACTCCAAGCGTCATGCTCAAAATCGTGCGAAGCCGCCTCAAGGGGCTAATCGCGTCCAGCCAATGCTCGTCCGCATGAAACTCAGAAAATCCCTCAGAATAAACGTCAAGCCGTAGAAGAGAAAGTAGTAGCTGCTCAAATTCGCCAGAGCCTAATAGGGTTTTAAGCTCACTCTGGCTACCACGTTCGGAAACTTCCGGCTTCGGGAATGACTCGACAAAGCAAGCTAGGCTTTGGTGAAACTGTGATGTTAGTTCAGCTTGACTGATGCCGCCTTCAATGGTTTTGATTGGTTTAATCACATGAGTCTCCTATTTCAAATTGCGTATCAAGTTCTTTCATATGAACTCCATAAAACTGGTGCGCTCAATCCTGATTTTCGCAAAAAAATAAAGTGAAATAAAAATGACGCCCTTCATTTGACAAAAAATAGAAGGGGTGAAAATTCGGAAGATTGCGTTGTGATGAACGCCCTAACTCTGAAATTGACTAAAAACCCAACAGCGCGACGGCACCCTGGTTTTGATTCTCTTTGGCGATGTCGAGGGCGGTGCGGCCATCAGAGGCGACGATCTTAGGGTCGACTTTTTGATCGAGGAGAAATTGGATGATTTCCTTACCCCCGCTAGCGGCGGCTTCGTGGAGGGGGGTGCCCCCGCGTTTGGTCAGTGCTTTGGGGTTGGCTCCTCCGTGGACTAAGGTTTTAACCATCTCGGTTTGATCTTTAGCGGCTGCATAATGGAGCGGAGTCCAACCGCCCTTGTCCCATTCATTCGGCTTGGCCTTTTTAGCCAGAAGGGCCGCAGCCACTTTGGGCATGTTGCGCTCCACGGAGAGATGAAGGGGGGTGCGCTTGCTGCTGTCGACTTGATTGATATCTGCTCCAGACTCAATGAGAAGGAGGGCAATTTCTTCCTGTTTCCGGAGGAGGGCTTGTTGCAGGGGAGCTAACTTGGGGTGTTTACCCTGATGGATCTTGGCGTTATCCGCAGCGATGTGCGCTTTGACATCGGCGAGATCATCGCGTGCAATCGCTTCGTCAATGGTCTCGTATTTCTGAGCGGTCAGTGAGCTTGCGATCAGAAAGAAAAGGAATAGGGCTGGAGAGAGTCGCTGCAGGTAAGATGGCATGATGTCAATTTAGCCGCAGGGGGGAGTGGATTCAAGCAGGCTCCGCCAATTCGTTTAGATGAAGAAAATCAACACGGACGAAAGGATGATCTTATACTGACACTAGCAGTTGCTATATTCATATTTAGACTGCAACGGCTTCCGGGGATTCGGCCGACTCTGTATGAGTGTTTTCACCTTTTTCATAGATGTCTTCAGCAGAGCCGATGATCTTTTTATCGATTTGGGAAACCAGCTTTGTGTTCTTCCCTGTATACGGAAGGGAATTGAGCAGATACTTGATCGCGTTCAACCGGGCGCGTTTTTTGTCATCAGAGCGGACGATCGTCCATGGAGCATCAGCGGTATCGGTGTAGAAGAGCATACCTTCTTTGGCTTTGGTATAGGCGTCCCAGCGTCCTAATGATTCGACATCCATCGGGCTGAGTTTCCACTGCTTGAGTGGATCTTTTGCCCGACCGAGAAATCGCCTGAGTTGTTCTTCGCGGCTGACTGAGAACCAGAATTTATAAAGTCGGATTCCACTGCGGACGAGCATCCGTTCGACTTCTGGGGCCTGGCGCATGAATTCCAGGTAATCGTCCGGAGTGCAGAAGCCCATGACTTTTTCAACTCCGGCTCGATTATACCAGGAGCGATCCAGGAAAACGATCTCCCCTTTGGTCGGCATTTGTTCGATATAGCGCTGGAAGTACCATTGACCTTTTTGAGTTTCGGAAGGTTTAGCTAATGCGACAATGCGTGCGGCCCGTGGGTTGAGGTATTCCGTAAAGCGTTTGATGGTTCCTCCCTTTCCAGCGGCATCACGACCTTCAAAGATGACGACGATGCGTTCCTGAGCCTGATTGACCCAAGCCTGCATTTTCACGAGCTCAATGTGGAGAAGTTCGATCTCTTCTTCATAGTCCTCCTTCTTCATCATCTTTGGGTAGGGGTAAAGATCGGAGATGGTGGACTTTTTGCTTTTGGCTTTCTTTACCCGATCTACGACCTCTTTAGGAATATGCTTCTCTACCGTATCATCGATGACGCCTACCATGGGATACGCCTTCGCTAGCGAATCGCGTCCATTGGTTCCATTCTTATTGTTGCTTGAGTTCTTTGAAGGCATAAATCAAATGTGAGCATATAATGGGCCAGAATCTGATCTTTCAGGAATTCAACATTGGTGAGAGGTGGCCTAAGCGGGATTTCCCGTGCGCCGTGTTGATCCGAGCTCAAACGGCGTTGCGAATCAACTGATTGAAATTAAGTTGGGTGATGGGTTGGTTCCAAATGGGAATGATTATGCTATCTGCTGTTTCCTTTTTCGGTTTCGGCGTTTCCTGCTATGTCACCACCTACATGCGTTATGAATTCAATCGATATGGGTTGGGCAATCGGCGTTTGTTGGTGGGATTCTTTCAAGTTCTCGGAGCAATTGGATTGCTGGTCGGTTTTGTGGTCCCCGCCATTGGTCTTCTGGCCTCAGGCTGCCTCTCTTTGCTCATGCTGCTCGGGGTTGGGGTCCGGATTAAAATCAAAGACACCTTCCTGCAGACGACCCCGGCTTTATTCTACTGCCTGCTCAACGCCTGGATCTGCATCACTGGTTATCCAGAAATCTAGCCAATCATCTGCACCCAGAATGATTTCTCGCAGGTGAGGGCCATGGTGATACAGAAGAGGAGCAGGGTAATCGAGGGTGCTGCTTTGACGATCGGATCAGAGACCTTGAGGTGCATGAAAAAAGCGCCAAGCATCAACAGTCCGAGAAGAATAGCCGAGGGAAGGGTCAATACCGGAACAATCAATCCACTCAGGAGTCCGATTGCGGAACTGACTTTGAGAAAGCCGACCAGATAGAACATTTGGTCATTGAGGCCATAAACCTTGAATTCCTCTTTCAGGGTAGTTGCTTCCCCGCCGCGATAGGGAGTAGATTTGTTGTAACGCAGGAACCAGACATTAAGAATGGTGAGTCCGGTGAGTAATTGCAGGCCCATACAAACGAATTCCATATCGGAACCATAATCCAATCCACCAATAGGACAACAAAGGTTTATTATTGGACTTCTTGAAAGCGGATATTGACTAAATACCACTGGTTGTTGGCTCCAGCGATTTTCAGGTCTTTGATCAGCTCGATGACGATGGTGGCAGAGCCATATTCAAATTCGCATTGGCTTGAATAAGTAGCAGTCGCATGGGCTTTTTGAGCCCAATTGAAATTTCCTACTGCGTAGCCTCTTTGGATCTCGATCCCACTTTTACGTCTCCCGAGGGTGGTGCGTATAGAAGAACAGATGCTTTTCACGGAAGCTGCCGTAGCAGACTGTGTTCTGGCAGGTGGCGGCATCATATTTAGGACGGCTTCGTCGTCCCACTTCGTCAGGTGATCGATCACCTCACCGGCGACAGGTGGTCCAGTTTGATCCAGATCCTCTCCGCAGCCATTCCTGATATAACCAAATAAAGCCAGAACGGTGATTGCCCCGCCTCCAAAGAGAAGCAGAAGCGTCAGGATGATTAACTTGGGGCCAGATAGTAAATCGCGGAGTAACATAGGCAGGTCGTCTCGTTGTTAAGTTACCTCAGGCCCAGCGTGAGTCACGCCTCAAGTCTAGCTCGCTGTTGCCACTTCTGAGATGAAGGATGCGTAATCAATCTCGCGCAAGGACGCAGAGGCAACGTATTTCATCAAACACAGGTGCTTCAGTCAGTAAGAACCAATCTGCTGCAACCACGTTGTCACGATTCCAGAGAGTTCGGTTTTATGAGTAGGTTCGCTGAAGCTGTGATCCGCACCTTCCACGATCTGGATGGTGGTATTCGGTTTATCAAGAGCTGCGATACTTTGGGTGTCAGCCGGAAGGACGACGTCATCCGCGCTGCCATGGACGAGGAGCCAGGGTGCATCGATCATTTTTGCCTGTGGGATCAGGCTGACGATTGTTTCGCACTGATCAATGAGGTAGGCCTTGGAGAGCGGAAAGCTGGGGTCCTCCCACATGACGTCCTCACCAGGAACCAGACCGTCGAATTCGGTTTCAGCAAATGTTTTCGTATCCACCATCCCGGCGACGGTGACCAATTTCTGGATGCGTGGATCTCGAGCTGCCTGATAAACACCGACTGCGCCCCCCATACTGTGCCCGACGTAGAAGATCTTGTCATAGTCTTCGGATGCCGCGTCGATGATCGCTTTCAAATCGTCCGCTTCCTTCGAAATCGTAGCATCCTCGAATCGTCCCTCTGAGGCGCCATTGCCAGAAAAAGAGAAGCGGAGTGTATCAAGGCCGATTTGATTGAGGGCATTGGAAATCCCGACGAGCAGTGGCCGGTTCTTGTTCCCGGTCAGGCCGTGCCCCAAAAGAACAAGGATGTCTCGAGGGCGCTCGATATCGCATCCTTCGGTCAGGGTGAAGTCGATCTTTTCTCCAGATGGATTGCGGATGTTCATGACGCGTTTTCTCTTCCTTTGAAGGTGAGTTCCGCCACTCCTGACTTATCGAGCTGACCTTTTCCGGCATTTACTAACTTGTTGTATTGTTCGAGTGTAGCTTGAGCAAGCGGGGTTTCGATCCCAGCTTCTCTGGCCAGCGCGAGCGCGATACCGGAGTCCTTTGCTGCGTGCTCAGCAGAGAAGTAGCATTCGTGATCACGGTTGATCATATCTGCAGCATCGGTTTCCAGAACACGCGAATCCGCACCTGTTTGACTGAAAACCTGGCAGAGCATTTCGAGGTCGAGCCCGAGAGCATCACCCATCCCCAAGCCTTCAGCCAGGGCAGCTGTGTTGATGTTCATGACCATGTTGACCAGCGCCTTCACTTGAGATGCCTTGCCGATGGGTCCAATGTAATGAAGCGCTTCACTGAGATCATCGAAGAGAGGTGTAAGGGAATGGAAGGTATTCTCATTTCCTCCGATCATGAGAAAGAGCTTTCCCTCACGCGCCTGAGGGATACTGGAAGCCATGCAAGCTTCCAGGGCCTCGGCTCCTGCGGCCGCAGCAATTTCGGAAACCTCGATATGGATTCCCGGAGTCAGTGTCGCACAGTTGATAAATGTTTTGCCGGTCGCCTTTTTGAGCAGGCTGTTATCACCGGTAAAGATCGAGCGCATGGCTGCGTCGTCGGTGACGACGGTGAAAATGATTTCGGAATGAGCAGTCACCTCCGCAAGTTTGGTGTAGGCTGCGGAATCGATTTCGATAGCCAGGTCTTTTGCGGTATCAGGCTTTCGGTCATAAAGCGCAGTGACTTGATATCCTTTCTCTTTCAGGCAGCGGGCCATGTTGCTACCCATCCGGCCCAGTCCGACAAAACCAATTCTCTTCTCTTTCATTTCTGAAACTAACCACGGATCGCATAGATGGGCATCGATTTTTTTTATGCGATAAAATGGATCAGTAGCCACGCTCCCAGGCATGGTAGAGATAAGTGGAACCGAGGCAGGGGGAGTTTCTAAACGTTGGCGAGCAGGAATGTTACCAGGTCCGGTATCCAACTTCAGAGGCCATGAAGATAGTGTTCCATGAAGAGTGAGGCGACCGCGTTCCAGAGCAGATGAATGAGAATACAAGGCCAGAGAGATCCGGAATGCTGTCGCACATAACCGAGAATAAGCCCTAGCCCGAAGACGTAGAAAAGATCGATCACGCCGTACTGGAGGTGAGATACGGAAAAAAGAATGGCAACCAGAACGATGACTGGTGTTTTCCCTAATGGGGTTCGAAGAAGTTGTCTTTGCAGATAGCCGCGGAAAAGCGTCTCTTCAAGCAGAGGGGCACAGACGATGATGACAAAATAGAACCCAGATCGAGAATCCGCACTGAGCAGCATTGCTTCCATCGTTTCGTTAAACGATCGATCCAGCAGTAGATCGATGAGTCCGCAGAGAAAAAAGAAGGCAGTTGTGATGAGGAGATAGACCCCAAGCACTTTCCAACGGAAAGGGTGAAGTGCAAAGCCGTCGCCCAGTTTCATTTGATGAAGAAAGCGATTTGCCAGGTAGAGAAGGGGCACCAAAAGAAGTGTGGAGATCAAAAACGTGACTGAGAAAACATCTCCATCGACGGCGAGTTGTTCGATGACATCGATCTCGGGGGGCTCCCCTGTCTCAACTGCCTTCATCACTGCGGCTGCAATCAGGACGACGGTCACACTCGCGATCTGGACGATCCAGTAGATTCCGTAGGCCACTAGCGCGTAAAGAACAAACCTCCATGGGTTGGTAGAAAATGATGTGGACGTGGAATCAGAAGAAGTAGGAGGTAAGGCAGGCGGTTCCGTCACACCTTCATCATTACTCCATTCCGGCCTCATGTCAGCCCGAATCTATAGCGCCTGCCTTGTCGAAACGGGAGGGGCTTATTTTAATTTCTTCCGGAACTGGGCTAAGACGATTTGTTAGGGAGTTCAATTTCAGAAATCTTACAGATACGTATCCCGCGGTAGGGGTTGAGCGTGAGTAGATCCTCATCACCTGTGACTAGGAAGCTGGCTTCAGCAGCCAGAGCCAGCTCCAGAAACTTGTTGTCATGTGCGTCTCGACAGTCGGTAATCGTTTCCGTGGGTTGGAACCACTCCGCTCCAGCAGCGATCATCCTTAGAAGATCACTGCGTTTTTCTGAAGAGATGAAGCGTTCAAACTTATCACGCATCATCACATCAGTCAGTTCGATGAAAGTCGCTTCCGAAAACGCGTAGGGCTGGTCCTCGATCAGTTGCTTGATCTGTTGACCGAGTACCGATTCTGCAATCAGTGCGTAGCTGACCCACAGATTGGTATCAATAACGACCACAGGACTAGGATGGGTTTACTTCAGAGAGGATGTCGTGCAGTAGTTTTTCCGTTAGGCCATTTGCCTTCGCCTCATCTGAGATCCTGGTCATGGCCTGATTCAGCTCCTGACGTTGGAGTCGGATGAGCTTGTTGTACTCCTCGATGGGAACAAATGCTCCGATTTCGCGGTTCTGCCGTTTAATGATGACTGGCTGGCGGCTCCCTTTTTCCAGAAATTCGCCAAAATTCTGCCTTACCTCGGTTGACGTCATGGTAATCATTAGCCTTAAACTATACAGAATAGACATATTGTCAATTTGCGACAAAGTAGACTTCTGCATCTCGCTTTCTTCATTTCTTCCGGAACTGGGCTGAGACGATTTGATAGGGAGTGAAGTGGAGCTTCTTTGTCCGGCTTCCTTCTACGGTCCACCCCTCCAGTGCTTCGATGGTGACTGATCCGCGCTGGCCCCCGACTTCATGGAGTCGAAGGATCCATTCCCCATTGCCCTCTGGTTTGGCCCAGGCGGGGATAAGTGACTCGCCTCCTTCAAGAGCTTTGAGCCCGGCGTTCACTGGCTTACCTTCGTAGAGCACAGGCGCAGTAAAGAGGGTGTCAGCGAGCATGGCGGGTTGATCCTCGCGCGGGGCCTGCAGGGAATAAGATCCCAAGGCCATCCCGAAGCGGTGCTTTCCAGTGTCCGCAAAAGGATGAACATCACCCAGGCGGGAGAGGTGAGCCGGCCAGGCGTTGGCCATGTGTTGTTGGAAGCCGGTGATCCTTGGGTTGCGAACCAGGCTGATTCCGATGGTTCCATCGCGAACCGAGGCCCCATATTTGTTTTCTGTGACTACGAAGAGGCCGCGAGCTTCCCCTTCATCGCTTAGAGCTAGATAGCGGCTAAAAGGAACTTCCCACTGGGCCTCACTAGACCGGCCGACGGAAATCTGATGGCGTAAGACACTGCCATAAGGAGAACCAAAGCGGGCGCGCTCCGCTGTATATTCAGTAGGCAGAACCCATTTCAAGAGAATCTCAGGGTCTTGGAGGTCGATCTCGAAATCGACGTGTAATAGGGGACTGCCAGCCTTCAGCGAATAACAAATCGAGATACTGCTGCTTTTACCAAAGGATCGAAGAACCCGAATTCCTGTCTGGAATGGAGACGATTTCACTTTGATGACAGAAAGTTCTGCCGGCTCCTCGCAGATTTCCCCGAGGGCAAGCGCCTGACGGTCGATATCCCAGGCATCATAGAATGCGGGATGGTCGGGATAGGTGACGACTTGGCCAGCGGGACCTTGGAAGGGAATCGTCTCACTGCCTAGAACTAACTTCTTGATCCAGCCCTTCTTGTTCAATTGCACTTGAGCGAGTCCGTTGCGGAGGGAAAGTGTAGAGTCGTTCACCGTGACGGGCTCGGGTTCCTCGTTGACTCGAGCGGAGTCGATCTCAGTCCCACTCAATGGGGGGAGTTCAACGTAAATCGGTTTGCGCCCCTTTCCGGGAGTCAGCCAGGTCCGGACTGAGACGGCATGGGGATTGAACGCGGAAAGCGGGGATGGGGTCGCTTTCCCGGATTTCAGGAGGCTCTCAGTTTCTGACTGCTCCTTCTCACTCAGTTCGGCGAGTTCCCTTTTTGCTTCGATGCAGACGTCTGCGACCGAGCTGCCCGGAATGTAATCGTGGAACTGGGCAAAGATGAGTCGCTTCCAGGAAGTGGTCAAGTCGCGCTTCTTTCCGGTCGCGGCTGTGACCGCCTCTGCCACCTGCAGGGTAGTTTCCAGTTGGCGGAAGAGCTGCTTAATCTGGCTGTGGGAAGTGAAGATTCCGCGATGGTATTCCGGGAAGCATTCACCCTGATAGGTGGGAAGCTGATCTCGCAAACTTTCAAGGCGATCAAAAAACGCTTCCGGCTGGTCCCAGGTGATCTCGGGCAGGCCATTAAGGCTATTCAATCTGGAGGCGCGTTCACACATTTCCTCGGTGGGGCCACCTCCACCGTCACCGTATCCAGTAGGCATCAGGAACTCCGAATGGATGTCGGACTGCAGGTGACCATTACCCCCATCACGTAGTTCTTTGGGGTCGAGTTTGTTCGTGTATCCGATTTTCTGGGTGATGTGAGCGAGGACTTCAGTGCCGTCGTGGCCACGCCAGATAAAGCTACTTTGTGGAAACGGATTGAGTGCATTCCACGACATCTTGGTGGTGAAGAAACGGTCGACCCCGGCGCCGATCTTCATGATCTGCGGCAGGCAGGCGGAGTAGCCAAAGACATCAGGCAGCCAGGTGAGTCGGCTTTTTTCCCCGAAGAGATCCTCGAAGGCTTCCTGACCTATCGAGAAGCTACGGAGGAGGGCCTCTCCACAGGGTAACATCGTATCCGACTCGACATACATTGCCCCTGTTGCCTGCCACTTACCTTCCCCGATGCGTTTCTGGATCTTACGGATGAGGGCAGGAGACTTCCTCTTTACCGCCTCGTAGCTAGCTGGTTGGCTGTAGGCAAAACGAAAATCCGGGTATCGCTCCATCAGGTAATTGACGGTTGAGAACGTGTGCAGCGCCTTCGTTTCGCCAATTCGTTCGGGCCAGAGCCAAACCAGATCAAGGTGGGCATGCCCGGTCAGGATAGCGGCGATGGCCGGGCTCTCAGAGCGCAGGTGCTCATAAAGCTGAGCGACTCGCTTACTAAAAGCAGTCAGGCCCTCACCTTCCAGTTCGTCGACTGCCTCATCGAGACCACGAAGCGCCTGACGCAAGATCGGGCTGATCATCTGGACGCCGGGTTGGAGGCCTGAGGGGCGAATGCGGACGTCTTCGCTGGGGAATTCCTGCTTTCGTCGATCCATGACCCAATCGAGCAGGCACTTTAAATCATGATAAGCCTGCCAGGCCTCCTCGTTGCGCTCTAAGAGGGTCGCGCCTTCATAGAAACTGCCATGCTTCAGGCCTTCGCCTGGTATGAACCAGATCCCGCTCTTCACACAGTGGGAAGCGATCCAGGCTGATTCGATTTTCTTGGGAAGTTGACAGGACGTGTGAGCGGGATCGAACCCGAAGTAAGGTTGACCATTGATATAGAGAGTGGCTTCCCCCTCATCTTTCCAGTGTAGATAGTTTCCTCCTGATTGCCGGGGCAGGTGGAGTCTACACCAGCGCTGGTCAAAGAGTTTTCCCCAGTAGGTCTTCACCTCCGCAGCTTTTCGTTTCAGCTTCTGGGCCTGCTCAAAGCTGAGCAAGTCAGGGCTCGCTTCTGTAACTTCGACTTTGAGATCAATCGGATTCTCCCAGATGAGATCCTGCAAGCGGAGGATGGTGCGATGAGCACGGTTTGGGACGAGTTCGAGTAAGTGATTTTTCGGCAGCATACTCTGCACAGCTTAAACAGAATTGAAGTGAGAATGAAGAAGGAAGAATGAAAAACTGTGAAATAAGAATGCAGAAGGCAGTAGGAGCGGATTCCGACTCCCGCCTTCCTTACTTTGCCCTCTCATTTCATTCACCATTCCGCCTTCCGACTTCCAGAAAATTAGACATTTGATAATTTGAGGTGACGTTAAACCATGAGCATGACCGCCTTTCCCTTCACTCTTTTCGTCCTCGCTGTCTTTTTCGTAACGGTCGAGGGGCGTGCTTCTGAATCACCGCTGTCAGCCAAGGAGGTGGTCGAGACCCAGCTTAAGGCCTTGAAAATCAATGATACCCCTGAAGCCGATCATGGCATCCGTGTCGCGTGGGAATATGCCCATCCCGGGAATCAGGCAAGTACCGGACCACTCCCGCGGTTTACTCAAATGCTCTACAATCCGGCTTACAAACCTCTCCTCAACCATAAAAGCCATCATGTCCGAAAGATCGAGCAGAGCGACAGCGAAGCTGCCTTTGAAGTCATCGTTGTCGCAGGTGATGGTTCCTGTCTGAAATACCTTTGGTTTGTCGAGCGCATCGACCTGAATGATCCAGAGAGTCCATGGCGTACCACCTCCGTCTCCACACCGACACCCGCGCCCGAAGATCATGTCTAAGCAGGACTCATCGCTGTATCTTAACCACAACTCCAAAAGCCAAAATAATCACCATGAAACCTGTTGCCCGATTCCTTTCAATCGTGATCGCGACGGTGATCACCTATCAGTCAGCCCTCATTGCTCCAGCGATTAACATCGCGCTCCCGATTGAGCCGGCGGCGACGATGCTCCGATTCATTTGGCCGATTTTTTTTGCTTTGGTGGGAATAATGGGGCTGATCGGTGTTGTGGTGGCAAGAAAGCAGCGACAAGGATTTATCGTGAATCTGGCGACTTTGGTAGGAATGGCAGCTTGCTTTATCTTTGTTCCCATCATCAATAACGCTAAAGACACCGATACCATGATCCTGTGGAATGTGCTTCATACCGTTACCGTGGGTATCACCTTCGTGATTCTCGTTCTGCATCTTATCTATATTTTCCGCTGGCACCGGAAGGGTTATCAGAACCTTGGATAAAAAGAACTCTGCGCCTCAGCGCCTTTGCGTTCAGAAAAGTTCTCATCTCCTCCACTACTCCCTGTTCAAAACAACTCGAGGTAAGAGAAGGCGATAATAGAATTGTCATTCAGACTCTAACAGGTATCTTTCCACAACGATGAATGATTTAATTTTTACCAATATTGAAACGATTCCGGGAATGACGATCACCGCTCATTACGGGCTGGTGTCCGGGAACACAGTCCGGGCCAAGCACGTAGGACGTGACATCGCCGCCGGATTCAAGAACCTCGTTGGGGGAGAACTCAAGGGCTACAGCGAACTCCTACAGGAAGCCCGTACGGAAGCCATGGGAAGAATGGCCGAGCAAGCGCGCTCCCTTGGGGCGAATGCGGTCGTTAATGTCCGCTTCTCGACTTCAGCCATTACCCAGGGAGCTTCCGAGCTCTACGTCTACGGAACTGCTGTCACTGTTCAGTAATTCTGCATTCTGAACTCAAACTTCGGTCTTTAATCTATGGAAGATGACGCGTTACAAATGGTTGATCTGGTGATCCTACTTATTTTTTACGGGACTCCGGTCATCCTTATTTTTGTCGGGATGTTTGCGGGCAGTATGATTGAGAAACGCCATTTCCAGTCGATCCGAGCTCGTGAGTCGGGCTTCACTCGACTGCCGGCCGTGCCGACCAAGGAAACAGACCCTTCCCGTGAAATAGCCTCCAGCCAGTTAGTGACTTCGAACGTGGTGGTCTCACTTGATTATTTTAAACGGTTCATCGCTGGACTTCGCAACCTGATTGGAGGTCGCGTTCAAGCCTACGAAAGCCTTCTCGACCGAGCGCGCCGGGAAGCGATCCTTCGTCTGAAGGAACAGGCCCCGGATTCTGACATTATCGTCAATCTGCGCATCGATACCTCGAACATTGGTAACGTCCAGTCCAGCCAGAAGAATGCAGGACTGGGTGCCGTTGAAGTGCTGGCAACCGGCACCGCGGTCAAGTATCGCTAAAAATGAAATTCGTCCCCAAGGATCTCGGGGAAGCAGCAGAAGCCAGTAGCGGGGGTGGACAGAAGGGGGTCCTGAAAGAAGTCCTGATTCTTGCGGCCTGCTTCATCGGATTTCTAGCCCTCCTCCACTATGGTTTACTCATTTTCGCTGAGATCGCAGTCGAACGGGTCTCGATGGAAGATGAGATGGCCTGGTTCGGTTCCTTCGACCAAATGGGAGGTTGGGAACCTGGTGAGAAATTCGAGGAAAAAACCAAGATGGTTGAAGTCGCTTTTGCGAAATTGATGGCATCTCCTTTGGCTCCGAAGGTAGATCTACGGCTTGGCTATATGGAGGAGAAGGACATCAATGCCTTTGCTGTGCCTGGCGGACAGATCCTGCTTACCAAAGGATTGCTGGAGAGCTTTGAAGCGGAAGCAGAAGTCGCCTTTATCTTGGCTCACGAAATAGGGCACTTTCAGGGACGGCACCATTTAAAACGGATGTCTCGGACAATCGGGAGTGGTCTAGCTCTGACGATTCTTTTTCAGGGGGTGGAAGCATCTCGATTCGTTGGAATGTCTGAGCAAATGCTTCAGCTGGCTTATTCGCGAGAACAGGAGCAGGAGGCGGATGACTTTGCCCTCCAGCTGGCCACTGAAGTCTATGGAGAATCACCGGCTTTTGCTCAGATCATGGAAAAACTCTTTGAGGGAGAAACTCTTCCTGAATGGGCCTACATGTTCATGACCCACCCCAATAGTGAGGAAAGGCTGGGGAAATTGAGTGCAAACCCCTCCACCACTACGTGGTCCCCCTCCCCTATGCTTCGCACAGGGGAGGATGTTGAAGAGTGAAGAAGTCAGAATGGATGAGGATGAATCATTCCTCGCGCTAAGATCGCGAGGAGCCTTGTCCGCCAAGCTTACGATTAAATAAGATAGAGAATTGAATGCCTTCCTTACCAATACAGCCTTGGCATCAATGCAGCGGGCAGAGGGTTGGCTGGGGGGCGCTCACCGCTAAGTATCTCATCCCGGATTTCTCTGGGTGATTTTCCGAAAGTCTGTCGAAAGCTCTTTGAAAAGTGGAGTTGATCTGGAAAACCACAGCGTTCAGCGATGGATTTGATGGGAAGATTGGAGCGAGCTAACAGCGGAATGGCTAATTGAAACTGCATCAGGCGACACGCCTTCATCGGTGAGACACCTAACTCTTTCTGAAAAGTGCGACACAGGTGCTTCGGAGTGACATGGGCCGTGGCCGCGAGTTCAGCCAGAGGAAAGGGCTCAAAAGACGGACTGTCCAAGCGCTCACGCATGAACTGGGTAGCACGTCGTACGGGTTCAGATAAATCATGAGACGATTCAGCCCCGGAATCATCCGCACCTTGAATATAGATTTCAAGGAATACTTCCATCAGTCGGTTATCACCGTCATTCGGGACCACAGCAGGCCAATCTGCTCTCTGAACCGCTCGCTCCATCAAGTGGCGGAGTAAGTGCCCGGTGATCGGCGGAGGTTGCAGCTGACAAACCGGCCAAATCTCCGGAGAACCCCACTCCCGGGGAACCGACTCGAGCTCAAAGTGGAGGTAGGCATGGCGGGTTCTCGCTTCGGTATCCCACAAGTATCGCTCCCTGACCCCGGGCCTCGCCACATGGATCGAGCCCGGCTTGAGCCGATATCTCCTTGAGTCCCTTTCATAGGTGGGAAATCCGTCTATAATCAATACTGCTTCAAAATCAGTCAGCAATCGGGGACCAAGCACTTCTCCCGGCTGGTATAAAGCAGTTCCACCATAACAATACTTCATCTGTAGGCGATCGGCAGCCTTGGGTGAGGGGGACTGCAACTGTTTATCCATGCGAATATTTTCCATATAATAGCGAAGTGAGTCAATGGACGATTCCCGGATAAACGACTAGTTTAAATCATGATTACTCCAACGAAATCCAAGTTGCTTTTTCTGTTCTGCTTTTTTGCTCTGCTTGCGACCCCGACCGGCTGGGCCAGGGAATACCATGTTTCGGTTAGAGGTAACGATTCCGGCGAGGGAACTAAAGGGGCTCCATTCCGGACCATCGGTCAGGCCGCGGATCTTGCACAACCGGGCGATATCATCACTGTGCACGAGGGAATTTATCGAGAGGAAATTGCCCCGCCACGGGGAGGAACCTCCGATGAAGAGCGTATTGTTTACCGGGCCGCCCCGGGGGAGAAGGTCAGTATTCGCGGGTCCGAAGTCGTCGAGGGCTGGGTCAAGGAAGGCGGCGTTTGGAAAATAGAAATCTCGAATGACCTCTTTGGGGATTTCAATCCCTTTGCCGACAAGATAAGCGGAGACTGGTTCAAGGATAAGGGACGGGATCATCATACGGGTTGCGTTTACATCGATGGTGAGTGGCTCTTTGAGGCGGCCTCCAGAGAGGAAGTGCCGGAGGCCAAATGGCCCAACGCTTTCTATGCAGAAGTGAACACGGATAAGACTGTCGTGTGGGCCGTCTTCGATGACCGTGACCCCAACAACGCTGTGATCGAGGTCAACGTCCGCCAGACGGTCTTCTACCCACGCAAGCCCTTCATCAACTATATTACCGTTCGTGGCTTTGATCTGCGCCATGCCGCGCCGAAATGGGCACCACCCACCGCCGAGCAGATGGGGCTGATCGGCACCCACTGGTCCAAGGGGTGGATCATCGAAAAGAATAACATCAAGCATTCGATCAATGCGGGACTTTCACTGGGTAAGTATGGGGATGAATATGATAATGTGGCCGGTACAGCAGCTGCCTATCTCGCCTCCATTGACCGGGCTCGCGACACGATGAAATGGAATAAGGAGCACATCGGCAGCCACATCGTCCGCAATAACGAAATCTCCTACTGCGAACAGATCGGCATCGTCGGCAGCATGGGGGCTTCTTTCAGCCAGATCATCGGCAATCACGTTCACCACATTCACATTCAGGCTCGCTATACCGGTGCAGAGATGGCGGGAATTAAGTTTCACGCCCCCATCGACATGCTGATTAAGGACAATCGTATCAACAATTCGGGTCGGGCCTTGTGGCTGGACTGGATGACTCAGGGAACCCGCGTCACCGGCAATTTATGCTACAACAATGGGGGCGATGATTGCTTCATGGAGGTGAACCACGGTCCTTGCGTGATTGATAACAACCTGTTCCTCTCCCGCATCTTCCGCAACCGATCACAGGGCATGGCCTACGCGCACAACCTATTCGCTGGTGAGTATGACCAGTGGCTGGATATTGCTCGGGCAACGCCCTACTTCACCGCACACTCCACGGTAAAAGTCGCCGACCACAAAATCGATGTCGCGGACATGGCGATGTATAACAACATTTTTGTCGGTAGAAACACCGCCGGCCCCACAAAGAGCGGCATCAACCTCATGGAGGCGACTGCCCCCAAGAAAGGTAAGCGGATCATCGGCTACGGAACTTGGATGTATGACGAAATGCCCACACCGCTGAATGCGGCTGGAAACGCTTATTATCATGGGGCAAAAGGAACTCTAGCAGAAGAGCCGGCGCTGGTCAGTGCCGAGGATCCCGGAATCCAGGTCATCGAGGAAGGGGATGCCGTCTATTTGGAAATGACGCTTCCCGAATCGCTGGGCCAAGGACCGATGGTGACGACGGAACGCTTAGGCAAAGCCGTTGTTCCGGATCTCCCTTATCTGGATTTTGATGGAAGTCTTATTAAATTGGATGCAGACTACTTCAGAAACCCACGCGGCATTAAACCAACACCTGGCCCTTTCGAGAATCCGGGCTCAGGTAAAATCAAACTCAAGGTTTGGCCAAAGTAACCTCCCACCTAAAGATACTCACAATTTTCATGAATCAGCGGATTACACCCCTTATCTATCTCTTTTCTGCTTTGGTTGCCGTCTTGCTCCAACCATCGCAGACCCAAGCAGCACCGGAAAAACCCAACTTCATTGTCATTCTTACCGATGACTTAGGTTATGGTGATTTTGCCTGCTACGGGGCCACAGGCATCCAAACACCCGAAATTGACCGCATGGCTGAAGAGGGAACCAAGTTCGAATCGTTTTATGTCGCGTCGGTCTGTTCCCCCACCCGGGCATCTTTCATGACCGGCAACTATCCGTTGCGTGCCGGGATCGGCGGCGTGTTGTTCCCGCGCAATGATCTGGGACTAAAACCCGAGGAAATCACTTTGCCTGAACTGTTGAAGCAGCAAGGCTATGCCACCGCCATTGTCGGAAAATGGCATCTCGGGTTCCAACCACACCAACTGCCGCTCAACCATGGCTTCGATCATTGGTATGGAACCCTTTCCTCCAACAGCAGCCCGCTTGCACCCGATCAGCAGTTCTACGAGTTTGCACCCGATTGTAGTTTCCGCGACGGCTTCAGCCGGGAGTTGATCGGCAAGAAGACCCTCGCCTGTCCGCTTATACGCAACAATCAGATCATCGAGGCCCCAGCGGACCAGACCTTGTTCACGAAACGTTACACCGAAGAAACCATCCGGTTGATCTCCGAAAACAAGGATCAGCCCTTCTTCATCTATCTGGCTCACAATATGCCGCATATTCCGCTTTATGTATCGGAAAAGTTTCAAGGCAGCAGCGAGCATGGACTCTACGGAGACGTCATCCAGGAGCTGGACTGGAGCGTCGGCGAAGTGCTCAAGGCACTGAAAGAACAGGGGCTGGATGAAACTACCTTTGTCATTCTGACCTCCGACAATGGACCGAAGAAATCCGTGGGTGGGCGCTCAGGGTCACTGAAGGGCGAAAAAGGGGCCACTTTTGAAGGGGGTCAACGTGTCCCGTGCATTGTGCGCTGGCCAGGCAAGGTGCCTGCCGGAATCGTGAACAAAGAACCTGTCGCCATTTTTGATTTGTTGCCCACCCTCGTCCAGCTGGCCGGCGGGAGCGTCCCGACCGAGCGCGTCATTGATGGGAAAGACATCTGGCCCGCCATTGCGGGAGCAGGCAAGGTCGAGACGCCCCATGAAGCCTATTTTTACCTCAGAGGTCTAAGTGTGAAAGGCGTCCGGGTTGATCAATGGAAACTGCACTATTCCGACCCGCCAAAAGACAAATCCAAACCGCAGGTCACGCTGACTAAAGAGGAGCGGCAGCTTCCCCGCGATGAGCGCCAGAAATTAATCAGAGAACGCTCGCGGGCCCTGAACCCGAAGAAAGGCCCGGTCCTGTCCCTTTACAATTTGGAAAAAGATATCGGCGAAGAACGCAATGTCATCGACGAGCACCCGGAAATCGCCCAACGCCTTAAAGCGAAGATGGAAGCCTTTCGTCTCGAAATGGTTGAGAGCAAGCGACCCGCAGGAATCCCAAATCCATAATTAAGCAAGGCCGCCATCAGGTGTAAGGATATATTAGAACTCATTTTATTAGACAGGTGAGGAAGGATTTTGGAGGTTAGCTCGTAGCTGGTAGCTCATAGGAATGCATAATTTGGTTTCGCGCTAAGGCCGCAAAGGCACGGTTCATAAACTATTTTTCCGTATCTGGCTTCATTCCATCACTCACTGTTAGACAAACTTTTGCGACTCTTAGCGCACTCAGCGCGAAAATGAGTAAGAAGCCGGAAGTGGTTGGGAGGATTGAAAATTACCGAAACATGAGGACTGGCACTCTGCAGGAACGGATCATTTCGGTGGTGGTGCTGCCGACGAGGAACTGGCGGACTTTCGAATGCCCGTAG
>JBCBYL010000097.1:0-8845 GCA_039815855.1 Verrucomicrobiota bacterium
AGCAGATACCACTAACCCGATAAAGAGAACTAAGGGCAAATAAATGCTTCGGATCATATTTTCATTTTATCTTATCTATTTATCTCTGGCAATAGAACCTGCTTCGTCACATTTCTGTCACAGATATGTCTCGCAATCTCAACGTTATCTAGCGAGCCTCACCCCCTATGAAATTTTCTATTCTATTATCCGCTGTCGTCGCAAGTCTCTTCCTGATCATTTCCTGTGCTCAGGATGCCGGTTTAGTAGGTGTCTGGAAGGCCGACCCTGAAAAGAACCACTTTGCTGTTGATACCATTGAGTTCAAAGAGGACGGAACCTTTCTCTTTGGCAAAACAGAAGGAAAGTGGGAGAAAGTCGAGGAAGGAAGAATCACTTGGAACTTTAAGAATGTGCTTCCGAATAAATACGATTACACCATCGTCGACGGTGTCCTCACCCTGAAAGATCAGATGGGAATCGCAGGCGTCTTCACCCGCAACAATTAGCTGAAGGACAAGCAAAAGTCTTCTGATCAGAAGCGCTACTGGCTCTTCGCCAATCGCTCGACCTTAGCGAGAAACTGACCGACACTATCACGGGGCTTAATATCCTGGGCCCGTCTGAGGAAGCTCAACGCTTCAGAATACTTTTTCTGAGCGACAAAAAGTTGCCCCAGTCGCACACTGGCATCCGCTTCAAAATCCTCCAGGTCAACAGCGCGCTCGAAATAGCGTTGGGCCTGCTCTGGCTCGTCATAGCGTTGGTAGTGTTGACCAAGCAAAAGTAAGGCATCACCATCTAGTGGATCGATTTCAATGGTTTCCTTAAGCACCTTGACGGCTTCCTCATCCGCACCCTCAGCAAGGGCAATGCGTGACTCTGTCTTTAACAGATCCTTGGTTTGTTCTTTGTTCAGGCGATCACCGGCAATTTTCTTAATATTTGCGATCAGGGTCTTCGCTTCATTGTACGCACTGCGGCCAGCCAAAATCTTGGCGGCACGGAGCGCAGGAGAAGGATCCCCAGAGGTATTCGCACTCAGCGCTCTACTATAGGCATTCGCCGCTAAACTCATCATTTCCTGCGAGGTATAAATATCGCCCAGGAGGTTAAGTGAATCCGCGCTCGCTTTCCCCATCCGGTCAAGGATTTCGAAATTTTCAGCTGCCTTCATTGGCTGATTAAGACCGAGATAAGCATTGGCCTGCATGAGCCAGAATTCCTCTTTATCTGGATAGTTCTTAATCAATTCAGCGGTGAGCGCACTCGCTTCTCCAAATTTTTGTTGTTGGAGGATCGCCTTTGCCAGTCCCAGCTTATAATCAAGGGTGTCCGGCTCGAAGAGGAGAGCAGTCCGATAGGCCGATTCAGCTGAGAGGTAATCCTCTTTTTGAAGCAGGGCGACACCGAGAAGTCCATAAGTCAGGGCATCGTTCTCTCCGAGGGCAATGGCCTCAGTGAAGGGCTTGATACTCTTATCGATTTGTCCTGCTTTGGCATAGACTAATCCTAGATTTTTCCAGGCCCGCCGGAATTTCGGAAATTTATCAACCGCGCTTTGATACCATTTGATCGCTTTCTTATTTTCGTCGGCTTGGAAGAAGAGGTTGGCGAGAATGAAGTCGAACTGGCCACTGAGTTCTTCATCCGGGTCATCCAGAAGCAGGAGTTCCAGCTCCACGGTAGCACTTTCGGTATCCTCAGACATAAGCCCCTGCACCGCCTGCATAATTTCAAACTGCTCTTCAGGAATCTCAGGTTCGATTTCAGAATTCTGTCCATAGGTGCCGAGGAACCTTTTCTGAAATTCCTCTGAATTCCAGTAGGAGTCTGGGAGGTCAGCTTGAGTATCGATCGGACTCCCCTTCTGAGCCAGAACCGGGAGGGTCAGGCTCATGGAGATAATGAGTAATGTAATTCGATTTTTCATAATAGTTAGCTACTGGGGCTAAAGGTGATCGGGATCGACATTTTTGCAGCGACGGCTTTTCCATCGCGTGTTGCCGGTTCAAATTTCCATTGTTTCACCGCATCGATGGCGGCCTTTTCAAAGGCAGGGTGAGTAGCGCGCTTGGCACTGGGGTTTTCCACCCGTCCATTTTTATTCACGACAAAGACCAGATAGACCTGACCTTTCTTTTTCTCTTTTCTTAGCTCATTCGGATAACGCGGAGGCGTCTGAAAAATCGGTTTCGGCTGAGAGTCGAGCATCCCGGAATCCATAATGTCGTCACCGACTTGCTGTGTGGCTTTGGCGAGCATCGAACTGATATCGATCCCAATCGCCTTACCCCCACCAAGTGATGAGCCATCGAGATTGAGCTGATCGAGGCTTAACGCCTCTGTATTGAGTTCGATCGGCTCCGGTTCCGGTTCGGGCTCAGGTTCTTCCGGAGGAGGCTCCTCCTCAATGAAATCTGGCGGCGGCGGAGTAATCACGACTGGAGCTTCACGGACGGTACTATCGGCCCCAAAGCTGTCATTAATCTGCTGAGTGATAGGCAGAACCAGGAACAGAAGGAACGTGCCCACCAATCCAAGAGCGATGGCGATTCCGTTCTTGAAGAGACTGGTAACTGGCTTTTGTTCCTTACGCTGCATAACTAATTCACAGTGGTGACGGACACATCGTTCCCGCTTAAGAGGGCCTCATCATAAACCCGCATAAACACACCGAGATTGGATTTTTTCTTAGCTTGAATCAAAACCGGTAACTTCTCAGCAGATGACTTTCTCCGGATCGTGGCCTGGACTCCGGACACTCCGATCTTTTTCCCATCTGACAACACCGCTCCATTCTCAGAAACGACGATGACAATATTCTCTGCATCCGAATCCGAAGCTGCAGCAGCCGATTGGGGTTTATTGATCTGCACCCCTTCCTCTTCGACAAAAATCGTGGTCACGATGAAGAAGATGAGGAGAATAAAAACCACATCGATGAGTGGAGAGATATCGACTTCACTCCCCTCATCCTGAATGTTTGAACTGTTAAAACGTGCTCCCATGTTAACTCATTAGTTTAAGGTGGATACACTGACCTTCGCACCTGTCAGAACAGCCTGGTCATAGGCTCTCATGAACAGATCCATATTCACTGCCTGATCCGCTTGAAGGATAACCGGCAATTGTTCCTTACTGGACATTCGTTTAATCGTGGATTGGATTCCGGTAACACCAATCGACTTTCCTCCATAAACCACATCCCCATCCGGAGTCACTGCAATCAGAATACTATTCTTTTCTAAATCTGCGGCAGAAACCGCACGTGGCTTGGTAATCTCGACTCCTGTTTCTTCAACAAACACCGTAGTCACAATAAAGAAAATGAGCAGGATAAAGACCACATCGATCAGTGGTGAGATATCCACGGCTGACTCATCATCGCTTGAACTGGCAGTGTTAAAGCGTTTTCCCATTTCAAACTCCTACCCGGATCGGATCCGATTTCTGTTTACGATAGAGGCGCTGCATACAGGCACTCTCAAGATGCTCAATAAACGCAGCATACTTGTCACGCCCTCTGCGTAAGTGATAGTGCAGAAAATACCCCGGCAAGGCGATGACTAAACCTTGCGCGGTCGTGAACAGAGCTTCCGAAATCCCGCCCGTAACCATATTCATGGTATCATCGCCCCCTCCCCCATTGGCAAGACCGTCAAAGGTCGACAACATCCCGGTCACGGTTCCCAAGAGGCCAATGAGCGGTGACGCCGTGACACAGACACGCATAAAACGGAGGTTTCGATTCAGGGGCTCGACTTCAGCCCCTTTAATTTCCTGAAAGCGATATTCCACCTGCGCTAAATCAGTGGCAGCCATCGCGTAATCGACCATTTCACCGATTTTTCCTGAACGTGTGTTCGGATTATCGATGAGCTTCAGCATCTTTTTCTTGTCCGCTTTATGGGCGCCGTTCATGCGCAGGCTTAACCAGACATTGAAGGCGGTGTAGAGCATGATCGCTCCCAAGATGGCTAAACCGATCATCGCCCAACCTCCCTGAACCCAGGTATCTAAGGTCAGGTCAATTAGGTTTTGATCATTGACCGCTCCAGCGTCCATTTAACCTGCGGGCTGAGGTTGAGGAGGCGTTACTTGGGGCAGTGGTGGATTCACCGATGCGGCAGCAGAGGAGGAAGCGCTAGACCGGGTGCCACTCATACGGTTGAGCAAAGCGATGGCTAGCTTCTCCATCGTATTGAGGATTCCAGCTGACTTACGGGAAAGAAACGCGTAGAGCATGAGGGACGGAATCGCTACGATCAGGCCAATCTCAGTGGTGATGAGCGCCTCTGAAATTCCGGAAGACAGGCTCTTGGCATCCCCCGCTCCATAAACAGTGATCAATTTAAACGTTTTAATAATACCGGTAACCGTTCCCAGTAGCCCTAGAAGCGGGGCCGCAGCCGCAGTCACTGAAATGAAGGGAAGAAGTGAATTCAGTTTCAGCTTAGCGTCCAGCATTTTCTCATACATGACCTCTTCGACCAGTTCCCGCGGCTCATTGATGTGATCAATAGCAGCGACCAGCATGGAGCCAATCGGGCCTCCGATTTTATTAGCGATAGACAGTCCAGCGGATTTATCACGGCGTTCGATTGCGGCCAAAATCTCATCCACCTGCTTACGACGAGCTGATCGGACTCCGAGGAAAGTAATAAATTTATAGAGTGCCAGTAGCCAGGCGATCAGTGCAATCCCGATGAGCGGGTAAACAAAGAAGCCTCCCTTAGCGATATGTTCAGAAATGGTCTCATTCGTTTCCTCGATTTTTAAGGCATCCCCTTGAGTTGGATCAAAGGGAAGAAGCCCATTACCGCTCGTAGCCAGGTTCTTAACCTGCGGGACCAGAGTCGCATCAGGAAGAGGAATAATATTAGGTTCGAGTGAACCCAGTTTCTGATCGGCGAGACCTGCCACGGCTCCGTCGGTAGAAGCAAAGACTGCGATGGGGCCAGATATAACAAATTTTCCTTCGTGGATGCTGCCATCGGCGAGAGCGCGTCCGTCGAATTGGCTGCCTCCCATCAGGTCTTTGATGCGTTCAATGGAAAGATCAACGACCTCAGCCTGCGCTTTAAAGACATCCACTGGAGCCAGGTTCGGGTTTTCAGGGGCATTAGCGGCTGCTTTAATTTGATCCGTATATCGGCTCAGTTCTGCGATATGAAGCTGGGTCTCGAAATTACGAACGTAGTCATCAAAAAGGGTGCTGAGATAGCCTTCGGTCGCCTTCTGGACTTTCACTTCCTTCTGGAGGTTAGTCACTGCCAGGTTACGCGTGGTCAGTTCCCGGTCGACTTCTTCGAACTTTTGACGAAGCTCAATGACCTTCGATTCCAATTCATTGAGTTCTTTATTGAGAGGGACTTTTTGCGCGGTAATCGCCTGCTCCATCTCAGAAAGGATCGAGAGCGAACGCTTCAGGTCGTCATCGACCTTGGATTGGACCTGTTCAGGAGTAACCGTCTCTTCCTGAGCACTCCCCAATGATGAAAAGAGAAAAAGAAGAAGAATAGGAACGAATGACGTGAGAGGAAATGAAGGCTGTTTCATAAAGAGATCAAGATCGGTTATTGGACTTGGAAAGGTAATGGAATGAAGCTGGCTTGGAGCTCACCATCCATGATTTGGAAAATTCTCATAATTTCAGGAGCACGTTGGTTGACCGGCTCCCAGTCCCATCCATTCGAGCCAGGACGTCCGACACCGGCCAGGGTGCCTTCATTATTAACGTAATACGCCTGCCCGAGGCCAAGAAAGATCGTTTTCACTTCTGCTTCTTTCCCGCCGATTTCACGAATTTGAGTTGCCGGGGTAATGGTCGAATTAAATTTATTGATCTCATTCAAGGTTCCGACCACATTCTGAAACCGCTGTGAGAGTGAAAGTTCCGATTCATCCGGATTATCAGGCAGCTTTTGGGAAAGAGGCTTGATCTTCTCAGATAATATCTCAGGGAGCCCGGTGAGAATGTCAGCTTTGACACGCTTTTCCATGCCAATGATCAACGTCTTCAGCGTATCTGTAGCGGACTTGAGGGCTTCATTCTCTGCTACTAATTTCGCCTTTTGCTCATCCGATTCTGCGATACTCGCTTCGGCTTCTTTGATCCGCTCCTCGTAGTCGGTCACTTCACTCTGAATCAATTCGATTCGGGCTTCGAGAAGGCTCTTCGCCTCCTCCCAATCCGCTTTCTTTTGGGAAATCAATTGCTCCGTTTCAACCCATTTCTGGATCTTGACCCGAGTCTCATCAAAGTTCGCTCCTTCAGACTGAGCATGGGACCAATGGGTCACCCCCAGCTGAAGAAATAGACAAAAAAGTAGGCTGCTTTGAATTTTCATAGTTTTTCAGATAAAATCTACATGAGTTCTAGTTGAACCAGAGAATAATTCAATACCAGAAATCCCCCCACGTCACCCCTCAACCAACACTATAAATCAACAATTAAGGTTGCTACGTAGCAACCTTAATTGCTAAAGGTGGAATCTAGTTTTGTTAAGACTAGCGAAGGGAAGATATCGGGACTGCGCTTCGATTGGGTCAATCTGGCGCTGCCCCCAAGCGGGACAGATCATAAATAGCGTTCTGTCGCAAAGGGGGCAGGTCAATTCGGCTATGCGTTTATGAATTCAAACTTCAAGACGCCTGGTAAAAAGCCCTCGGTCTCACCCTCAAACCCGCAGAGAAATCGAACCACCGAGCCCACCGAACCCAAGCTCAGTGTTCTGTTTAAATAAAATCTGCAATTAAGATTGCTACGTAGCAACCTTAATTGCAGATAATCTCCCCGTGCAGTAGTTAAATGAGAGAAAAATTCCAGAATTCAGCGAATTCAGTTCCTTTAGAATTGATCAAGCATTTAGACTCCAATGATGCTATGGCAGGGCAGAGGGTTTGTGATAGGAATACTAACCTCAACCACTGAGAGCCACTCAATATCCATGTTCGAATTAGAAAAACGCTTTATCCTTCTTTCCATTCGACAGCCTAAATCGCACGAGACTTGCCAAAGACAATAACTATGGCGAGTCTTTAGCTTCAAAACTCGATGGAGTTTAAAAATCGTGCCTACACCGAACTTAGATCAAAAATCTCCTAAGCCCTTGCTGACCGTGATCGTGCCTGTTTTCAATGAAGAATCTACGATTTCATTCATTCTACAACGTGTGCTGAATCTTGATATCGAATTAGATGTCATCGTGATTAATGATGGGTCGACAGACAGAACCACAACTGAGATGGAGCAATTTAGAGACCTCAATCATGTCTTAATTCTTGAGCATTCTTCTAATCAAGGTAAAGGCGCTTCTATTCGAACTGGATTACACCATGCGAAGGGAATTTACACAGTTATTCAAGATGGAGATTTGGAATATAATCCGGGCGACTATATAAAAATGATTCAATGTCTAGTTTCGAATCAAGCGGATGTTGTTTTTGGTTCTCGATATCTGGCTAAGCGTAAATTATTTAATCGGAATCGGGTACTTTTTCGTTTCGGAGTTAGTACACTCAATGTAGCTACGAGGTTTCTCTATGGCTACCATCTGACTGACGAAGCAACCTGCTATAAACTATTTAAAACCAAAGATCTAAGAAAAATGAATCTTCAGTGCAAACGATTTGATTTCTGCCCAGAAGTCGTAGCCAAATCAGCACATTTAGGTTTAAAGATCCATGAAGTAGAAATCGACTACGAGTCTCGCTCTGTTCAGTCTGGAAAAAAGATCCGCTGGTACGATGGTATTGAAGCTCTTTATTGCCTATGGAAATGGAGGAAATGGAAGCCTGAAGCTAAATGAGTTTACGCTACTTATTGTTCTATAGTTGAAGGGTGCAAATCTCCTATTCCTTTCATTGCTGTAAGGATAAAATTCTGTCTGAAGATATCATTTGCACCTAGTAGTCAGTTAGCTGGTTTCTGGTTAGGGCTTTTCATAATTCAATTGGCCTTCTATTTCACGAATCAGCTCATCAGGAACTCCGTGCCCCAACTTGAGAGCTGCATTTACCGAGTTCTTAGCTTCAACAAAATTTCCTGACCTCTTATGCAACAAGGCTAGCTGAACATGGAGAATTGGATTATCTGGGATCAGAGTGATCGCTACACTTAAATCCTCAGCAGCGGAGTCAAATTGACCATTCTGTATCCGGAGAACAGCTCGGTTCGCATACGCTTTTCCATAATCAGGTTTTAGGGAAATTGCTTTTGAAAAGTGCTCCTCAGCTTTTACAAAGCGTTTGAAGGTAAAGTAGTGATTTGCTAAGTTAAAATGTCCTGCTGGTTGTACAGGGTCTCGCAAGCCAAGCTCAAGTGCTTTTTCATATTCGATCAAGCCCCTTCGCAGCTCTCCGTTTTCCAAAAATGATTCCGCTAAATTATGATAAGCACGGGCGTTACCTGGTCTTGCTTTCGCTGTAGTGGTCCATATTTCGATCTCTGAGCGATAGTCTTGATTTCGTTGATATGTCCGAATTGCGAGTCCTGAAGCGACTGAAATGGTCAACAGAATACTTAATACAAAAAAGGCTCTTTGATAAGATGGAAGTCTCTTTTGAAGAACAGATATACCTTTCCAGATCGAAGTGCTGATCAAAATGACTAAAGCCAGCAAAGGTAAATACATTCGATGCTCAAAGGCAGGATCAATGACTGGAATGACACTAGAATATGGGGCCAGCCATAAATAGAAACCGAATAGCACTAAAGACCATATTTTACGCTGGAAGACACCGATAACCGATATCGCAAAACCAAATGCCAAGAGAGTAAAGCGAATAAACCAAAGAATACTTAAAGAAGGAACGCTCCAATCATAATAGTCATAAACGAGGGTATAAGGCCAAAAAACGA
>JBCBYL010000107.1:0-8223 GCA_039815855.1 Verrucomicrobiota bacterium
CGCCAGTGTTTACATACATAGTATTACGCCAGCCGAAACCTCAGAATGGCTAACTTTTGGCCAAAACTCTTCTCGGACTGGCTTTATCCCTAATCAAATTCCAGAGGGTTTGTTCGAACTCCAATGGCAGAAAGACATTGGTTGGCCAAATGTATCTTCTCCTACAATTTCGAATGGCAACCTCATCCTTTCTAGTTTCAGCTGGAATACAGGCGACCCGAGAGGAACTCTGCGTGCTCTTAACGCAAAAACAGGAGCTGCTCTTTGGAAAGACACAACATTCTTGGAAGCATTTGCTCCGACCATCTACGAGGGAGCCATCTACTTCCCTGGCCAGCCATTAGACTCGGGCCAATTGCCATATGAGCAGCGCGCAAGCTTCTACTGCTACGACCTCGAAACAGGAACTGAACTCTGGGAAACTAAAATGACCCGAGCTAATACCAACTGGCTCGGCCCCTGTGTTGCTGATGGGTACGCTTGGATAGAGGGCGGAGAACGCGAAGGTGACCTTACAGCCATTAACACGAGTTCGGGAACAAAGCTCTATGATACCACTATCCAAGACCTCTACGGCAGTTGGAGCGCTTCTTATAATGATGGAACTGTTTACACGTGTGTGAAAGGAATTTTCCGAGCACATAACCCCTCTACTGGTGGTGTGCTCTGGTCACTTGATATAGGATGGGGATTAGATCCAAGAAACCAATACAACACGATTTCCTTAAATGATCATAGTGCTTTTGTCATAACGACTTCAGATACAGGAGGGAGTTTAGTCGCTATCGATTTAGTCAACCAAATCGAACTGTGGCGTGTAGAGGATATCTTCAATTACTATTCTACACCTTCAATTTCAAATGGAATTGTATATGCAATAACAGATGATGGGGATGTCATAGCTTATGAGCAGAACAGTGGCTTAGAATTGAGACGTTACCAGACAAACAACAGGGATATCAAGTCCCAGCCCCTCATTACCAATAATCGGTTGTTTGTCCCAACCAATTACAACACTTATGTTTTTAATCTTAATAGTACAGGACTTTTACAAACCATCCCAAATGGAACACTTGGGACCGTGCCATACATAGACGTAGGAAATCTCTCCTTTGCTGACGGATACCTGTATTTTGTCGACAGAGATCGTGTTTTACAGGCATGGGCTGTCGCGGATCCCAATAATAAAAAGCCGAATGTAGCAGATCTTTCTTTTGATGTGCCTGAAGAAGGCAAGACAACGATAGCACTATCCGCCAGCGATGCTGACGAGGATATATTAACAATGGTTATCGACAGTTTACCCGAATTCGGCTCGCTGTACCAGACTGATGATGGTATCAATCCAACCAAAATACTCAGCGAAATTCCCGCCAGGATTACTCACCCAGAAAATAAACTGATCTATGTTGCTCCGCCCGCATTGACCGGCAGCCCATTAACCCAGATTTCCTATCGTGCCACCGATGGCAAGATGTTATCCGATTCAGGCATCATATCAGTCAATGTAATTCCTCTGAATGACCCTCCGCTTGCCCTGTCAGATTCTGCCTTTCTCCCTCCAGGCCAAGAACTCAGAAATTACTTCCCCACATTCAATGATTATGATGAAGATCTAGACACTCTCACGATTATCTCATTTACACAGCCGTCTCATGGAAGAATAACCCAAAATGACGACGGCTCGCTAAATTACATCCCTGATGAAAATTTCGTAGGAGAAGATTCATTTAATTACACTGCTGCTGATCCCTCGGGCGAGCATTCCACAGCTACCGTTAGTATAACCGTGTCCGTTGCTCACGGCAGAAATTGGCCCACGACTGGAGGAAACAATTCTCGCAATGGCTACTATCCGAGTTCACAAGCCTCTGCCGACTTTACTCTTCTTTGGGAATTCAATGCGCCCTTGGAGCCACATGAAACCATTATCGGAGATAAAGTCGCCTATATTACAAATGCTACCAGCATAACTGCTGTGAATGCATACACTGGGGCCATCCTCTGGGACAATTTTAATGAGGAGCAAAATGAGCTTAATCCTCCTGCATACAGTGAGGGTAAATTGTTTCTGCAGATACAAGATTCCGACCCAACTTTCAATCATTTGGTTTGCATGGATGCAACTAATGGAAAGACAATCTGGACTTCGCCCTATGAGGATCAGCATTTTAGCGAGTATTATTCGCCTTCAATTGTAGGAGATACTGTTTATGTCAATGGCGGGAAACACGGTGGCTTATATGCGTTTAACGCCTTTACCGGGGCAGAAATATTTCATAATGAATCCCTACCTCAGGAAACTCAGTCGACGCCAACTTATTATAATGGACGACTCTTCACCTTTGGACGTAATGGCATTTTTGATGTTCTAGAATTCCAAGAGCATTCTCCTGAAAATGATTCTACAATCTGGACCGAACGTTTATACCCTTTAAATAGGACTGGGCCGAGTAAACTAGTCCCTTGTCAGGACTCATCCGCTTTTCTTATGGCGCAGATTCCAATTGAAAGTGGCTATACCCATTCAGTTCTCTGTATTGATTTGGAGAATAAGACAATTAAATGGGCTCAACCTACTGATCAAAATAGCCTCCACGGTCATATTAGTTCTGCCCATGGCCTAGTTTTTGCAATCAGCGGTTCAAGTGTATATGCATACGGGGCGACTCAAGGCAACCTCATTAAGAGCTATGATGCAGAAGGAGAATATCTGGATCATCGGATCATTGTATCCAATAACTTATTATTCGCATCATCATCCACCCAGACTTACGTCTTTGATTTATATACAACTAATTTATTAAAGACTCTCCCAATTGGAGGCATGCTTACTATGGCAGATGATATTCTCTACATTTCTTCTGAAACAGAAGATAAAGTTCAAGCTTGGAGTATTGTAGATGATGCTAACCAAACGCCTATCGCTCACGCCAACCAGTTTTTCGGGGTGGAAGATACCCCTCTCGCTATCCAACTCTCAGGCTCTGACACTGAAGAAATATCATATATTATTAATAGCCTCCCTGATTCAGGCCAACTCTTTCAAACACATGATGGGACAACTCTTTCATTGCCCATTGACCGAGCCCCGGCACAATTAGCAAACTCTCAGGGAAAGCTAATTTATATTCCAGAACCAGATAGTTTTGGTCTTGGAATTGGAAATTTTGAGTTCAAGGTCTCAGATGGTAATTCGTTCTCTTCTTCTAAACAGATTATCGTCGATATTGAGGCTGTAAATGATGCTCCTGTGGCTGTGAATGATCAAGGTTTGACTCGTCCCGGACAGAACCTGGAGCTCCGCCTTACATCAAATGATATAGACATCGATGATTCTGAGCTAACCATAGTTAGTTTTTCTCAACCTGAATTCGGTGTAGTCAATGATAATGGAGATGGCAGTCTGATCTATATTCCGCCCTCAGACCTTGACACAGGATCAACATCATTCGAGTACACTGTCTCAGACTCGGGGGGCTTTACATCGAGTGCAACGGTAAATCTTTCTATTGATTCCCAAGAGGGAACCTCATGGGAAACGTACGGTAAGTCGAATGCTCGGCAGAGTTATGTGTCTTTGAATCTTAATGATTCTCTTTTTTCCTTCAATTGGTCAACAAGTCACTTTTCTCCACATCAGGTTGCTGTCAAAGACGGGCTTGCATATGTCACAAGTGAGGTTGGCTATCATCTCACATGTTTAGATGCAGAAAATGGAACAACAGTTTGGCAGAGAGGAGGGGGATCTGATGCGAGTAGTGGCCCAGCTATTTCAAATGGTTTAGTTTACTACATGGACCATAATAAAACCTTCAATAATGACACGGGAGTTATAAGTCACTATAATACTTTTTACTGTTATGATCGGATTACTGGAGTAAAAAAATGGTCTCTTCTTACATATACTGATTCAGCACGCTCTTATCTAGCTCCAGTTATAGTGAACAATAATTTATACGCCGCAGCTAAATTTGGCTATCCAGGCGCTGTAATCGGCATCGACGCTCTCACTGGTGAATACTTTTTTGGTGATTATGAATCTAGCGATTCGAATTGGGCTCCCTCCTCTGATGGCGATAGTCTTTACACCCACACTGGCAATAGCTTTAAAAAGCTAATACCACTGGAAAATAGAGTCGAATGGACTATTAAACTCAACCCGCCCTATGCAAGTCGGGACAAGTATAGGTCTATCGTTTTAGATGGTGATAAAGCATTCTTTGTTCAGGATATTAGTTCTTCTTCATTGTCGTCTGCTAAAAGAAACCTTCGTTGTCATGATACAAACTCAGGGGGACTCATTTGGTTAAAACAAGATAGATATCGTGGAACTCCTGCAATTAATCAAGGAGAGATTTTTGTTATCAATGGAAGTCGTATAGAGAGTATGAAGACATGGAACGGCAAAGTCATCAGGGTCTATGAGACCCATGATGAAAATCTAGTGTTTCAGCCAATAGTAACAAATGATCTAATCTTAATAGCCTCAACAACAAATACTTACATTTTTGATCGCAACACATCTCATTTAAGACAAACCTTACCGATCGGGGGGTATTTATCTCTTACCAAAGAATATCTTTTTGTATCAAGTTTTCGGGAGCTTTCATGTTACAAAATCTCCCAAGGACTAGTTTTTACGCCTGAAGGCGGCACCGAATCAGAAAGCTACCTAGATGTAGTTATTTCTGGTTATAACGAGTCTACTTCGATTTATTACTCTACTGACGGATCTTTGCCCACATCAGAAAGCCCGTCGATTACGTCAGGGGATGCAATTCGAATTTTTCAAACCAGCACCATATTGGCTTATGCAGACTTAGGGGAACATAACTCAGCCGTTCACGAGGCTTCTTATTCTATTCGAGATTCAAATACTAATAGTATTCCAGATTGGTGGGAAGAACTACACTTCGGCCAAAGCATTTCTGTTGTTGGAAATTACGATTCAGATGGGGACCGTAAATCGGATTATCAGGAGTGGATGGATGGAACGGATCCTTTGGATAAAAACGACTTTTTTAGTATCACCTTTGAATCAGACCAGATAACTCAGGGCTCATTCAAAGTCGAATGGGATGCCATTGCAGATCGTTACTATTGCGTTGAGTATTCTTCTGACCTAAACCAGTGGGACTCTGCCACACCTTGGACAAAAGGACATGATGGCCCTATGGAATTCACGGACAATTTTGACGCGAGTGCAATTCAAAGGCGTTTCTATCGTGTGGCAGTAAGACCTTAAAAATCACCTTATATTACTCAAGGTTTTAGCAGAGCGCCTAGTTCGTTGATATAGGAATCGACGATTTGTGCCCACGGGACTTTGAGGGCACTCTGGCGAGCTTGAGAGCCGAGCTGCTTACAGCGCTCCTTGTCTCCAGCCAAAGCGATCATGGCGGAGGAAAAGGCCTGAGCATCCCCGAGGGGAACGAGCTCCCCATTCTCCCCGGTGCGAATGTATTGCTTGCCAGCGGCATAGTCGTAACTAAGAACAGCACAACCGGAGGCCATGGCCTCGAGAATAACGTTGCCAAAGGTCTCTGTCTCACTGGCAAAGCAGAACAGATCTCCGCTGGCATAGTGAGTAGCTAAATCTTCATCAAAACGCATCCCGGCAAAGACGAGTTCAGGATACTTCTCTTCTAAGCGTTTACGTTCTGGTCCATCCCCGACGATCACGCCAGTCACACCCGGTTGTTTTCCACTCTCCCGCAGGGTCATGATGTTATCGAGCACGAGCTGGATATTTTTCTCTGCAGCGACACGACTGACATGAAGGATGACTAAACCGTCTGTTCCAACTCCCCACTGACGACGTAAATCGTCGCTTCGTTTCTCCGGTGAAAAGAGGTCTGTATCGACCCCGCGACCAAAGTAGCGGCAATCCCGAAAGCCATGACCTTTTAGATCCACGATCAGATCCGGGTCAGGAACGAGGTTAATCTCGGCGAGCCGATGAATGGTTTTCAAATATTGAATGACAAGAGGCTTGATCAAGGAGGCGCGGTAATGTTTAGCGTATTCATGAAAATTGGTGTGAAAACTGGTCACTAGCGGAATCTTCATTGCCCGCGCCGTCAGGGCGGCAGTCAACCCAAGGATCCCCTCGGTGGCGACATGTACTACATCCGGGCGCTGCTGCCTCCAGATTTGGGCAAGCTTCAGCCAACTGGGAAGCCCTACCTGCGCCTCCGGATAACCCGGGATGGGAAAGCCAAAGACGTTCACCGCATCCCATGAGACAGCTTGCCCCCATTCGTATCGCGCCCTTGGTGTCGGGTGAACCACCTGAAGATCGATTCCCCGGTCGACGAGATTGGCACTGAGGCGATTCAAGGTCATCGCCACCCCATTGACTTCAGGAGGAAAGGTCTCCGTTACTAAACTTAAGCGACTTAGCACCCTAATGGATTAGGGGCAGAACACCGAAATAGCAAGAGGCGTGATGAAAAGCGCTAGTGCCGCTAGTGCCGATTGCAGTTCACGACTACTGGAGCGCGATAGATGGTGCTGAAAGTCGATTCTGGTTCCTTGGAGCCACTCTGCAGCTCCGAAGCGGAAGAGGCAGTCACAATATCAGTATCGATGAGCTGGTAGAATGCTTGACCGGCAGGAGGACTGGGGTCGGTCCAACTCTGAATTTGTGCATTCCCATTGGCACTGGCTCTCACTGTGGAAAACCCTCCAGGTAAGGCAGTCGATCGATCAACTGCATAGTCTTTAAAACTCACAGAATTCCATTGCAGACTCACCGCCGCAGGAGACAGAGCAGTCGCTGAAAATCCCGTTTTTGGTTTAATCTCCCATCCCAGGTCCTGCAAAGAGGCCAAATCAAGATCCGTAATCACATCGAAATTAGTTCCAGAATCCGTGCTGGAGGGAACCATCAGAACAGGAGCGGAATGACCATGCGTCGCTCCGAAGGAGCCAAAATACTGGCTCGTTAAACTCTGGATAAAATGACCGTCTCCGCTCACTGAAGGAGAGATATTCCCATTACTTCGAGCTGCAGCTCCACCGGTAAAAATTCCATTGCTAACGATTTCCTCCCAAATGGATGTCCCGGGATCAAATTCAATCCCTATTCCGAGAACGTGACACATCTCATGAAGTGCGACAGTCATAAATTCGGTCCCACCCTCAGAACCATCATTAGAATTGAGGGAAAAATTCCAGACACGCGTGCTGTCATCCAGATTCGTGGTATCGAAAGCGATTGAGCCTCCCCACAAGGAGACATCCGTGACAGGACTATCTGATACTCCGGTTTGCCCTCTCGAAACGATACGATCAATCCAACTAGACGCTCCTGAAGCTCCAAATCCTCCCGGTCCTGCCACTCCAACCGTATTTCCAGGTAAATTACGAGATCCAACATAGATGATGATGACATCCTCAGGCACAACCAAATTACTAAGGTTAACGCTCCCTCCTGTGGACGGATCAATGAAGCTAGCAGTCCAACTAGCTCTAAAAAATTGAGACGCATCAATCGACAACAACTGATCATCGATCATGTCACCGAAGAAATCGGCTACCGCCTCCATCACCGCCTTCTTTTCATCCGTATCGAAGAAATTGTTGGTATCGTAAGTATAATCGATTTGAATCTCGATAGCCTTTCCCTGTCCTACGGATAATGAAAAAAACAGGAAAAGTACCAACCATTTCATTCATATTAAACTAAAGGAAGCCGTGGTTTCCGCAATACTACATCAGATATTAAAAAATACTGGGAACGATCAAGTGGACCACTCTCAGGCGCATTGGATGATTCTCTCCATTGCGCTTCTTTTCACGTTTCGATCACCGTCCACTTTTCGCTGGCCGTAACCATGCCCATAAAACAACGATTCCCGGAAAGAAATTTTTCTTTCCGGGAATCGAAAAAAGAATCTGTTATCCGCACTAATTAGCGTCTACTGATACGCCGGAATGCAGCCAGAAATCCCATTCCGAGTGCTAAGAGGGAAAAAGTAGATGGTTCGGGAACAACATTAAAGGTAAACGTGCCCGTCGCTGTTTCCGTGCCATTGGAGACATGCTCTCCAGAAATTTCAAATTCAACGTTGTACGTTCCTAATTCAGTAAATGCCAAGTTGTAGTGAACATGGTCTTCAGGGATCAGACTGATGCTGTCAGCAAGACCAACCATATCAATTCCACCAAAAGATGTCATGGATGCCGTTGGGGTTCCACCACTCACTTGGTAAAGGC
>JBCBYL010000206.1:0-2615 GCA_039815855.1 Verrucomicrobiota bacterium
AAGTTTTCGTGCTCTATGAGGTATGGCTTACTTCGCACTGGAACTTGGGTTCTGACGCTTTTCTCTTTCCTCTTCTAATGACGCTGGCTCCTCTTCTCTGAGAGAAGCACTGATCCCCTAGTTTGCCCACGTCATCGGGAGGAAAGAGAAAAGCGTCAGAACCCAAGTTCCAGTGCGAAGTAAGCCATACCTCATAGAGCACGTAAACTTAGTCTCACGGGAAAGAAAAAACAATTTCTCTTTTCTAGGCTGGATGCACGTATAAGGTTCTAGGCCATATGAAACAGATATTGGTCACTGGTGGTTCCGGATTTATCGGTTCTAATCTCACCCTCGAATTACAGGATCAATTTCCTGATGCGAAAATGGTCGTCATCGATGATTTTCGCTCTGCTGATTTTAAGAATCTGGAGGGGTTCCGTGGCGAGGTGATCGCCGCAGATATGTCGTTAATGAATCTCGGGGATCGACTTGGCGCTGCCGAGTGGGACGCAGTCTTCCATTTGGCTTCCATTACCGACACCCGTGAACTCAATACCCGCCTGCAAGTCCACGATAATGTAGAAGCGTTTCATCGGTTACTTAGCTATTTGCAGGCCTACCAGTGCCCGCTGGTTTATGCTTCCTCCGCTGCTACCTACGGGATCCGTGGTGGTGTGAATAAGGAGACTGACCTGCCTCAACCCGCCAATGCGTATGCATTTTCCAAAGCGATTATGGATAACCTGGCGCGTCAACAAATGAAAGAGACACCTGATTGGAAAATCGTAGGCCTGAAATACTTTAATGTTTATGGCCCCAGAGAAGCGCACAAGGGGGTTCCGGCCAGTATGATTTTTCACCTCGCCCACCAGATGAACGATCAGAAACGTCCAAGGATCTTTAAGATGGGTGAGCAGCAGAGAGACTTTGTTTATGTCAAAGACATCGTTCGCTATACCATTGGAGCCTTGAACGCGAGTGAATCTGCGATCTTGAATGCGGGAAGCGGTCAGCCAAGATCATTCAATGACTTAGTCCAAGTCCTCAACCAGGTGCTAGGCACCGACTATGAACCGGAATATATCGAAAACCCGTTTCCTTTTTATCAGCCTCATACTGAGGCAGATATGTCAGAAACCAAGAGAGTGCTCAATTTAGAGCCTCAATATAGTCTTGAAGAAGGGGTGAAGGATTACTATGACAGTGGCTGGTTGCTCAAGTCATGAAATTCACTCTCCACGTTCTTACCTGTTCATTTGTTCTTTTTTCTCTTTATCTTGTAGCTGACCTCAACGCGAGTCCACGTCCCTCCTATAGCTCTAAACATAAACGCCAGTATGAACGCACTGGATACTCGACAAGTGGCGTAAGCAATACAAGACGGCCACGTGTTCCCCTCGCCAGCTCTTATTGGAAACTTTCCAATCACAAAGGAACCCCTAAAGTCATCATCGACAGGGGCGGCCAAGTTGCCTCATTTTATCTGGGCAGCAAGAAGATCGGCCAGAGCCCTGTTTCAACAGGACGCCGGGGATACGAAACACCAGCCGGAACATTCCGGATAACCCAGAAAAGCCGCTATCATTCTTCTAACCTTTATGGCTCCTTTGTCAGCTCGAGTGGCAAGTATTTAGGCGAAGCGAATAATGGGCAGCGCCCACCTTCAGGGGGCCGATACGTGGCTGCTCCCATGCCTTACTTTATGCGTCTCACGGATTCTGGTGTTGGGATGCACGCGGGGTATGTCCCTGGTGTACCAGCCTCGCACGGATGTATTCGACTTCCGAAAGAGATGGCTGAGAAATTCTTTGAAAACCTGCCGATGGGCTCAGTCGTCGTAATTAAATAAATCAGGACTTGGTTGAGATTAGGCTCGGTCCGGGTCCTTGAAGAGCTTTCTAATCTCTTTCAATGAAAAGGTAGGAATATCGAACTCTTTTTCCCACTGATGAATGATGCCATCGAGACCGACACTCATGAGGTTAAATTGTCGGCGCACTGACTCAACGAGAAACGGATTGAAGCTGTAGAAGCCTGCAAAGATCTTGTTATTAAATTGATCAGAGCGATCGACTTGGCGACAAACCAACACCGCATGGGCGTCAGGGCCCGCGTAAAGCACCATCCAGTACTTTAACAATTCAGGTCGGAAAATCGGAATAAAATCGATCTTTTGGCAACCCTTGGGAATCTCACCACAGCCCCAGACCCGAACCGCATCAAGATCGTTTGCAAGTCCGATGTATCTCTTCTTCTGGGGTTGAAAATTCTCCAATTGTTGGAACGTTGAAATGAGTTCACCGCAGCGTTGCTCCGAGGCCAGATCTTCAATGGCGTGGCTAATGGCCAACATCGCCTGATTATTGAAAATATGGGTAATGTCATTCTCAGGAATTTGCACGACATCACCGAGCTTGATTTTTTGTTCGGGTTTCGGAGCGGTTTTTTTATTTAACTCTGGTCGGATAATTGCACTGTCAGACTCTTTTAGGTAGCGATTGACGATCGTACGAAACCGTTTTTCGGTCCCCTGCTCTAGGTCTGTCTGCAATAGCATATTCGTACTCATATAGTTCGCCTATGATCATTCGGCAAGAGTGATCATGCCTCGACCAGGTCCTTCTTTGCTGATG
>JBCBYL010000194.1:0-2861 GCA_039815855.1 Verrucomicrobiota bacterium
GGTAAAAATCATTACTTAAGAGCGATCTGGAATGATGGATCAAAATATAATTTTGATACTTTAGAAAATTCCAACGGGCGCTCTTAAGTAATGATTTTTACCCATGAAATCGGAAAATTTTTTTAGGGTTTTATCCGCTTCTACAACAATAACCACGCCTTCCTCATCATTCGACTGATAAAGAGCAGAAAACGGGTCTTCCCACAGCCGTGCGTTAAAAAGCCCGTCATTGGGAGCATCGACCTCTTCTACATTGTTATTTCTAGTCGGCCTCTGCGACTCCGGAGGTGCCACCGTCGTGTAAATACCCGCCAAAACGGTAACCAGGCCTATCAGGTTAGGAATTGCGTAATTGAAAGATTGATTCGAGACAGCCATGGACGAAATAACAGGTTCTTATCCTATTAATGAAAAACAAATAAACGATAGAGAGAACTCTCTATTCCCAGTACCATGGGGCTCCCCTTGTCAATTGAAGCCTTTTCCCCAAGCGAGTCTGAATTTAAGCCTCTTTGTTGACCAGTTTGATGAGCTTTGGGATGTAGCTCTTAGCCGGGTCACCATCGAGTACGTGCACCTTTTTCAAATCCAAAACCTGTTTTATTCTTCCGGTCGCTTTAACAAATAAGCCCAAAACAAATTTCCTTTCACTCATCCAAGATGGGGCGGTGCTAGTCCTAGTTGTCTTTTTTAAGATCACTCTATTGCCCGGATGGCTGAAGAAAGGTTCTGGTGGCACATGTGGAACCACGTCTCCCGAGTTAATGACTCGAAAATGAGGGCCCTTAATTTTTGCCATTAACTCATCGGCAAAGTCTTTGTCTCCTGGCCTGGGACTGGCAAAAGTATAGATCCCATAGACCTCAAAACCATTTTCAGCGAGCATACCAGCGTGCAAGGAGCAGAGGGCTCCGCCTAAGCTATGTCCTGTGATCCACAATTTCTGATCATTATCGCTGAATCGGTTAATCGTCTCAGTGAGTCGAATGACAGTAGGATAAAGTGCGTCCTGAAAGCCTTCATGAGCTTTGGTATTATTCAGAGGTCCCGGATCAGTAACGGCTTGAAAGTTAGCGAACCAATCCTCCGCCGACTCACTCCCTCTGAAAGCAATAATGATGTTTTGGTCATCAGCCAAGACTAGACATTGAGTATCGATATCCGGCTTCTTTTTGACGCTGATAAACTGACATTTATTAAATCCCCACTCTTTAGAAACGGCACTGGCTGTTGTTTTGTTTGTGTATGATAGGCTAGAGATTAATGCCAAAGAGAGCGCATTCTTAGAACGAAAAGATTTAACCTGTGTGATACCTTGATAATGCTTCTTATACTTGAAGGGGTTAGCATCGCCTGACATACCTCATGTTGTGAATACCGATTTAGTTCTCAAATAGAGCATTCACTCTATCAACGGCACGTAGCGAGTCTGCATATTAACAATATGTCTAACACAGATTCTCGACACGCTGTTAGAAATCGCCTTCGGGCCGACCGTCCTTCCAATTTGCCCAGCTTAAGCTCTCAAACAGACGAAGAAGCAGTGGTGACAACCTTTCCTCGGAACCCTACATCCAAGCCTTCTTGGACTGGTGGCAGTGGCCGGATCAACTCTAAAGATATTATAGCCGTGCTATTGGATTCATTGGAAATTAAGACTGAAAATTTTCTTTCTCGTGATCTCACCAAAGAAAGAGAAGGGCTAGTTACGATTACAGTTGCCGGTGAAATGACTGAAATGGGATTTCGGGATACAGATGAAGGCGTAGAAATCAAGAAGCGGTCGGTTCTGTATGTTGGAAGAAATCCTGCGAGACTGCCATTTTCCATCAATGTCATGGAATCTGATAAAGAGACACGTGATCTGATCAACGACACCACAGAGCTACTCCAGAAAGCAGGCAACTCACCAGCAGCCGCCTTCCATCCGGCCGTCAGCCCCGGGATTAAGCTCGTATCCGGAATATTGGGCATCATTAAAAGTAAAATTGAAGATGATCAGGAGTATCAGTTCTTTGCCACCTATGATGAACCGTTCAAAAACAACTCTAAATTATTGATTAAAGGCCAGAACAGTGCTGGCAGGGAGGTCATAAGTTTAAAGCTACGTATCGTCAATCTCGGAGGCATCTCAATCAAACACGATCTGAGTATCAGGATCAAGGATATCAAAGTGGAATGGGACTTGGACAAAGTCATAGCCGAGAAAAACACAAGCAGGCGCAGATGGGTCGCACGGGAAATCAGTCGGGGCAACCCGATGACTACTAAGCGCTACATTAAGGACTTTGGTCTAAAGTGGTTTTCTATAGAGGCTACTTCAAAGAAGACGACCTTTGGCTACTCAGCAAAAATTGACGATACTCGCGATTCACTTGATTTATATGAAATCGAGCTAGCTCTAGCCAAAGCCGGCACTGGAACGAAGCTAGCTGGCCGCCACTTTGTTCCACTATCGCTGTCCTTAGCCCTTTCACCTAAAGATATCAAACCGGAAGCTATTCTTGGACTCTTACCTGATGCCTTTGATCTGGCTAAGGCATTCGGGACTGACACATCCGAAGTCGAAAAAGTGGTTGGCAAGGCACAGCCTCACGTAACACGTCTATTGCAGGATCTCAGCCCCAAAGCAATTCCTCTTTATCGGTTTGAAGGCATTGTATTCCTGGACCCCGTCGATACCGGAAATTCAGGCAATCTTCCCTCGTGGGTTTCTCAGTTCCCAGATGGTTTGATCTCTATGACTTATTCTAATACAGACCAAGCTTGGACCTACTCCATTCAATCCAGCATCAAAATCGACAAAAAAAGTGTTGGGACACTTACCGCCACACTTGGAGGGGTTAACTCATAGACCTCTA
>JBCBYL010000227.1:0-2063 GCA_039815855.1 Verrucomicrobiota bacterium
CGTAAAAATAGAACATCGAAATATCGATGAGAAATAAAACAATAATAAGAAAAATTGGAGCCGTGAGAGCGAATTCGACAATGGACTGGCCTTTGCGACCGTTAGGACTTCGGCGCATTTTGATCAGCCCGCACCTTTTTTGCAAAGGCTTGATCATGTTCTTATGATAACTAGATCGTTTCATTTGTCAATCCATTGTGCGCAAGCGGGAAATCCAATTCATCAAATTCATCAGCAGTTGGTCCTTATCCGGGTTCGTCTTGAGAAACGAGTAGCAATCCTTGGCAAAGAGGCCTAACTCATCTGGACGCTGAGCTGTGGTTGCACAAACGTCCTTCAAGCGACTTCGGTCTTCATTCCCCTGCAATAGTCGGTCCTGAGCTAAGACAAATTCTGACCGAAGTGCCTTCGCTGATTGAATATTCGGGGAAGCCTGTTTTTCTTTGACTTGGTGACTTTTCCGGTTGGCTTTGATGATCCTCGAAAAAAGCGTGGCAAATACGAAAGAAAAAAAGAGAGAAACAAAGACGATTAATACATAGACAGCGAAACGTGTCTCATCTGCTTCCATGTTCATAGTGTATTAGAGCATCATTCGGAGTCCGGCAGGCACCAAAATGACCACGAAGACACAGGGGAGAATAAAGAGAACCAGTGGGATCATAATTTTAACCGGTGCCTGGTTCGCTTTCTCTTCCGCCCGCTGGCGGCGTTTGGTTCTCAACGCTTCTGTCTGCACTTCAATCACCTCGGTGATATTTCCGCCTAACTTTGAAATATAATTCACTGCCGTAATAAAGGACTTGAGGTCTTCCACTCCAGTTCTGGTCGCCAAATTATTCAGCGCCTGATCGCGGCTTATCCCTAGATTGATCTCACGCAGGGTGCGCTTGAGCTCTTCTGAAAAAGCACCACTTGTTCTTTCTGAGACAGTAGCCATGGCTCCGTCAAAAGCCATGCCGGCAGAAACACTGATCGAAATCAGGTCAAAACTGAACGGAAGGGCAAGTTGGATTTCTTTTTTGCGTTTCTGAGCTTTTCCCTGGATGACCCCAATCGGTAGCCGGTACCCAATACCCGCAACCAGTGCGCAAACTCCTATTAAATGGAGCCAGGTGGTCTCTCCCTTTAAAACATACCCAGTTCCGAGCAAGAATCCAAAAACCGGAAGTGCCAGAGTAAAAATCCAGCTGAGGGTCAAGATTTGTAAGCCAGATACTTGACCAATCATTCCAGCTTCACCAATCGCCTGATCAGCTTTCTGGACCATTTTAGCCGGGAGAAAAGAGCCGACTGCCCCTCCTCCTTTATTTGCGAGCGGGAGAAGGAAACGGGCGAAGATATTCTGATTCATTTTTTCTGCATCCCGAATGCCTACTTTTTCTTCACCGGCCTGTGCACTCTTAATTCGAGATACGAGTGAGACTTTCTTCTGTTTGCGGACACCAAATGCCAGTCCCATCAGTAAAATGGACAGAAAGACCAGAGCTGCGATAATGACGGTCATCAGATTTCGATATCGACGATCCTCCAAATCGCAAATGCGCCGATCGACTGTAATACGACGACAATCCCAATACAGACATAGCCTGGAATAGTACTAATTAAAGGAGCCATATACTGTGGATTCAAGCCGGCCAAAATGAAGCCTAGCACAAAAGGCAAAGCTCCCACCAAGCTGCCAGACAGTTTCCCCTGAGTCGTCAGCACTGATATCTGCCCTTGAATTTTAATCCGCTCACGGATGGTTTCTGCCGTGGTATCCAAAATTTCTGCCAGATTCCCCCCCACCTTCCTTTGGATGATGTAGGCGCTGACCACAATTTTCAGCTCCTCACTCGGAACACGGGTCAGCATATTCTCCATTGATTCCTGCTCTGGCATCCCCAAGTTCACTTCTTTGATCACCTGCTTGAATTCGGTTGAAATCGGGTTAGGTGATTCCACGACCGCGACGCTACACCCCTGCATGAAGGTCTGTCCGGCACGAAGGGAGTTGACGATCAGAATAAGGAAATCAGCAAGCCAGGATTTCCAAATTTGCTGATCAACTTGCTGATTTC
>JBCBYL010000113.1:0-7747 GCA_039815855.1 Verrucomicrobiota bacterium
TAATGACGCTGGCTCCTCTTCTCTGAGAGAAGCACTGATCCGCTCGTTTCCCCACGTCATCGGGAGGAAAGAGAAAAGCGTCATTAGAAGAGGAATATTTTCACGAAAACCGAGTGGATCTCTCTGTGGAAAATGCCCAACTCTTCGACATAGGTAATATTAATAATACCTGGGTCTCTCCAATTATGGTTTCGATCCGGTGGCAATTAGACGATGTTGGGAACACCGGTTGGCTACGTGGTAATACCGAGTGGGTCTTCACTGGTTACTTTACTCCGGTTTTGGAAGGTGTTGAAAACCGCTTTTCCGGAGCATTATTTGGCCCACGGTATAATTTCGTCCAGCCAGGCTCAAAGCTCGTCCCTTATCTTGATACACGAGTTGGATTTGGGTTTACCGATAGCCAAAACGTCAGGGGTGCTCAAGGGCAAGATTTCTATTTTACGTTTACAGTAGGGGTCGGTGCGCGCTACCTGATTAGTGATCAGTGGGATATCGCCCTCGGGGTGATCTACCAGCACATCTCGAATGCAGGACTCTCAGAGCCGGGACAGCCCAATAACGGGCTCGATACCATCGGGCCTCATATGGCCCTTCAGTTCCAATTTTAGGTGTTGCGCGTTAGTAAGCGGACTCAACCCGCTGGGCAACATCTTTGAAATGGTAATCGACTTCATAGATCGCCTTGAACTGATCGAGTGCTTGAGCCGAGTCACCTTGCATTTCAAGGGTGATTCCCAGATTGTAAATCGTTTCCTTTTTCAATTCATCCATGACCACCATTTCGGAAATGGCTTTCTTGAATTGATTGATGGCCAAATCGAACATTTGCAGATTCTGCTGACAGAGTCCTAAGTAGTTCATCGCTTGCAAACGAACATTGGGAGCATTGGTAGCCTGCTGTAATTCCGGAATCGCTTCACGGAAATGGCCGGCGTCCACTAAGCATTTGCCGAGTTCAAAGCGGAGTGCTTTATCGTTAGGATATTTTTCAACCCGACTACGCGCTGAGCTGAGTTCATATTCGGCGAACTGGGATTTCAGTTGCTGGTATTCAGCTTCCAGGGATGCGCGATTGGAATCATCCGCCTGAGCCAATTCCTGTTCCTTGGCATCTAATGCCTGACTCAAATGGGCTTTCGACAGTTCAGTGATTTTCTTTTCGATGACCGGGTCGGACTGTCCTCCTAGCTCGTAAGCATACTGGTAATAGGCGAGGGCATCATCGAGGCTTTCTCTTTTTTCGAGGAGGTCAGCGATACGTTTAACGGTATCTAAATTCTGATTGTTCTCATTGTATTGCTCATAAAGGACAACGAGCTGTTGATCGATCGCTTCTACCGATTTAACCACACGGTTCCCTTGCTCGAGCCGGGTGGCCTCTTCAGTATCTTTGAGTGAGTCGCGGAAGCTCGATCCTTCATCCCAGCCACCCTTGGTCTGAGCGGCAAGAGCACTTGCGTCCTTGAGCCCTTTATTGAGTTCTCCATCGGTCGGATGATGTTTCAATCCAATATCAAAAACGCCGACGGCCTTATCTGCATTACCCTGCTCAAGGTAGAGGGCACCTAGCTTCTTAAGATTTGAGGCGAGTTCAGGTTTAGCGTCCTTCAGTGTCTCTAGAGCGAGAACGGCTACCTCAGGCAGTTCGGCTTTAATCGCTGCGTCGGCGAGAAGGTCGTTACCTGCTTCGCTGGTAGGATCGATCGCCAGAATATCTTCTGCAATCGCCATAGCCTCCTTCGGATCTTTTTTGAGGGCACCCTTGCCCTTCATTTGCATCGGTGTGATTTTCATTCCTGACATCGTCTTAGACATCGAGGAAGCCTTTTGATAAAGAGTGAGTTCATTGGCCCGTAGCAGCCTTCTCGCCTCGATATGATCGGGCGATTGTTTAACGAGATCAATGAGAAGAGCTACGGCGTAGTCGGGCTTGGCTTGCTTAGCGCGTTTGAGCAATTCCTGCTGCTGAGGAGATAACATAGATCCTAAAAGTAGAAAACCTCCTGTTTCAAGCAATGGAAAAATCACATCGACTTATCTTTCCGCTGGTCATGCCTCTGATCTCAGGCAGCTTATTTAAAATGTTCGAGATCATAGGAACACCACTCACTGCATTTATTTTTATGCTCTTGTGCTATTTCGTCGGAGGAATCCCGTTTGGATTACTCGTCGGACGGATCAAAGGAGTCGACCTTCGTCTGGAAGGGAGTAAAAACATTGGCGCGACCAATGCCTATCGTGTGCTAGGAAAGGGGTGGGGGATTACTGTCTTTCTACTCGATTTTTTAAAAGGCTACACTCCGCTCGCTTTCGCATCCTATCTTTTTATCGAAGGGGGAATGGTGCCGAAGGACCTCTTCCTCGTTCTGGGTGGAGTCGGTGCAGTGGTAGGTCATAATTTTTCGATCTTTCTCAAGTTCAAGGGAGGAAAGGGGATGGCGACCTCCGCGGGTGTGCTTCTCGCCTGGGTTCCGATTTCTCTCTTGGTCTGCATCTCTCTCTGGATCATCATTACGGCAGTCACGCGCTATGTTTCTTTGGCCTCGATTGCGGCTTCGATTGTCTTACCCATCTCTACCATCATTGCCTACCAGGGGCAGTGGTCCTTTATGGGAGCCTCACTCATTTTAGGTGCGATGAGTGTCTGGAGACACCGGGTCAATATCCAGCGTCTCAGAGATGGCACAGAGCATCGGTTCGGGCAGAAGAAGAAGGAACCAACGAAAAGCACTGACCTGTCTGAGTCTGAAAGAGAACGTGTAAACGAATGAAAATTTCTATCATCGGTCGGGGAGCCTGGGGTTCTGCGATGGCATCCGTCATAGAGCGCAATGGTCATGAGCTAGCCGTCCTTGGGCGAGAAGAGTCGGATTGGAAAGATTCTGAAGCTGGGGAGGCGGTTTTTATTGCTATTCCTACTCAGGCCTTACGTGAACGCCTGAAGCAACTGCCAGATCCACACGTGCCTGTCGTCAGTTTAATGAAGGGCATCGAAATGGGATCCTTCCGTCGTGTCTCTCAAATCCTGAAAGAAGAATGGCCCAATTCTGCTGTGGCTGCGATATCCGGCCCAACGTTTGCCTCAGAAGTGAAACAAAGCGCTCCAACTGCCGCTGTTGTTGCCGCGGAGACCGAAGAAGTTTCAGAAATGATACAACATGCTGTCCACCAGAAATATTTCCGTCTCTATCGCAGTTCAGACCTGAAGGGAGTTGAACTGGGTGGCGCCTTAAAGAATGTTTACGCGATCGCAGCTGGGATGTGTGAAGGGCTTCGAGCCGGAGAAAATGGAATGGCGGCCTTAATGACCCGCTCACTGGCAGAAATGGTGCGCATCGCAGGACAACTGGGTGCGAATCCGGAGACCATCTTCGGTCTCAGTGGGATGGGTGATTTGATGTTAACTGCGTATAGTGGACAAAGCCGCAATCACCAGGCCGGGGTTGCCCTGGCCCGTGGTAAAAGTCTGAAAGATACCCTGGAGCAGATCGAAGGAACAGTCGAAGGAGTGCCCACCACCTCTGCGGTTCATTCCCTGGTACAGAATAAAAATATCAAGGCACCGGTCATCGAACAACTCTATCAGGTCCTCTATGAAGACAAATCGCCGCAGGAAGGCCTCGAGGCATTAGTCGTGCGCGAAGTCTACGCTGAATAAGTTGAGTCGTCTTTCATTAATACTTGCTTTCACTCTAGGTCCTCTATTCTTAGGACGTCATGATCAAAAAATACTTACACACACGCTATCGGGTAGAAGACCTGGAAAAGACAGCCACATTTTATGCTGAAGTGTTAGGGCTCGAAGAGACCCGGCGTCATACCTCTCCACGCGGCTCACAGTTAGTTTTCTTTAATCTACCCGGAACAGATGCAGAATTAGAACTCTGCTCCTTTCCCAGTAGCGGAAGTGTTGAGGTGCAGGAAGATCTGACTCACTTGGCTTTCGAAGTGGATGATATTGAAGCCTTTGCTAAACATTCAGCATCAAAGGGATATCCGCTTTCAGATGGTCCGACGAAGACCAGCTCCGGTAACATCATTGCCTTCATCGATGCTCCGGAAGGCTACGAAATTGAGCTCATTCAGAAAGCCAGCTAAAGACTAGATTAACGTGTCAGAGTCCCTCATCATCGCACCATCACTCCTGGCGGCTGACTTTTCTCAGATTGGAAAAGAGTGCCATCGTGCCATTGAGGCAGGAGCAGATTGGCTGCACCTCGATATCATGGACGGTCATTTTGTTCCTAATATTTCTTTTGGTCCTGAAGTCGTTCGAACCGTTCGCAGTCAGGTGCCAGATGCGTATTTGGACGTTCATCTCATGATCGACCAGCCTGACCGCTATGCACGCGCCTTTATTGAAGCAGGCGCTGACATGCTCACGGTTCACTTGGAAGCCCCGCACGATGTGCGCCGCACTCTGAATATGATACGTGAAGAAGGAGTAGGCGTCGGCCTTGCGATTAACCCGCTAACTCTTTTGAAAAATTCGATTCCGTTTTTTGAAGAGATCGACCTCTTACTCTGTATGACGGTCAATCCCGGATTCGGCGGACAGGCTTTTATGGATGAAGTGCTGGATAAAGTGAAAGAGGCACGCGCTATCGTCCGGGAACGCAAATTGGATATGAGGATTGAAGTCGATGGCGGAATCAATGGCCAAACAGGCTCGCTTGCCGCTGCTGCTGGCGCAGATGTTCTCGTGGCTGGAACTGCACTCTTTGGAGAGGATTCAATGTCGGACGCTCTCAATGCCATGAGGCAGTTGGCCTTAGAAGCGAATGCGGGCGGCTAGGCCGTCTTTAGCATAACCATTTACCCAATTCAGCATGAGCGAAATTCCAACTCGAAACTTTTCTATAATTGCCCATATCGACCATGGCAAGACGACTCTATCTGACCGCTTATTGCAAATGACAGGAACGGTCGCAACCAGAGAACTTGAGGAACAACATCTCGACTCCATGGACCTCGAGAAGGAGAGGGGAATCACCATCAAGGCTCATCCTGTCACCATGGAATACAAGACTCCAGAGGGTAAAGTGTACCGTATGAATCTCATCGATACACCGGGACACGTTGATTTTGCCTATGAAGTGTCCCGCAGTCTATCTGCCTGTGAAGGAGCCCTCCTCATGGTCGATGCCGCACAAGGGGTCGAAGCTCAAACGGTGGCCAATGCTCATCTGGCTCTGAAACAGAACCTCGTCATCATTCCGGTCATTAATAAGATCGACCTGCCTAATGCTGATGTTCCCGCAGTGAAAGAACAACTGGAAGAAATTCTCGCCATTCCGGCTGAAGAGGCCATTCCGGTTAGTGCCAAAACCGGGGAGGGGATGGATGCGGTTCTTGAAGCCATCGTAAAGAGAGTGCCTGCACCCCATCACCCGGCAGAAGGTGAGCGAACCCGCTTTATGGTTTTTGATAGTGTCTTTGATCCCTATCGCGGCGTCATCGCTTATGTGCGGGCCGTGTCTGGAAAATTGAAAGCAGGAGATGGAATTACCCTCATGCAGACCTATCGGAAGTATGAGGTCAAGGAAGTCGGTATCTTTACGCCTAAAATGCTCAAGGTGGATTCCCTCAATCCAGGAGATACGGGGTATATCATCGCCAATATCAAAAGCACCGCTGATCTCAAAATTGGTGAGACCATCACGCATACCCAGGCACCAGCAGAGGAGCCACTGCCTGGCTTTAAAGAAGTCCAGCCGATGGTCTTTTCCGGTATCTACCCCATCAACAACGCTGATTTCGAACAACTCCAAACCGGCTTGAATAAGCTACAGCTCAATGACCCTGCTCTGGTTTTTCAGCAGGAAAGCTCGGTGGCATTAGGCTTTGGTTTCCGCTGTGGGTTCCTCGGATTACTTCACATGGAAATTATCCAGGAAAGGCTCCGCAGGGAGTACAACATGGATATCATTTCAACTTACCCCAGTGTCGTCTATCAGGTTCACAAGAGTAACGGTGACATGATCGAAATCGATAATCCCTGCCAGCTTCCGGATCCGGCCACCATTGATTCGATCGCCGAACCGATGGTGCGGGTCTCCCTCCTCTGTCCTAGCGATTCAATCGGAGATATCCTGCAATTGATCATGGATCGCAGAGGGGAGTGCGAGAAAACGGAGTCCATTGACCAACACCGTGTCATGCTCACCTTGATGATGCCGCTCAATGAAATCCTCGTCGATTTTAATGACCGGGTGAAAACCCTCACTCATGGCTATGGATCGATGGATTATGAATACGCTCCATATAAGGTCGATAAGCTCGTTAAAATGGACATCCTCGTCAATGGAGAGCCTATGGATGCGTTTTCTTCAATCGTCCATCGGGACAAGGCAGCTCAACGAGGTAGGGTATTAGTGGCAAAGCTGAAAGAAGTCATTCCCGCTCAGCTCTTTAAAGTTGCCCTCCAGGCTGCCATAGGTGGCCAGATTATTGCCCGTGAAGACGTCAAAGTAGTAGGGAAAAACGTGACTGCAAAATGTTACGGTGGTGATATCTCACGTAAGCGCAAACTCCTGGAAAAGCAGAAAGAGGGGAAAAAGAAAATGAAGCAATTCGGTAAGGTAAATATCCCTCAAGAAGCATTTCTAAAAGTCTTAACTGATTAATATACAATTGATTACATAAATTATCATGTCTCCTAAAAAGAAAGCAGCGGAATATTTACAGTATTTGCATAAAAAGAGAAATTATCGTCGTGACTTGCTCAAAGACAATGACTTAGAGCAAATTACCAAGCTAGAGAATGATCTCAATGAATTCATCAAGCTTCCGCGTGAGAAACAAAAAAACACCGCAGCGAACAAGCTAGGAGAGTTTGAGAAATCCCTGGGAAAACTTCTCCCGCAATCGAAGAATGAGGGATGGAGTGAAAACGTGGAAGTCATTCTGACTGCAGTGGTCCTGGCCCTCGCCCTGAAGGCATTCTTTTTAGCACCTTTCAAGATCCCGACCGGATCCATGCAACCCACCTTATACGGGATTACAACCCAGAGCATGGAAGACGAGGAAATGCCAAATCCGCTTATTCAAGTGATCGATTCAGCAATCGCAGGAACGGCTTACCATCGTATTGCAGTCAAAAGCCCTGGGCGCATCGAGTCCATCCAGCCCACATCCTTACTGGGAATTATTGATTGGGTCACCATTGAGCTAGGTGGTGTTAAATATAGGACTTTTTGCACGCTAAGCGCTTTCTATGAAGGCCTCGCCATGCAGTCAGGAACACGCATCACGGGTGGCAATATCGGTAATCTGCGCTTTGAAGCAGGGGACCTCTTGGTCAATTTTAAGTCCAAAACAGGGGATAGACTACTTGTAAACCGAATGATCTATCACTTCACGAGACCAGAAGTAGGGCAGGTCTTTGTCTTTAACACGCAGGGAATCAAGGGTATTGAAGATGAGAATACGAACTACCGTAATATCGACTTTGCTCAATTTTATATTAAACGATGCACTGGAATTCCCGGTTCCAATCTCAGCATCAACCCGCCATATCTCCTAAATGACGGCGAAATAGTCAGGCCTGAAGGCTATGAGGAATCTTTTGATCGAATCTATTCTAGCGAAAACGGCTATCGTGGATACGCCTTATTTAACAAAGGCCCTTATCGGGCAATCTTGGATGATATCAGTGATAAGGTTCGTCTCAAAGAGGACGAGTATTTCGCTATGGGTGATAATAGCTACCAGAGTAGCGATTCCAGAAAATGGGGTAAGGTCA
>JBCBYL010000192.1:0-2990 GCA_039815855.1 Verrucomicrobiota bacterium
ATTTTATGGCGATCGATTTCGATATCCATAAAATTGACCTGGATAAGCCTCTCAACGCCCTTGGCGATTACGAGGTAAAAGTAAACCTTCCCATGGGCGTCAACGCCACATTGAAGGTCATTCTGGAAGCGAAAAAAGCGGAGGATTAGTCCCCCGCTTTTTTCTTACCACTCCCTTCGATTACGGGCTTGACGCCGTACGCCTCTCCGCACAGAGTCCTATATTACAAGCTTTTAACGCTTAAATGTATAATAAGTCTGCAACATTAGGTATGACTATTGCTTATTGTTGCAAGTCTTTGCGTTTTTATGGATAAGTTGCTAACAGGCGGGAATTTACGGAGAGTCGGATTACTGATTGCTCTCACAGGATGGATAGGGTTCGACCACCTAGGTCAAGCTCAGGATGATACTGTCCTCGTCCAGCCTCCCGCTTATTCCGAAGAAAATCAGCTCCGTGGCCCTATCGTTAAAGATATTGAGATTGAATTTGCTGGATCTCAGTCGGTCGACCGCAGCCTGATTCTCTCCAACATGCGAACCACCATCGGGCAGCCATATTCTCCGGCTGCCGTTCAAGAGGATGTTCGTAATCTCTATGCCACCGGCCAGTTCGTAAATTTGAGAATTTTTGATGAACCCCTGGGTGATGGAGTCAAGGTGGTGTTGATTGTTCAACCCAAGCCAGTCATCAAACAAATCATCGTCACGGGTGCAGACCGTATCAGTGAAAAGCGGGTTCGGAAGGAAATGAAGAGTAAAGCGGGTGAGCCTCTGAGTGAGCAGCAAGTAGCTGAAGATGCTCGGAACGTCAGGATTTATTACCATGAAAAAGGCTTCCCGGATGCTACCGTAGAATACAAGTTCGACGTCAATGAGCAGATTGGCCGAGCCGTGGTCACCATCACCGTTGATGAAGGCAGCAAGTCTTATGTCAGAGATGTCAATTTTGTTGGTAACGATTCATTTGAAACCAAGGAGCTCCGTAAGCTGTTTAAGACCAGAAAGAAAAACCTCCTCTTCTTCTTAAACAAGTCAGGAATTTTCCGTGAAGAGTGGTTTGATGAGGACTTAAAGAAGCTGCGCGCTTTTTACCAAGACAACGGCTATATCGATTTCGCCGTCAAAGACATCCAATATGATCAGGCAGAGGAAGATGTATTAGATATTACCATCACGATCTTCGAAGGTATCCAGTATCGGGTAGGCTCCATGTCCTTCGAAAGCAATACCATCTTTAGTCGTGAACAGATCCTCAGCCGCCTGCGCGCCACGGAAGGCACGATTAATGAAGGGGGCGTCTTTTCTCCATCAGGCCTGCAAAGTAGCGTCAGTGCTATCAACACACTGTACGGTGAGCGTGGTTACATTGATGCGAGCTCAGTCCCTGAACGCCAACCTAACATCGAAACTGGCAAGATGGATATCCTCTACCGGATTAATGAGGGGGAGCAGGCCTACGTCCAGAAAATCATCATTCAAGGAAACAATGAGACCAAAGATAAAGTCCTGCGTCGGGAACTGGCTCTAGCTCCAGGTGATATTTACGACACCGTCCGGGTTGATGCCAGTAAACTCCGCTTGGATAACCTGGGCTATTTTTCCCAGGTAGATGCTACTCCACGTGACACTTCCGTTCCAAACCGAAAGGATTTGGTCGTCACGGTTGAAGAGCAGCGCACCGGCTCCGTTACCTTTGGAGCCGGCTTCAGCACCATTGATAGCCTGCTCGGCTTTGCTGAAGTCAGTCAGGGGAACTTTGACATTGGAAATTGGCCTACTTTCCGTGGAGGGGGTCAGAAATTCCGGGCAAGGATTCAATATGGCCTTACGCGTCAAGACGCCCTGATCAGTTGGACTGAACCCTGGTTCCTTGATCGCCAGATCTCCTTTGGATTTGATTTGTTCTATAACAACTCAGACTTCATCAGTAGCCGATTTAACCAGCGCCGATATGGAGCAGCTATTCGGGTTGGTAAAGCACTGAACCAGTTTTGGAGTATCGGATTACGCTATCAGGCAGAAAATATCGAAATTTATGATGTGGATCAAACACTGCCACAATTCTTCCAAGATGAAGCAGGGGTTCGCTCGAAAAGTTCAGTCCGGGCAACCCTACTCTATGACAACCGGGATAGCCTCTTCCTTACCCGTCAGGGCGAAAAACTGGAATTCGCACTTGAAGGCGCCGGAGGCCCACTTCTGGGAGACACTGACATTTGGAAAGCGGAAATCGAAGGTTCTAAATGGTGGTCTCTCCCATGGGATATGATCTTCAGTATTCGCGCCGCGACAGGTGTCGCTGACGGATTTGATGGAAATGACGTGCCCCTTTTCGACCGCTTCTTCATCGGTGGGAACCGCACCGTCCGTGGCTTTGCTTTCCGTGAAATCGGGCCCGTTCAGGGGGGAGAAGAATCGGGTGGTAAAACCATGGCTTATACCAACTTCGAGACAACATTCCCGATTATGGACAATGTGCGTGGAGCTGTTTTCCTCGATGCCGGTATCAATAATGCAAATACCTTTGACTATTCCATCGGCTCACTCGGGGTCGGAACGGGAGTCGGGCTTCGCCTCAATCTACCCATTGGCCCACTACGCTTCGATTTAGGAACTCCACTCCTGAAAAACAACCGATCTACTGATGATTTCGACATCGAGTTCCACTTCGATGTCGGCTACCAATTTTAGGGTTGCTCTCCTCTCTCCAGACGTTACACCAGAGAGCCTATGATTAAACAAGCCCTCATGATTGTGTCCGCTGCACTGGCCTTTTCAATGACCAGTGCGCACGCTGCCGAACTGAATGTTGCGATTATCGACCTTCAGAAAGTTTTTCAAGATTACTACAAGACCCAGGAAGCTGATAGCCGCCTCAAGGAGCAAATGGAGGGCTTCAAATCCGAGCGTGATACCCGTCTCGAAGATTACCGTAGCCTTGTTGATCAAATTAAGACACTTCGTGACACACTGGACGATCCTGCCATG
>JBCBYL010000202.1:0-2697 GCA_039815855.1 Verrucomicrobiota bacterium
ATCAGGAGAACCTGGAGGCAACCATTCAGAGATCCGTCGAGCTAGGTATGAATCATATTGAAACCGCGCGGGGATATGGGAGCTCAGAACGCCAACTGGGCTGGGTTTTACCTCATTTTCAAAGAGATCAACTCATCATTCAAACCAAGGTCGCCCCATGCGAGAAGCCCAACGACTTCAAAAAAGAGTTCCAAACCAGCTTGAAACGCCTGCAGTTGGATTCTGTCGATTTACTTTCCATTCACGGAATCAATAACGAAGAGACCTTTAAATGGGCGATGAAGAAGGGTGGCTGCCTGGAAATGGCTCGCAAGCTACAGAAAGATGGAACGTGCCGTTACATCGGGTTTTCGACCCATGCTGAATGTGATCTGATTACAAAAGCGATCTGCACCGACGAATTCGATTACGTCAATCTTCACTGGTACTACATTTTTCAGTGGAACTGGCCGGCAATTCTGGCTGCAGCCGAAAGGGATATGGGGGTCTTCATCATTAGCCCGAATGACAAAGGCGGCATGCTGTATCAACCCTCTGAAAAACTCAAGCAACTCTGCGCACCTCTCCATCCGATGACATTCAATGATCTTTTCTGTCTCAGTCATCCGCAAGTTCACACCCTGAGTTTAGGTGCTTCCAGACCCACGGATTTCGATATTCATGTCGAAGCACTCAACAGCCTCGATCAAGCCCGTCGGCTCACCGATCCAATTATCAAAAAACTCGATGAAGCCTTACACGGCGTCATGGGAGAAGACTTTTTCCAGCAATACCCAACTGCCATCCCCTCCTACCCGGATGTCCATGGTGAAATCAACGCTCGAGACATTCTACGCTTAGGCATTCTGGCAAAGGGATTAGATCTCATCGAATACGGAACATTCCGCTACAATTTATTAGGGAACGCAGGCCATTGGTTTGCCGGGAAACAAGTTGGAGAATTATCCAGTAAAGAAAGCCAGGCCCTCTTAGACTCTCTCCAGTCCAGTGGTCTGGCCGAGCAAGCGCTGCACCTACTCCAGGAAACCCATCAGCTCCTCAAAGCAGAAGATCGGCAGCGACTCTCTGAGAGTTAAGGCATTTGCATCTGGCTTCCATTGCGTCTAGCTTTACGCCTCCATGCCAGAAAACTCAACGATCCAAATCAAAGGGGCAAGATGCCATAACCTGAAAAATTTGGATCTCGAAATTGGCCTCGGTAAACTAACCGTCATCACAGGAGTGAGCGGTTCAGGAAAGTCGTCACTCGCCTTTGATACCATCTACGCCGAAGGGCAACGACGCTACGTAGAAACCTTTAGTCCATATACACGCCAGTTCCTCGAGAGAATGGACAAACCACAAGTTGACCGAATTGATGGTATTCCACCCGCGATTGCACTGAGCCAGGCCAACTCCATTCGCACCTCCCGCTCTACCGTCGGCACCTTGACCGAAATTTCCGACTATCTGAAATTACTGATGGCGCGAAAGGCCAAGTTATACAGTCCACAAACTGGAAGGGAAATCCGTCCATGGAAACCAGACGAACTCTGTTCTCATCTTATTAAAACGTATCGGGATCAGGATCTCATCTTCGGTATTACCGTCGACTTCCAGAAAAAAACAAAATGGAAGAGTATCTGCGCCACTCTGAAGCAGCAGGGAATGATTCGATACCTGAACGAGGGTGAAGGAAAAATTCTCAGGCTAGAGGAAGATGAAAAACTGACCCTCAAACAAGGAGAGGAAGGCTGGAAGATGAATGGTGTCCTGACCCGACTACGCGCTGAACCCAAGAACAAGGCGAGAATAGCCGAGTCCATCGAACAGTGTTTCAAACTGAGCCCAGATCAAAGTCTCTTTATTGTTTCTTCTCAAAAGCAACAAGAGAAAATCTTATTCTCCTCTTCATGGAAGTGCCCGGATAGCGGTCAGACGTTCACTACACCCAGCCCCTCTCTTTTTACCTTTAATAATCCAGTCGGCGCTTGCCCGAAGTGCCGCGGATTTGGTCGGACAGTGGAAATCGATTATGACCTCGCCCTACCAGATCGCACCCTTTCCATTGGCGAAGGCGTCGTCAAACCATTTCAAACTGAATCCAATTCTGAATGCCAGGAAGATCTGGAAAAAGCCTGCCGTCGAAAAAAAATCCCTCTGAGCACACCCTTTCACAAGCTTCCCAAAGCGGCCCAAAAATTCGTCCTCGAGGGTGAGCCCGGTGAAGGCTACAAGAACCGCTGGTATGGCGTAAAAGGGTTTTTCAAGTGGTTAGAATCACGCACCTACAAAGTGCACGTACGTGTCCTCCTGGCGCGTTACCGCGCCTACCGCATCTGTGATGCCTGTAACGGCACGCGTTATCAGCCGGAACTCAACCACTGGAAACTCAATGGATGGACACTGCATGAGATCAACACTTGCCCGCTCAATCAGCTCCAAGACTTTTTTAACAAGCTCAAGACGCGCGACAAATCTGAGCAGGTCTTGATTGATCAACTGAAGAGTCGAACCAATTACTTGAATCAAGTGGGGCTTGGCTATCTGACGTTAAACCGTGCAGCGCGCACCTTGTCTGGTGGTGAAATTCAACGAGTCAATCTGACGACTTGCCTCGGATCGAGTTTGGTCGGCACCCTCTTCGTTCTCGATGAACCCAGCATTGGCCTACACCCCAGAGACACCACTCAACTCATTCAAACCCTGACCGAGCTC
>JBCBYL010000129.1:0-6188 GCA_039815855.1 Verrucomicrobiota bacterium
AGCATCTTTTCATCACCGGTAATGATGAGTTCCAAGTTTCCAGTAGAGTGAAGTCTCTGGTAGATGAACTTGCACCGGAGGACAAAATGAATTTGGAAGTGATCGACGGACGTGCGGAAAATGTAGAGCAGGCCTGCCGAATGATTGAGCAGTGGCAAGAGGCCATTCTGACGTTGCCATTTCTCGGAGGACGCAAACTCATCTATGTGAAGTCGGCAACCTTCTTTCAAGATAGTGTGATTGGTAGAAGTGAATCGGTTCAACAACGCTTAGAAGGAATCCTGACTCATCTTGAATCAGTGGGTGCAGAATCGGTCCAGTCACTGGTTGGCGCTCCTGGTGCTGATAAGCGTAAGCGCTTCTACAAGAACTTCGCGAAGGTAGGAGTCTGTGAGATTTATGATGCGGTCGAGCTCCGCAACGCTGCTTCCATTGATACTTATCTTACCCAAGTCCGGAAACTCTTACGTGAGAAAGGAATACAATTTGAGCCTGGGGTGCCGGAAGCGATGATGGAATTGGTTGGAAACCAATCTCGAGCACTCCATTCAGAACTTGAAAAACTGTCTCTCTATGCCCGGCCTGATGAGACGATTACTGAAGAAGAACTCAGAGAAATTGTTTCGTCTTCACAAGCGTTATTAGTATGGGATTTATGTGACGCCGTGACTGAGGGGCAAACAAATCAGGCTACTTATTTAGTGCGTCAATTATTGGCCCAGGGGGAATCAGAGGTGGGTATCCTCATTCTATTGAGTAATCAGATCAGGCTAGCAGCTTTGTTGAGTTGGATGAGGGAAGCAGGTCATGCCCGTTTGGAAAGCAAGGGGAGGTCGAAGACGGTCAGTATTAATCCGTCCGTTACCGATTTACTGCCAGTGACCTCGACTGGGAAGTCTCCTTCTCCGTACCGGATGGGGAGGATTCTCAGTAAATCAGCAGGCAAGTCATCGCGGACATGGTTCCGCGCTCTCGAGCGTCTCTACCAGACTCACTTTAAACTCGTGGGCGGGACAAGTGATCGTGCCCGTGCTCTTGAAACGATGATTATAGAAATTTGCGAATCCTCATGAAGGTCACTCCGATTACTCCGCTCACTCTAAAAGAAAAGCTCACGTCTTCGTCACGCCCACTCCTCTTGGATGTGCGTGAACAGGACGAATGGGATATTTGTCATATTGAAGGAGCTAGCCTCGTCCCACTCGGCACTGTCCCTGACCAAATCAGCCAGATCCTTCCTCATGATCAACCGGTGGTTGTGTATTGCCATCACGGGGTGAGATCTCTGCATGCTGCAGAATGGATGGTCGCGAATGGGTTCGAGAAGGTAATGAATTTGGAAGGCGGGATTGATGCCTGGGCTGCGGAAGTGGAACCCGCCATGGCTCGATATTGAAAAACGGGCTAAGGGCTTCAATAAGGGACGGAGTATACTCCGTCCCTTATTGAAGAAGTGCCAGCTCACAGCGTAACCCCTGTTAAAAGGTCTGGATTCTTTAACCTCCACTTTGCTCTGGTTAAACTAAACTAGAATGAAATGAGTATCGGAATGTTCACTCAAGCTTCGTGAACAGAGTTTTGCTTCGCTTCGCTCGCAATGACAAATAATGAACTAACCATCTTAGGTCATTGCGAGGAGCCGTAAGGCGACGTGGCAATCCATTCGCAACAGCTTTAGTGTGCGACCTCCACCCCGAGCTTTCATTGTAAGATCTGGATTGCTTCACTGCGCTCGCAATGACGGGGGATGAATGAACCACCCAAGGTCATTGCGCTTGTCCGCCGTAGCTGTAGCGCAGGCGGGAGGAGCCGACTGGCGACGTGGCAACTTGTCGCGGCGTAGTGCGGCAGCTGCCGCACGAAGACGGATCCATCCGCGACAGCTTTAGTGTGCGACGTTCACCTTGAACTTAAGAACACTGTAAATCCCTCTTCATTTTACACTGGTGAGCTGAGCAGAAGGCTTTAACGTTGAGATGGAATATGGGTCACTTTATTGAGAACATCTATGAGCAGCTTCGGAGGCACCCGAAGCGCATCCTTTATCCGGAAGGCAATAACCCACGCATTCTTGAAGCTGCCCGCGAATATATCGATCGGAAGTTAGGTGTGACTGTCCTTCTCGGAGACCGGGATGAAATTCATGCGGTCGCAGAAAAGCTCGGCATCGATCTAAAGCGAATGATGCTGATTGATCCTACTAATGCGGCTGACTTACCTTTGTTTATCAGGCGTTTAGAGACGCTCAATCGCTATAAGGGGATCAAAAATCAGGAGGCAGAGCGGATTCTAAAAAACCCGAACTACTTTGGAGCGATGATGCTTCAAAATGGACAGTGCGACGGATTAGTTGCCGGGGCGGGGCAATATTCCGGAAACATCTTAAGACCATTGTTCCAGCTCATTAAGCCACTCCCTCATATCAAAACGATCTCAAGCTGTATGATTCTGGATATTCCAGATTGCCCGTTCGGCGACCAGGGAGTGCTCTTCTTCGCGGACGCCGGCGTCGTTCCGAACCCGACCGTTGAGCAGCTTTCTGAAATCGCGATGGAAACGGCTTGGTTAAGGCGTCAGCTCAGTGGAAAAATGCCACGTGTCGCTTTTCTCTCCTACTCGACTAAGGGAAGTGCGATCACACCGGGAACAGAAAAAATTGTGGCCGGAATTGCCTTAACACGGCAGAAGCTCGAACAACACGGAATCGATGCCAAAGTAGATGGGGAACTTCAAGTCGATGCCGCGTTGATTCCTGAAATTGCTCAACTCAAGGCCAGTGGGAGTGAAGTGGCGGGCCAGGCGGATGTTCTGATTTTTCCGGATCTCAATTCTGGAAATATCTCAGCGAAATTAGTTCAACTTCTTTCCGGGGCGACAGCTTACGGTCAGGTCCTGCTCGGTTTATCAAAACCTGCTGCGGAACTCTCACGCGGAGCGAAGACGGAAGACGTCGTGGGTGTTTCCGCTCTGGTCGCTATCCAGGCCATCGAATATCGCAAGCTCTATCCTGACGCGAACTAAACGGCATGATACACCCCGTAGGCCTTGGGCTAAAAAATCATTCCACGCCCAGAATATTCATTGCGGCCACGCGACAAAACGACGGTAAAACCACGACGAGTATGGGACTCTTTGGGGCCCTGAAAAAGCGCTTTGAGAAGGTCGGCTATATGAAGCCGATCGGACAGCGATTCGTCGATGTTGAGGGTATCAAGATTGATGAGGATACCGTCCTCGTAAACCACACGTATCGCCCGAATCTCCCATTGGAGGCAATGAGTCCAGTCGCGATTGATGCGGGATTCACCCGCCATTATCTCAGTAAGGGGGATCCTGCGGAAATTGCGACAAAAGTAACTGCGGGATTTAACCGGGCGGCATGGGAACAGGACTTTGTTGTCATTGAAGGGTCTGGTCATGCAGGGGTTGGCAGTGTCTTTAAGCTCTCGAATGCGCAAGTCGCATCCCTGCTGAATTGTAAAGTCATCCTCGTGAGCCGCGGAGGGGTCGGTGGACCGATTGATGAAATTAGCCTCAATTTAGCTCTTTTTGAAAAGTATGGAGTTGAGGTCATTGGGGTCATTTTAAATAAGGTTCAGAAAAGGAAGATTGAATCGCTCTATCCTTTTGCCGAAGCAGGACTCAAGAATTTAGGGCTGCCCTTATTAGGGGTCATCCCTTACGCCCGGGAATTAAAAATGCCTACAGTCGGGCAAATTTGTCGGGAGTTGGACGGAAGTTGGCTGGCAGGTCAGCAGAGTAATCGGAAGCTGGTCAACCGTATCCGGATCGGGACCGCTTCTTCGAAGACGGTGGAACAATTATTTGATAAAGAATGCCTCTTAGTCACCTCAGGAGATCGAGAGGATCTCATCTTGTCGGTTCTCGGAGCCGATTTGGAACGCTTTGAAAAGCCGATTGCGGGCATGGTTCTGACCGATGGGCTGAAACCTCCTCAAGCTTTACTCCAGCTCATCCAGAGAAAAAATATTCCCTTTATTTCGGTCAATATGGATAGCTATGAGGTCGTCTCGAAAATCCACGACATGACGGTGAAGACCGAGCCGGGGGATCAGACTAAGATCGATATCATCCAGAATCTCTATGAGGATGCCATCGACATCGATAAAATTATCGATGCAGCTAAGCCTCCACTGCAAACGACCGAACTCAATTTTGACTAAACCGCTTCTTGATGAAGAACAAACTCGATAACGCCGCTCTTGGCAGTTAGCAAAAACTACGACTTGTAGTAAGTGCCGTAGGGGTCACCCAGAAAGCCTGACATCGGGGTAAAGGAAAAGTGTCGATCTAATAGCTGATCAAGCACTGGGCCTGTTGCCTGGGCGGTCTGGTGATGCAGGTCATGAAGGAGAATAATGGATCCGGGGCGTGTGCCCTGAGTGATCTTCCGGACGATAGTCGATACGCCGGGCCGAGCCCAATCACGGGGATCGACAGACCAGTAAGCTACCCCCAGATGTTTACCTCTAGGGATGGCTCCCTGATTGGTTCGAAAGGCTCCATAAGGTGGCCTGAACCAGACGGGAGTGGAGCCAATGATGTCTTCGATGACTTTCTGGCATTGATCCAATTCGGAGGACACACGCTGGCTGGAAAGCTTGGAAAGAACCGGATGGGTGTAGGTGTGGTTTGCGACTTCATGCCCGGCAGCGGCAACCTCCTTTGCCAGCGATGCATATTGCTTCACTTTTCTGCCAATCATGAAAAAAGTGGCTTTGATGTCTCGTTTATCGAGTTCGTTAAGCACCTTATCTGTCACTCCGGGAGTCGGACCATCGTCATAGGTCAGGCAAATGCGTTTCCCTAAGCCGGGCCCCTTATGGACAAAATGGGCATTGAGCTGGTATTCGCCCTCCAGCTCAGACGCATAGGCTCCCGAGGTAAGCCCGAAAAGGCTATATCCGGCGACACCAATACCAGCAGCCTGGATGAATTCCGACCGTTTCATCCCTAAAGCATGATCCTCTTTTCTGAATGGTGCAATCCCTGAATTTAGGCTTAGAGCTGAACCTCTGTTGAAAGGTCTGGCTTGCTTCGCCGCGCTCGCAATGACGAGTGAGGATCTAACCACCATGGGTCATTGCGAGCATGGCGAAGCAATCCAGATGTTTCCATATGGACTTATGGCTGAGGATCGCACTTAAAGACTCCAATCTGACAAGTTTTGCTTCGCCGCGCTCCCGTCTTGGGGCTTCGTGCGGCAGCCGTGCACTACGACCCCACAAGTCGCACAATGCTTCGCTACGCTCGCAATGACGGGGGATGAACGAACCATCTTAGGTCATTGCGAGGGAGAGAATCGACCGTGGCAAAACTCAATACCTGAACGCAGGTGAAGGTATTTTTCTATACTCCCTTCAAACTAGTTTAGTTTACCTCCGTGAAACGGAGTAAAGAATCCACTCGTAATAGCTTTAGCGTGCGACCTCCACCCTGAACTTACATTGTCAGATCTGGATTGCTTCGCTGCGCTCGCAATGACAAATTGAGAGTCTTGTTGTGTATTATGTTTACATCTTAGCGAGCAAGAAAAACGGCACACTCTACGTCGGGGTTACCAATCATCTTGAACGAAGGTTGTGGCAGCATCGAACTACTACCGATTCGAGCGCTTTTACGAAAAAATATACCGTTGGTCGTCTTGTTTACTATGAGACCTATCAATCTCCAAAGCCAGCTATTGCAAGGGAGAAGCAGCTTAAGGCGGGCAGTCGTAAGAGAAAGCTGGAGCTTATCGAAGCAAAGAATCCCAATTGGTCAGACCTTTCAAAAGACTGGGTTCGAAAGTAGATCAGAAGACCTAGCATCAAATTCATATGACCTTCTCAGGTCGGGATTCTTTAACCTTCGCCGTGGCAGGCGCAATGACGGATGATGAGTTATCCACCCCAGGTCATTGCGAGGGAGAGAATCGACCGCGGCAATCCACTCGCAATAGCTTTAGAGTGCGACCTCCACCCAGATCTTACCATCGGGACCCAACCTAGAGGATAGCACTCAATGCCCCCTCATTGGAAACTCTAGATCTCATTACCAGTGATTCCGAAATGAAGGGTGATGAATGAACCATGATCTAAACTCAATAAGCAGAAATCCGTTGTTTTGGAAATAGGGTTGGGCATGATCTTGCCTTGATCGATTTATATGAAGATATGTGACGCCAC
>JBCBYL010000021.1:0-27969 GCA_039815855.1 Verrucomicrobiota bacterium
GAAGGGAACAGAACTCGCTTTTTTTCCGTTCGCATGGACACTTGGCTCCGGGATGATGACGATCACCTCGTCCAAGCCTCATTGCGGATTATGCCTGAAGAAATACGATCGGTTCAATTTTTGGCTGAAGCACCCACGTTTGTCGATGTCGACGGAGCCTCAGTGACAATGGAAGCTGGGTTTTATCCTGAATCCTAGGATCAAGATCCAGGCTTAAGCCAAATCCCTATCTCCCTAATTCCCTTCGATGTTCTGGAGGAATTTGTAGATATCACTATCTGTGGTCATGATCAGAGTCGTGTCTTCCTTGAGCATCTCTTTGAACGTTTCCAGAGATTTCGTGAATTCATAGAATTCAGCGGCCTGAGAACTCTGATTGTAAGCCTTGGCATAGATTTCTGAGGCTTTGGCGTCTGCCTCTCCTTCTATCGTTTGCACTTTCCGATATGCCTCTGACTGAATTTCCTGTAAATCGCGTTCTTTCTTTCCTTTAATCTTAGCCGCTTCACCTGCCCCTTCAGAACGGAATCGCTCAGCGATTTGCTGACGCTCACTGATCATTCGGTCGAAAATACGCTGTTGAACTGTCTGATTGTAATTGATTCGCTTGAAGCGAATATCGAGCAAATCGATTCCGAATTCTTCTAACTTCGTCGAAGCTTTTTCATAGATTTGCTCCTCAATCCGATCTCTTCCTACTTTAATAGGGTAGAGAGTTCCGATGCCTCCGAGGCTATCTGCAATAATTGCCTCTTGTGCGGGCTTACGATCCTTGTCCGAACGAATAACCTCGATTAATTCATGCTTAGCAATCGCGTTGCGCGTTTCACTTCCAAGAATGTCATTGAGGCGAGATTGCGCACTGCGCTCATCTTTTAAGCGAAGATAATACTGCATCGCATCTTTAATTTTCCATCGGGCAAAGGTATCGACAATGATGTAAGTCTTATCTTTTGTCGGCATCTCATTGGGTTGGCCGTCCCACTCGAGAATTCTTTTTTCAATGTAATTCACTTCCTGAATGATCGGTAACTTGAAATGCAAACCTGCCTCGGTGATTGGATCTCCTACCGGGTTCTTGAACTGAGTAACGATGGCCTGCTTCGTTTCATCAACCACGTAAAAGACCCCTGTGACCGCGGAAAGAACGATCAATACAATGAGGACAATGGCTCCGATAATGGCTGCTTTCATTCTTTTGCTCCTTTACCCAAATTGAGAAGAGGCAGGATTTGGGAAGCTCCTTCATCGATAATGATTTTTTCACCCATATTTGGAATCACCTCCTGCATCGTTTCCAGATAGAGACGTTGTTTGGTTACATCCTTCGCTTTCTTGTATTCTTCTAAAACAGCAACAAAGTTTGCGACGTCCCCTTCCGCCTCATTGACGCGCTTGAGGGCATACCCTTCCGCTTCCTGAATCTTCTGTTCCGCTTCTCCCCGAGCTCTCGGGACCACCTTGTTGTATTCTCCATTTGCGACATTAATCATTTGCTCTTTTTGCTGCTGAGCCTGGTTGACTTCATTAAAGGAAGGCTGAACCGGCTGGGGTGGATTGACATCTTTGAGCTGAACTTGATTAATGCTAAGGCCTAGCTGATATTTTTGAACTAACTCCTGCATTTTAATTAGGGCTTCTCCCTCAATTTCCTGACGCCCAATGGTAATGACTTCATCAACGGTGCGGTCTCCCACTACCGCCCGCATTACCGATTCTGCGATATCGCGGAGAGTGAACTCGGGGCTACGGACCTCGAAAAGGAATTGTTTAGGATCGGTAATCCGATACTGGATCACCCACTCTACGCTCGCGGCATTGAGGTCACCGGTCACCATACTACGCTCCGCGTTACGCTCAGCAGTAGAAACTGAATACTGACTTACATTCGTCCCACCTGATGTATAAAAACCAAATTCCTGTTTCAGTTGTCGCTCTACCGGGACAATGAGTACCTGATCGATTCCAAATGGAAGTTTAAATTGGAGCCCAGATCCCACGGTGTTGTAATACTTACCAAAGCGCAGAACAATCCCCTGCGATTCAGCCTGGACGGTGTAAAAACTGGTGAAGAGACCAAAGAGAATCAGTATCCCAACAACCGCGAGAACAATCGTGGATGCGGAGATGTTAATTTTTCCCGGTCCATCTGGGAATTCGAAGTCGTAGTTCTGTGCCACTGTTAATTAATAGTCTCTCACGCGACCGAAGCAAATGTTATTTAGGAAAGGGCTGTGCTGATTATTCATCATGGGTCATGAACAGGTCAATCGAGCTCCATGACAGGTGACACCGGCACCAAAGCTGGCCAGCCAAATATCATCAGAAGGATCATTACTGGATAAGTGTTTTTCCAGAGCAAGCATGACTGAGGAACTACTGGTATTCCCAAATTGCCTGAGCGTTTCACGACTTTCGTCTAAGAGACAGCCAGGAATTCGTTTTTCAATCGCATCGAGAACGTCGCGTCCGCCTGAATGGGTAATGATTTTTTTGGGCTTCTGATTGAGCTGGTCATATAGCTGTTCCACCGCATCACCAACTGTCTGCGGCACGGAACGGTCCAGCTTATTACGGAGAAAGCCCTCGTCATTGACAAAGCGCAAGGTCTCTCTTTTCTCCGGTAAATGTATCGTTTGAAAATCATGGAGTCGGCATCCGCCATCACGGTTACCCCAAATCGACGCGGAAGAGGCGTCACCAAATAAAGCCAGGCTGATCAGCACTCCGGGGTCATTCGCAGCAAAGAAAGCCGCAGAAGAAATCTCCGTGGCGATACAAGCCACCTTCGAACCAGGGTGAGCGGCCAGATAATTGGAGGCAGCTTTCAGGAGTGGGATAGCTGCTCCACAGCCCTGGCCAACCAAATCGATGAGATCTACATCTGAACGTAGCCCCACGTTCTCACTGACGTAACTACTCAGGCCGGGACAAAGGTAGCCGGTGCAGGTGCAAATGAAGAGCGCATCCAGCTCCGATGCGACGACACCGCTCTTCCGCAGTGCCTTTTCAAGTGACTGAGTCGATAAAGTAACAGCGTGCTCCTCAAATAACCGGTTTAACATTCCCGGGTTAGCCTTTGAGGCCATGCCCAGATCAGAAACGGCAAGGTGACGTTGATCAATCCCATTCGCATTGAGGAGAATTTTTTCCAAGAGCTTACGGGAAGAGGGCTTCAGAGGCTCCAACGCTCCAGATGCCTGAAACTCAATCCAGCACTCTTCTTGGGTCAAGACCTGTTCAGGAAAGGTAGATGCAAGGGAGATTAGGTTCATTGGCGATTCGAGTCTAACTCTGCCCCCAAAGTGTCCTTGTGGCTGGGTGAATGACAGGAGAGGCCAAAGGCCCGAATATGCCCCGCACGTAGTCAAAGAGACCAGAAGTCATCACCGGATGCAATAAAGAGGCCCAACGCACCCGAGAAGACTGGAGTGCGAGCACCTTCTCCCGTGCCTTCCTAACCGTCTCCTGCCAGCTGACGTGGCCAGCAGAGTATTGGAGTAGCGAATCGTGAGCCGTAAAAGCGGACTGAATGGCCATGGTCATTCCGTGGCCAGTAAAGGGTGGAATCTGATGGCAGGCATCTCCTAAAGTGAGCACATTACGCTGCTGAATTTGACGTCCAGCCTGGAAATGAGCTGTTCCACACCGGCTTCCCTCCACAGTGGATAACCCCTTTAAACGATAGCCCAGTTGGTTGAGACCGATGTCATGGAGTGCGCCCTCGAAGCGCGAGGACATGGGTAAGCCCTTCCCTGCTGAAGCGCGAAACAACCCACAGACATTGACGACACCGTCTTCTACCTTGGAAAGGCCGACATAGCCGCCTCGCCCAGCATGCATTTCGAGATCATCTTCCATGTTCAACCCCATAAAATGAGCTTTGAGACCGATCCATTTCGATTTTCCTGATTTTAATTTTCCTCGTCCGGTAGTCCACACCTGACCTTCATGGGCAGATGCTTCCCTTCGCTCAAAAATGACTTTCCCTCCACTTTGAGCCAATTCTTCGCTCAAGAGACGATCCATGAGAAATCGGGATATTCCATATGCAGGCGATGGGAGTTCAAATTGAAAAAAACAGCGGTGCTGAGAATCGAACCATGATGTTGATTCATGAACGAGCGCCTGCCTGAAAACAGAAGTCAGCCCGAAGGTCTCGATCATCGCTGGTGTCATTCCGGAAACAAATTCTCCACAGACACGATGGCGCGGGTAGGCCTGAGTTTCATAGAGCCGAATAGGCACTCCCTTTCTGCTCAGGAAGATTCCTAATGAGAGGCCACTTAGCCCACCACCGACAATCTCAATCGGCCTCATAAATGCGGGGTAACCTTCACTTCCTGCAAGCTAGCATACGGATGCTGCCACGCCAGTCCTCGGATTCATGAACACGCCAGTGATTCGGATCCAGTTGAAGAGCTGACGCTAACTCACCTGGCTTGAATCCGGCACGAATGCTGCAGTGCATATCATGGCGAGTAACAGAATGGATCATTCCCAATTCTGCAAATGCACCCCAAAGATGGGCCCACCAACGCCTGGAAGGCTCAGCCAAAATAAGCATTCTGATTTCGGGACAATGATTCATGATCATTGTCTTCAACTGTTGGCTATCGAAATGGTGCAAGACGAGTGAGCAAATCATCACGTCTGCCTGGGTCCTGCCCTCAAAAAAGTTAGCTTGCTGCCAATCCCAATCTGCAGGCCAAATCGCCGGACGGTCGGCAAAATCCACTCCGATAATCGGAATAGAAAAATCAGGGAGAAATTCAATGAGCTGCCCACCGCCAGCCCCTAATTCGATGATCTGGTCAGTTGGCCGGGCATGCTCATTCAGCTGCTTAGTAATCCACTGGTAGTTTCCCATGACCCGATTAATCCGGGTTAAATCGCGGCGACTGGCGATGGCATCCGGATGGTCAGAAGGAAGCTCATCCAGGATTTCAGGAACAATTTTCCTCACGATGAAACGCGTGCCTTCCGGCCCTTCTTTTTGTAGCGGACTGGCTTTTTAGCTTTGCCATCCTGATCGGAAAAATTGGATTTGAGTTCGTCAATCTGATCGCGGAGGAGGGCCGCCTTTTCGAAGTGTAGGTCTTGTGATGCTTCGATCATTTGATCTGTCAGTTGGCGGATCACTTCTTCGACATCCTGCTCCTGATCGAGAGCCAAATCGGCCTTACCTTTATCCTCACCAGAATCTCCACCAAGAATGGACTGCAGACTTTCCTGAATACCGCGCTTCACTGACTGAGGAACGATGTTATTTTCCTTATTGTAGGCAATCTGTTTAGCTCGCCGATATTCGGTCACCTCCATCAGGCGTTTGATTGACCCGGTGATTTGATCAGCAAAGAGAAAAACCTCGCCATTCACATGCCGGGCTGCACGTCCTGCGGTCTGAATCAGAGAAGTCTCAGAGCGTAGATAGCCTTCCTTATCAGCATCGAGAATCATGACCAGAGAAACTTCGGGAAGGTCCAGCCCTTCCCGGAGAAGATTGATCCCTACGAGGACATCGAATTCCCCTGCTCTCAGGCTCCTGAGGATTTCGACTCGTTCGATAGCATCCACCTCAGAGTGGATATACTGCACTTTGAGGCCTGCATCGCGGAGGTAGTCGGTCAAATCTTCAGCGGTGCGCTTTGTCAGTGTCGTGACCAGCACCCTTTCCTCACGCTCCACTCGAATCCTGGCCTGGGTAATGACTTCATCGATCTGCCCTTTGAGTGGTCTAAGATGGAGAACGGGGTCCAGAAGACCGGTCGGGCGAATAATCTGTTCTGCATACTCTCCGCCAGCCGCATCGAGCTCCTCCTGTGCAGGGGTTGCGGAGACACAGAGTAGCTGAGGCACCAGCTTCTTGAACTCCTGATCATTGAGTGGCCTATTATCTAATGCAGAGGGAAGTCGGAATCCATGCTCAACGAGAACGGTCTTTCTGGCCCGGTCCCCCGCATACATGCCACGGATTTGCGGGATGGTGGCATGTGATTCATCGATCACGCAGAGAAAATCATCCGGAAAGAAATCAATCAGAGTTCCCGGTCTTTCCCCAGCTTTCCTGCCGCTCATGTATCGGGAATAATTTTCGATTCCATTGCAGAAGCCCATTTCCTGCATCATTTCGACATCGTTCATGGTACGCATTTTCAGGCGCTGTGCTTCTAAGAGTTTATTCTGATCCTCAAACTGCCTAATGCGTTCGGTCAATTCATTCTTAATTTGTTCGACCGCTTTCTGCACCTTTTGCCTGGGAGTCACGAAGTGACGCGCTGGGAAGACAATAAGCCGATCCATCTCTTCTAAGACATCACCGGTGAGCGGATCAATGCGTTGCAACCGGTCAATTTCATCACCAAAGAATTCGAGTCGGACTCCGTCCTCCCGGTAAGCAGGACCAAGCTCGACCACGTCACCGCGGACCCTGAACTTCCCACGTTCGAGATCCATATCATTCCGCTCATACTGGATCTCGACCAGCTTAGCCAGTAGTTCGTCGCGAGAGATCTGCTGTCCTACGTCGAGAGAGACTAGCATCTCCTGATAATCATCTGGAGAACCCAGCCCATAAATGCAGGAGACGCTCGACACCACAATCACATCCCGGCGTGTCAAAAGAGAGCTGGTCGCGGATAATCTTAACCGCTCAATATCTTCATTAATGCTAGAGTCTTTCTCAATATAGGTATCCGATTTCGGAATATAGGCCTCCGGTTGGTAGTAATCGAAGTAGCTCACGAAATACTCAACCGCATTATGGGGGAAAAATTGTCTAAATTCGCTGAAGAGCTGAGCCGCGAGAGTTTTATTATGAGAAATGACCAGAGTTGGCTTCTTGGCCTGAGCAATTACATTCGCCATGGTGTAAGTCTTACCTGATCCGGTAACTCCAAGCAGGACGTTCCATTTCTTCCCATCCTGAACACGCTGACTGAGATTCTCGATCGCTGTTGGCTGGTCGCCCATTGGGCCAAACGGAGCCTCTAGTTTGAATTCCATCGAGCAAACTTACGCGGATTGCTTACTCTGTCCATGCAGCTCTTGGGAACTTTACTTCTATCACTTGCTGGTTATGTTTTCATTTTACGTAATGAGCCATAATAACGGACAAGACACTCTATTCGTTCACCCCCATATTTATGTAAAGCGCTGTGAATTCGGCTTTGGTGTCTTTGCCAGCGAATTCATCCCCACCGATACCCTGATCGAAGAATGCCACTATATCCGATACCGCAGGGATGAATGCCAGAGCATGAAATTAAACGACTACGTGTATGAAATGCCAGAAACTCAGGAAACTCCTGAAGAGGATAAGCTATGTAACGCGCTCGTTCTCGGCTTTGGCAGTATCTACAATCATTCCTCTGAAAATAACGCGATGTACCTTTTCGATTCGGAGAAAAACGTTTTTATCTACCAATCCACGCGTGATATCCAGCCAGACGAACAGATCTTCATCTCCTATGGAGAGAAATGGTGGGAAACCCGTAATCACTCAAACGGCGCTGATCACTAAAGTTTAGGCCGCTCTCGAGCGGCTCTCTTTATAATCAAACCAGGATTGAGGTGCGATCTTGTTCATGACCCGGTCGATTGTGTTCAGGACCAGAATATTATGCAGGCCTTCAAGGCGTTTGGATGCTTCTTTTGCTGTGCAGCGCAAGCTTACAGCCCAGCCGCCTTCAATGTAGATCATATGGTGCCACCAGCCGCAGGGAATGAAGAGAGTCTCTCCCGGTTTGAGGATGACTTCATATCCCTCAGCCTCTTTGAGGCGTGGATACTTTTCGTAATCTGGATTCGCCGGATCGACATAGCTACGAACTGTGTATGGATGCCGGTAGAGATTCTTATTCTGTTCAGGGCTAAATAAAAGGCAGCGTTTCTCACCATGAAACTGGGTATGGAAGACGTGGGACATATCAATATCAATGTGAATCGGAGTGACTGATCCCTTACAGCCGAAGAACATAAAGACAAACTGCTTTGAAAAACCATCCGCCAAATCCGGCAGAATAACATCATCATAGAGTTCTGGGGCCTTACCCATGATGTTATAGAGGAACATACGAAGATCTCTTTCCGTAGAAACCACCTCACTGACATAGTCCTTGAGCGGCATCCGATTGACACTACTCATGTACTTATCGCCCGGCTTGGCAAAGCTGGCGTCATAAACAGGCACCTCCTTGTCTCCATGCTTCTCTTGCCAGAATTCAGGAGTCCACTTCTTCGTCGCAGGCCATTCGGACGCCAATTCCTTTAAGACCACTGGAGTCCGAGAATCCATATAGGTCTTTTGAAACTCATCTCTCGAAATACCGTCAACGACAGGAACAGGTTTTAAATTCATGACCACAAATGTTAACAGAGAAAATCATCCTGCCTAGTCTCATACCCGAAAAAACCACTTCAGCTGTTGAGGATTATCTTCGCGAGGACTTGACTGCCAGGCAGAGCCTAATCAGGACTGATGAGACGTTTGCGCAAAAAAGCCCGACCTGAGTGGCTCTTTAAATATGTTTCAAATTCCCGTGCTAATTCCCGTGATGGAAATGCGCTGTAGTAGACTAATTCCCAAGGTGCTAGACCTTTAGTATAGCGCACCCTTTGTTCGTTATGGTCAGCGAGACGCTTACGCAAGTCTGACGTCATACCAATATATAAGTCACTACAGTCCTTTTTAGATCGTATGATATACACGTAATGAAAGTCCCGCTTCGTGCTCTTCGCACTTCGCCGGACAGTCTTCGCTATTTTCTCACACATTGTGCATATCTTGCCAAAGACTGGCTTGCCAGGCGAAGCCTAATCAAAGCTGATTAGGCGAAGACTGGGTCGCCCGGGACTCGAACCCGGAACCAATCGGTTAAAAGCCGATTGCTCTACCATTGAGCTAACGACCCGAAAAGGGCTCCCTGAACGGGAAAGAGGTGAAAGAATCGACAAATTTGCCTGAATGTCAAATCTTTACCTGAATTGAGCAAGTTCTCCAAAAGATACCAAAGTGTGAAGAATTCGCCACTGATCCGTCACAGATTTTCGGAAAACTACATTCAGGTTAAATACCTCCAACCCTACATCCCCCTCATCCGGTCCGCGGCCCTGCTGCGGACCGGATTTTATTTTCACTTGCGCTATAGATCGTCTACTTTTTTTGGATGACACGAGTATTTTTCTGCCTTTGGGTCGTCCTATCGACTCACTCTTTGGCGATTGCCGGTGAACATATCTATATCAGTGGAGGGCCTGCTCTCCGCTATTTTGAGAAGCACAAGACAGCCAGTCATGACCGATTCTGGGGAAATTTTATTCAAGCAGCTGTTGCCCGCTTTCAGGAGTGGAAAACAGAGCTCGATAGTGCGGATCAATTTACCTGGCTGATCTACCGGCCTTCATACATTTCACGTGGAGAGGAACAGGGTGAAGATCTCATTACTAAAACAGAAAACTGGGTTGCTCAGACAGGAGCTAAAATCGTCTGGTTCGATAGTCGGGGTGAACTCATCAATTATCTCAATAACGGGCAAGATCGGGATACGCTTAAGATCGAACGTATCGAATATTTTGGCCATTCGAATAAGCGGAACTGGATGTTTGATTACAGCAACCGCTTCGATGCCGCTGTCCTGGAAACTGATTCCCTCCACATGAACCAGTTGAAGGAAATCAATCGCCGCATTTTTGCTAAAGGTGCTTACTGCAAATCCTGGGGCTGCCACTCCGGGGAGGAGTACTCCAAAATGTGGAGACGAGCCACCGGTGTTCCTCTCATCGGAGCAATCGGGAAGACAGACTACTCCAATGCTTCCGTGCCTGTCATCTCCACCCCGGGAGGAAAATGGACCAAATGAGAATTTCCCTCTTTGTTTCTGCCTTGATGGCCATGACGTTGTCACCGGCCTGCACTCAAAACAACGTCATTGACGAGATTGAGCCTGCCAACCTCCTTGCTGAACCTGAAGAAGCACCCGCTCCAAATGACGAACCTCTTGGAGAATATGAGCCCTTGGAACTGGAAAGCGAAAGTATCGGTCTCTTGCCCGTCACTGAGGAAACGAAAGAGGAAATGAGACGCTCATTCCAGAATCAAGGCAATCAAACCGAATTAGAAGACAACTCCCAGAGCACAGAAATCAACCGCACCTATCTAAAACCAGTGGCCTCTGAAAAACCTGAAATGACCGAACCGGTTGAAGAATTCACGAAAACCACCGCCACGGCCAGCCCCACCGGAGTTCTGACCACAGACGAAGTGATCGAGGAAATTTTAGAATCCGAGAAAAAGAAAAAGCCTGATTCTTTTGAGACTGGGGTCATCCCACAGACCTTTGGTGACACCACAGGGCAAGCCTACCTGGGGCACCGATCCGTAGTCGATCGTTATGCAGGGTGGGGCTGGATCAAAAAAGAGGACAGTGTCTGGAAACGTGCACAATGGGCGGTCATTGAGGAAATCCCCCGGAAGATGCCTATCCCAGGTAGATTCCTCGGCAATCCCAATCAGGATGACAATTACCAATACAAACTCTACGGCGAGTGGGCCAACTACAAAGCCTACGAACCCAACTATGATGTCTATGTGCCTGTCTTTCAATTAACCGGGTTTGAACTCATCGGGAAACGCAGCAAACCCGGAGGGTTACGCCCACCCCGTGGAACGAGTATGAGCGGTCGCACATCTGCCTTTTCAGGTGGCGGCGCCAGAAACAATCCGTTTAGTCGCTAATTTGACTAGGTTGATCGCTTCGCGATGGGCCTAAGAACCTTCGGTTCGATCGTTGTAGGTGATCTCACTCATTTCATTCGTGAGTTAGCCGGCTGTCGGGATTTTAGCTCGCTTTGCTCGCTAAGTGGCGGTTCTGACGCTTTGCGTCTTGCACTTACGCTAACGATTCGCTTCGCGATGGGCCTAAGAACCTTCGGTTCGATCGTTGTAGGTGATCTCACTCATTTCATTCGTGAGATAGCCGGCTGTCGGGATCGAACCGACGACCAGATGATTACAAATCAACTGCTCTACCACTGAGCTAAGCCGGCAACAGGGCTGAAAATTTGAATGAGTTCAGAAAAAATTCAACCTAATTTTCGCCTGAAAAAATCTTTACCTTTAGACCTTGAACCGCACTTTTAATCGACTCAGCGGCTTTCATCTCATTCTGAACGTGAGGAAAATTAAACCACGGGGTGAGCCCGATCACGTCAGAATAAACGCGTATCTGTCCGGTGGTTTGAGAACCCGAAGCGATTCCAATCGTAGGAATGGTCAGCTGTTCAGTGATTTGGGCAGCGATTGCAGGGACCACTGACTCGAGGACGAGGGAGAAAATACCAAGCTCTTCGAGAAGGAGAGCATCTTTGCTGAGCAGATCCGCTTCAACCTCAGACTTCCCCTTCTTCTTATAAGCACCTTCTTCTTTAATATGCTGGGGTAACATCCCAATATGTCCCTGCAGAGGAATTCCCTCAGAAAGTAGGAACCGGGTTTGTTCCGCTATGGCCTCCCCCCCTTCCATTTTAACTGCATCGGCACCGGCATCGATTAGCCTGCGTCCATTTTCCAGTGCTTCTTCCGGGGTTTTGTAAGCTCCAAAGGGAAGATCCGAGGTAATCAGGGCCCGGCTTCTGCCACGCGCTACGGCCTCAGTTGCTCTGAGCATATCATCCATGCTAACAGAGGTGGTATCCTCATGTCCCAGAAGGATCATCCCCAAGCTATCCCCGACGTGAAGAATATCGACACCCGCTTCGTCTAATAGACGTGCGATAGTGTAATCATAAGCCGTTAAAGCAAGCGGACCAGCCTGCCCCTGCCAATTCTGAATATCCTCTACGGTAATTTGATCTTGCTGCATATCTGATCTGGATATTGCTTCCTGGCCTGTTCTAAGAGAAGACTAACTTTTTCATCATAGCCGGGAACCATGAGATCAGGAACCAGCTCGGCAAGCGGTTCCAAAACAAACAGTCTCTCCCCTATTCGAGGATGGGGTATGATGAGGTCTGGCAAATTCACTTCGAGCGGACCTGCTGCTAAAATATCCAGGTCAATCGGGCGGGGCGCATTCCGGATCCCATGTAAGTCACGCCCACGCTTCTCTTCATAAGCCTTGATTTGAGTTAGAAGATAGCGAACACCATCGGAATATTCGATGAGTGCGACCGCATTAATAAATGGCGGGGAGTCCTCGGGACAGTCTAAGGGTGCACTTGAATAAAGAGAGGATCTCGTCACCTGAGAAAGACTGATTCGAGATAGCCATTCTAAGGCCTTCTCTATTTCGACTTCTGATTTTCCCAGATTGGAGCCGAGGCCAATACAGATTTCCATGGCCTATTTCAAGCCTAGGACGTCGAACATACTGTAAACCCCGGATGCCTTACCCTGAAGCCAGGCGGCCGCCCGGAGAGCGCCGCTAGAGTAGGAATCTCGATTTGAAGATCGCACTGTTAATTCAATCCGCTCCCCGAGGGCAGCGAAATAAACGGTATGCTCGCCAACAACATCTCCTCCACGGAGTGCATGGATACCAATTTCAGAGGTAGTGCGCTCTCCGGTTTCACCTTCGCGCCCATTTCGAGCTACATCGGCAAGTTGAGTCTGATCCGCTTCACAAATCATCTCAGCCAGGGTTTTGGCGGTTCCACTGGGCGCATCCTTTTTAAAGCGGTGATGCATTTCGACGATTTCTCGATCGTAGTCTGGCCCTAGAATTTCAGCCGTCTTTCTGGTCAGATAGAAGAGTGTATTGACACCGACCGCGTAATTGCTGGCGAAGATCATAGGAATCGACTTGCCCTGTTCCAGAATGAGCTGGCGATCCTGATCAGAGTGACCAGTCGTGCCGATGACGAGCGCTTTACCACGGCGTGCTGTCTCGTCTGCAACGGTGGCTGTAATCGTGTGGTGACTAAAATCAATGACTGCATCAGCCTCATCGATGGGACTGAAAAGGTCATCACCTAGATCGGCATGGCCTACGAGTTCAAACTCACTGCTCTGATTGGCAAGACGGATTAAGGACTGCCCCATTCTACCATTTGAACCGATGATGTGGACTTTAGTGCTCAAAGGTATCCTCCGGCTCCAAGAGTCCTTAGTAAGGTTTCACGATTCTTATCACTGAGTTCGCAGAGAGGAAGGCGCACTTCATTGGTCATCATGTCCTTGGCCGCAAGCGCAGTCTTAATGGGGACAGGATTAGTCTCAATAAATAAATCACGGAACAGATCATGGTGCCGAGTGGCGATTTGGTCAGCCGTCTCAAAATCACTTTTAAGTCCGGCATCCACCATGGCTTTGATCTCAGAGGGAATCAGGTTTGAGGCGACACTAATCAAACCCTCTGCTCCTAATTTCATGAAAGGCACCGTCAATCCATCGTCACCAGAGAGGATAATGAAATCCTCAGGAACCGCCGGCTTAAGCTGGCGCACACGCTCCGCAGAACCTCCTGCCTCTTTAATGGCAACGATGTTTTCCGCATCTCTGGCTAAACGTGCGGTGGTTTCGACACTAATTTCCACTGCGCACCGACCAGGAATCGAATAGAGAACAAGCGGGATATCCACACTTTCTGCAATTGCCATATAGTGCCGATAGAGTCCTTCCTGACTGGGCTTATTATAATATGGAGCTGCCAACAAGGCAGCGTCTGCCCCGAGCTCTTGCGCCCCTTGAGTGTATTCAATCGCTTCTCTGGTGGAGTTAGAGCCCGTACCCGCAATCACCAAACAGCGTCCGGCAGTCCGTTTAATGGCCAGCTCGATAACCCGAAGATGCTCTTCATGGTTGAGGGTGGGCGATTCTCCGGTGGTGCCGACTGGAACAATCCCTTCAAGACCAGCAGCGATTTGATCTTCAATTAAAGAGGTAAACGCATCCGCATCAACCAAGCCGTCCCGGAATGGGGTCACGAGGGCGGTAAACGTTCCTTTTAATGATTTAGACATGAATCTCTCCTTGATAAACAAAGTCAGCCGGGCCGAAAAGACTTACTGAGCTCACCTTCTTTCCGCTTTCATCAAACTCAAAAAACACTTTCAGCTTACATCCACTGCGAACCACTAATTCAATCGGCGAATTCAATTCGAGCACATGATGAGCGACGAGGGCAACCGCGGTCACGCCTGTTCCACAAGCAAGTGTCTCTGCCTCCACTCCTCGTTCATAGGTGCGGACGATCAGGCGCTTTCCTCTCTTCTCAACAAAATTCACATTCGTTCCAGCAGGTGCAAACTTCGCATGGTTACGGATTAACGATCCATAACTGATGACATCTAAGTCATCGATAGACTCGACAAATACTACTGCGTGAGGAACTCCGGTATTCAGGATATAGAGTGGATTCGGCAGTTCTGAAGCATCGACGGTGGCCTCCGCCGGAGGCCATTCGGGCAGAGTCAGATCCACTTGAACCTCATCCCCGCAAAATAAAGCGGTAATTTTCCCGGCAGGAGTATCAAAGCTGAGGCGAGCTTTTTTCCAGCTCTTCATTTTTTGCACGTAGCGGGCAAAGCACCTGGCCCCGTTACCACACATTTCAGCCTCACCGCCATCGGCGTTGTAGTAGCGCATACGGACATCTGCTTTGGAGGAAGCCTTGGATTTTTCGAGAATGAGCAAGCCATCAGCGCCAACACCGAATTGGCGATGGCACAAACGCTCACGCTGACGCTTAGTCAGGCGCAGTTTACCGGAACGGTTATCGAGACAAACAAAATCGTTGCCTGCACCACTCATTTTCCAAAACGACAATTTCATCTTCTGAAAGTTAGCCGATTCAAGCGGTCCGCAAAGGGAAAATAGGGAAAATCATCAGAAAGCGCGACTAGGCAGTTTCCAGCTCAAGCAGATCATCGAGACTCTGCCGCTTCCGGACACAGCGCGCCTTTGTTCCCTTGACCAGAATCTCAGCTGGCATCGGGCGGGTATTGTAGTTCCCTGCCATAGTAAAGCCGTAAGCCCCTGCTGACATCAGTGCGACCAGGTCACCCTGCTGCACCGGCGGTAGTGGTCGGTTTTTACAGAAGGTATCCCCTGATTCACAAACAGGACCAACGACATCGGTTGAAACGAGCTGAGCTCTGCTTTTTTTGAAAGGGATGATCTCGTGGTAGGCCTCGTACATTGAGGGTCTAGCCAGATCATTCATCGCAGCATCGACGATGACAAAACGTTTACTTAGCGCTTCTTTGACATCAATCACTTGAGCAACCAAGATGCCGGCATTGGCAGACAGAAATCGCCCCGGCTCCAAGAGAATCGTCATCTTCAACTTTTTGAGGTGGGGAAGCAACTTATCCGCATAGAGCTGAGGCGTGAGAGGTGGCTTCTTTTGTTTCTTCCACCAACTGGCTTTACCGCTTTCCAGAGCAGGGTCATAGACCACTCCGATTCCCCCTCCAATATCGAAGAATTCAATATGGAACTGATCCTTTAATTCTTGAACCAGTGGCAGCATCTTACGCACTGCTTCCTGAAAGGGTTTTGCCTTGGTAATCTGAGAACCGATATGGATGTGAATTCCGCGTAGCCACAAATTCGGCTTCCGCGCCGCCCTCTCATAAATTCCGCGCACAAATTCATAATTCACCCCGAACTTATTGTCATACGTTCCGGTGGTAATTTTTGCGTGCGTTCCAGCGTCCACATTAGGGTTCACACGTAGTGCGACGGGTGCCTGCACCTTCAATTTTTTAGCAATGAGGTCGATACGGCTTAACTCACTCTCACTCTCGACGATGAAAGAATAGATTCCTTCCTTCAGTGCGAATTCGATTTCTGCATCCGTCTTACCTACTCCTGCAAACGTACAATGTTCTGCCTTCCCACCTGCCCGCAGCACCCGCGTCAGCTCACCGGCACTGACAATATCGAATTGACTCCCCTGCTTCGCCAGGGTTTTCAGCACAGCGAGATTGGAATTTGCCTTCACCGCGTAGTGAATCCGATGATCAACCGGTGACATCGACTGACTAAGACTCTGGTAATGGTCAATCAGTGTCTGCGCTGAATAAATATAGAGTGGAGACCCATGACGCTTGACGAGATCAGCCACCGCGACTCCCTCGACCATGAGTTCGTTTTTTTGATATTGAATATGATGCATAATTTAATCGGACTTAAGAACCCGTTTCCAACGGGAGACTTCTTTCTGAATTAATTTTAAATTGGGAGCGCCCTTCATCTTTCTCAGCTTCAAGGCTTCTTCAGGCTGAAAAACATTGAGGCACTCTACCGTGACCTGAGGATTGATTTCCTGCCAATCAGCCAATTTCAAATCACTCAAAGGGATCTGCCTTTTCTGAGCTAGAGCGACTCCCTTACCAACAATCTCATGTGCCTGGCGAAAAGGAATCCCCTCCTCGACCAGCCGATCTGCTATATCCGTCGCCATCAATAACGGATCAGAAACTGCCTTCTGACAGGATTCAGCGATAGCCCGGGTCTCCTGGACCATTCCGGCAAAAACCTGCAACGAGATTCTCAGTGTATCGGCGGTGTCGAACATCGGCTCCTTATCTTCCTGAAGGTCGCGATTATAAGTCATGGGTAGCCCCTTTAAGAGAGTCAGCAGACTGACCAGATTTGCGTTCAGCCGACCGGACTTCCCTCTGACCAGCTCAGCCACATCCGGATTTTTTTTCTGAGGCATCAAACTCGATCCCGTCGTGTATTGGTCGCCGATTTCGACAAAACGGAATTCAGCACTGGCCCAGAGAATAAAATCCTCTGCCAGACGAGAGAGATGCACGCCTAATAGGGCACCGGCAAAGAGGAATTCAGCAATGAAATCACGATCACTGACGGCATCCAATGAATTGCTAGAGACTTTTTTAAAATCCAATTCCTTGGCAACGAAGTCCCGATCCAGAGGTAATGTACTACCTGCGAGAGCACCCGAACCCAGGGGTAAAACATCAGCGCGTTGGCGTGCATCCAGCATTCTTCCTTTATCTCTCTCCAACATTTCCACATAAGCCAGTAAGTGATGAGCCAGATAAACAGGCTGCGCCCTCTGTAAATGGGTGTAACCAGGTATAAGTATCTCTCTCTCTCGCTCTGCAAAAGAAATCAGAGCGGTCTGCAGGGCACCGATGAGCTGAACAAGGGCATCAATTTCGTCTTTCATCCAAAGCCTCATATCCGTAGCAACCTGATCATTCCGACTTCTTCCGGTGTGAAGCTTTGCCCCGGCAGGAGTGATCTTCGTTAAGGCGGCCTCGATGTTCATGTGCACATCTTCGAGCTCATCCTTCCAACGGAATTTTCCTGATTCGATTAGAGCCTGAATTTGCTTCAAGCCGTCCTCGATCGCTTTCAGCTCGGATGCGCTCAGCACACCAATCGACTTTAGCATGCGGGCATGAGCTACACTGCCACGAATATCTTGCGCATAAAGTCTGCGGTCAAAATGCACGGAACAAGAAAGCTGCTGAAGCAGTTCCGCTGGAGCCGCATCAAAGCGGCCTCCCCATGGATTCTTGTTTTTCGTTTTCATTTCAGAGTGTTAAGCCGTTATGACTTGCCGTTTATGCTACAGCCGAGGATCTTTCTGGAGCAACGCAATATCGCGCCCATTGAGCTTTCTGGTCTGCCCTACCTTCAGATTTCCCATCATGTAGGAACCAATCTTAACCCGCTTGAGTGAGACCACTTTATAATCTAGTTTATGCAGCATATTACGGATTTGGCGTTTCAGTCCCTGCATCAACGTCACTTCAAGCAACCATTTATTGAGCATCTTCATTTGCTCGAATTTACCGAAGCCTTCAGGTGTATAGACCCCCCTTTTGAGTCGTTCTTCATCTTCAGGATTAAATGGCTGCTGAATGCCAACATGATAAACCTTAGGAACTTTCTGACTGGGGTGCCCCAGCTTTTGCGATAAGGCCCCATCATTGGTCATGATCAAAAGGCCCTCGCTATCCATATCTAATCGTCCGACATAGAACAATCTGGGAATGCGTGAGGGGAGGAGTTCAAAAACTGTCTTCCGGTTCTCCAGATCGGTTCTGGAGCAAATATAGCCTTTAGGCTTGTTGAGTGCCAGAACCAGAGGAACCTCCGGTTCCGCTTTTTTCCGCCCGACCCGAACGTCATCTCCTTCTTGAACGAGTGTGGCCAGTGAATCGATGGCCTTTCCATTGATCGTAACACGCCCCTCTGTGATCAGGCTTTCACAAAAGCGTCTGGACCCAAAGCCGCAGGAAGCCAAATATTTGTTCAGACGGACGCCCACGATGAGGGATAAGGGTGCGTGACCCTTAAAACGTTCTATTCCTCTGGCTTCGTCTTGCGGAGACCCATGACACGGTCACCCTCTTTCCATTGACCACGCTTGTGCAGGAGTTCAACGCGCTCAAATCGCTTTAAAACGCTGCGCTTTGCGGTGATCTTACTGGAACCTCTTAAACTTTTGTGCTGAGACATAAGGCGAGAAAGCTAACGGTTAATCAATCAGAGACAAGCGAAAATTACATCTTTCAGACCGCATCTTCTCAATGAGGGACGGAGGTACCTCCGTCCCTCATTGAGAACAGATTGATAAATTCCGTGGAAATCTCACAAATCCGTGGCTAATAAATGAAATGGCAAAACAGTATTGGCTGGTAAAGCAGGAACCCGAAAAATATTCCTGGGACGATTTTGTTGCTGACGGGACGACCTATTGGGACGGTGTGCGTAACTATCAGGCGAGAAACAATTTAAGAGCGATGAAGCTCGGTGATCTCGTATTTTTCTACCGTAGCGTGAAAGACCCTGCGGTCATTGGCGAATGTAAAGTAAGCAAAACAGCCTACCCGGATCCTACAGCGAAAGAAGGGGATTGGTCTGTCGTCGATCTTACCGCTGGGAAAAAACTCAAAAAAGAAGTCACTCTGGCAGAGATTAAAGGAAAGGCTGAACTTTCAGACATCGCCCTCATCAAACAGTCCAGACTCTCTGTCATGCCGTTGACCAAAGCGGAATATCAGACCATTTTGACGATGTCGAAGGAATAGAATCTGACCCGATCTCTCTTATGGATATGAAGCAATTGATTGTCCCTTCTCTGCTGGCCATGCCTGTCTTGGCTTACGTGATCATGTCGAATGCTCCCCTTTCTGGCAAAGAGAACCGAGATACGATTATCACTGGAATCTATGATCCTAAAACCCCCTATAAACCTATGAGCAAAGAAGAACTAAAAGATAAACTAACTCCAATGCAGTATCGAGTCGCTCTGGAAGATGGCACCGAGCCTCCATTCCGAAATGAATACTGGAATAACAAAGAACATGGGCTGTACGTCTGCGTCGTCTCTGGAGAGCCGCTCTTTTCCTCCACCGACAAATTCGATTCAGGCACCGGATGGCCAAGCTTTACCAAACCTCTGGATGACGAAGAAGTCGTCGAAATAGCAGACCACAGCCATGGCATGGTCAGAACCGAGGTCCGCTCCAAGACTGGAAAAACTCATTTGGGTCATGTCTTTCCAGATGGGCCACGTCCGACCGGCATGCGCTACTGCATTAATTCTGCCTCTCTCCGCTTTGTCCCCAAGACTGAATTAGAAGAAAAAGGTTACAGCAAATATCTTCCCCTCTTTGAGTAAGCAGCGTACGCTAGAAGCGTGGTTCGGCTGCTTCTCCCGGTTGGGATTATATTTTCACTTGTTCTTGCCTGTCTTGTCCCTGAGCCTGGCGCTTGGCTAGACGGTCAAACGGCCAGCCCGGTCAGGGTGGATCATCTACTGATCTTCACTATCTTCCTACTGACTGGGTGGTCATTGAGAGGATTATCGGGCTCGATCCTCTCTGAAATCCCCCGCCCATTCATGATTTGCCTTTTAGCTCACTTAGTCATGTGGCCACTGGCGGTTTTCGGGTTAAGCCTGGTTTCGTTCATTCCGAGTGATTGGCATTCTGGGCTCATCATCCTGGCCGCGGTGCCGACCACTCTTTCCTCAGCGGTTGTCATTAGCAGACAGAGCGGGGGCAATGATCCACTGGCAATTATCCTCACCTTTGTACTTTCATTAGCGTCCGTACTGACCAGCCCTCTGATCTTAAGAATCTGCCTGCCAGCCCAGGAATTTCAATTTCCCACTCTTCAACTCACCTTCCTGCTGGCGATGGTAGTAGCACTCCCTCTCTCGATTGGAATGGCTTTGAGAAGAATTGCTAAACCATCGTGGACCAAACAAATTCCCAGCTTCTGCATCCTCTTATTAGTCTGGATGACCGCCTCCACTCATCAAGAGTCGCTTCTCCAGCTCGGTTGGAAGACTCAATTCATCCTTGCAGCCTTAGCGATCTGCCTGCACATCACTGCCTTGCTGATCTTTACTGGAATCTCAAAGCTCTTTCTCAGAAACAAGCGCGACCAGATCACGACGATTCTTGTCAGTTCACAAAAAACTCTACCTCTTGCCGTGGCTCTGCTTGCTTCTATACCCCTGAGCACAAATAGCGCAGCCATAGCCATTAGTTTATTTGTTCTCTATCACCTGTTCCAAATTCTGATTGATTCGCTATGGGCTCCCACCCTCTGCCCGGAAGACCGCTTTCATCTGATCTAAATCCTATGTTATTCATTTCTGATCCAGCCCATGTAGCTGTCCTCATCATTACCTTTTCGCTGCCTTTTCTTCTGGCATACTGGGGCAGGAAGCAGGAAAAAGCGCGCGCTCTCATCCCGTGGATACTGGCCTCCATCCTCTTACTCAATAAGATCGTGGTTTTCACATATGCCTGTGTTCAGGATGCTGTGCCTTGGTCCCAGCGACTACCCATGCAACTCTGTGATTGGGTGACCTTTATTACCGCCGCCGCACTGATCTGGGGCCAAAAATATCGACTACTAAAAGAACTCGCCTATTTCTGGGGGCTAGCCGGCACCTTACAAGCCACCCTGACTCCGGATCTCCCCTATTCCTTTCCGCACTTCTACTTCTTTACTTTCCACATTTCCCATTCAGGAATCATCATCAGCGTGCTCTACCTCGTATTTGGGATGGGGCTTAGACCCACGTTCAGGTCTGTGCTGCGAAGTTTCCTTTGGATTCAAACGTATGGAATCAGCGCGGGGCTAACAAACTGGCTACTGAATGAAAATTACGGTTATTTATGCCGAAAGCCGCTAAATCCCAGCTTACTCGACTACCTGGGAGAGTGGCCGTGGTACATACTCAGTCTCGAGGTGCTGGCTTTCCTCTTTTTTGTTCTGTACTGGCTTCCGTTTCTGATTTGGAAACACCTGGGCCAGAGTGGAATCAAGGAATCCGGATGACCATGCCCTCACGGATCAGGTCAGGGTTTGCAATGCCGTTATAGTTTGAGAGCGCGGTCACCGTAAATCCGAAACGTTTAGCGATCACACCAAGCGTATCTCCCTTTTGCACACGATAGACCCGTTCAGACGCATGACCAAAGTCACTCTTGCCTGAGCCTTGAGGGAGAGAGAAGCCATAATCGAATAACAAACGCGCATCTACCCACTTATTGGGACTGTTGAGAATGATGAGATGCAGCTCACGGCCATCACGACTTGCTGAAGCAGCGTAGGTGTGGCGGGAAGCGTAGGTCCAACCTGTTTTCGCCGGTCCCATTCCTTCATAGCTGCCTAAGAGCTTATTATGGTTTTTTACCCATTGAGAACCTATCTTGGTTTTGAGTGTAAATCCCTTGGTCTTGAGCATTTGTTTCAGTTCAGGCACCTTGAGTACTGCTCGGAATATCTTAATCAGATCAAAGCAGGTAATGACCTGTCCCTCCGCCGGAAGACCGTTCGGATTTTTAAAAATAGTATTCATGCAGCCTAGCTGCCGGGCTCGTTCGTTCATCAGCTTGACGAACTCCGGCCATGACCCGCTGGCCATTCTACCGAGAAAGAGAGCACTGTCGTTATCGGACCCGACTAACAGAGTGCGTGTCATTTCACGAACCGAGACGGTCTCCCCGACTCGTAGAGGGACATGACTGGGCTCAACCTTAGTATCTGCTGCAATAACCGTCCCACTCCCTTCTAGGCCTGTTTTTTCATAAACAAGCAGAGAGGTCATTAATTTGACTGTACTGGCAGGGGGGCGGGCAATATGGGGCTGGCGGGAAAAAAGCACGTTTCCGGTATTCGCATCGACGAGCAAGAAAGACTTTGCTTTGACACCGCTCACCACCTGTTCATAGGACGGGGCCGCCATCGAAATGCTGGCGCTGAAGATCAAAAGGAGAAGTGCCTGCAGGTTCATTTTGAAAAAGTTGCCACTATATTCTGATTTGTACAGAACAGATATGAAGTGTGGTTTATCTTCCCCGATGGCTCCAGAGCGTAGTGTAGCGACCTCCGAGACCGAGAAGTTCTTCGCCTAGACCTCGCTCAACAATACGTCCGGCTTCGAGGACAACGATTTGATCGCAGTCATGAACCGTTCGCAGGCGATGGCTGGCAATGAGTGTCGTCTTTGCTTGAGCCAGCTCTTTGATGGTATCCATCATCTCACTTTCCATCTTGGTGTCGACTGAACTGGTGGGCTCATCGAACAAAAGGACACGACTGGGTCGCAAAAAAGCCCGAGCCAGTCCTAAACGCTGTCTCTGCCCACCACTGACCCACTGCCCTCTTTCACCTAGCTGTGTATCGAGCCCGTCTGAAAACGCCTTCACTTCCCGATCTAAGCGGACAGCTTCTAAGGCACTCCAAAGGTCAGATTCGGACGCTTGGGGCTTCGCTAAATAGAGGTTGTCGCGGATGGAGGCATCGAAGAGAAAACTCTCCTGGGCAATGACAGTCATATCAGATCGCAGCTCCTTCAGATTGATCTTAGAGATATCCATTCCACCGAGTGTGATCCTTCCGGATTGTGGCGCGTAAAATCTCGGCACTAATGCCAGTAGCGTACTTTTGCCAGAGCCACTCCCGCCCACAAGGGCGGTCATTTTTCCTTCAGTTACCTCCAAGTCAATTCCAGCAAGGACCTCGGATTGAGAATCATAGCCGAAGGTTACCTGCTCAAACCTAAGCGTGCCATTCTCAGGTAGCCCTTGTTCTTCATGACTGGAAGCCACTAAAGGCTCATCGATCACTTCAAAGACACGCTCTGCTTGTGCAACCGCACCCTCCATTGCCCAGGCAGTATAGCTCAATTGTTCGAGCGGCTGGTACAGCATGGCCAGATAGGAAATAAACAGGATCAAATCCCCAAGGCTGATGATCTCTTTGATGACCTGGTTTGCTCCGAAATAAAGCAGGAGCGACGTTCCCAGGGCAGTCACCACGCCAACTACTAGAGTGCTGCGGACCTGCACTCGACGAAGTTGAAAGTCAGAACGGTAAGAATTCTGGCAGCTTTTTGAAAAAGCAGCGCCGATCTGGCTTTGCTGATTGAGGGCCTGGATCAATTTCATGCCACTCAGGTATTCACCTGCTTTACCCAGAAGCTCACTTTCCTTTTGATTCCAATCCTTCGTCGCATTTCGAATCAATTTCGCATATCGGCGTATTGTCAGAAGCAGAAGAGGCACCACGACAATCGAGATCAAAGTCAGCAGGGGATCAATGGCAAACATGAAGCAGAGAATCCCGACTAGTGTCAGCCCGGAAGAAACCACCGTAGCGAAGCCCTGATTAAAAAAAGTTTGCAATGACTGAGCATCGTAAATGAGACGATAAACGATATCCGACGTAGATTTCCGATCATGGAATTTCATCGAGAGCTGACCTAAATGCTCAAAAAGCTCATTCCTCAAACGGACCACCGCTCTGAGCCCGACCTGAATCAGTTGGAATTGACTGGCGTAATTGAGGACTCCCCAAAGCAAATGTATCAGAAGGAGAAACACGACCGAAACAATCAAGAAGCCCTGAAGGCCTAGATCTGATTTAATCTCGGCGAACCAACTCCATTCATCGCCAAACGAAACCCCACCGATACCGTGATCAATGACCAGCTTCAAAGGCCAGGGCTTGAGAAGGTTTAGACTGATTGAGAGAAGCAGGATACCCGATGCCACGAGGATTTTTTGCCAATCCTCCCGATAGCGAGAAATCACCCGAGAATGGAGATTATTCATATCTCCTCCTTCATGGGGTGGAGGGCTTCTTTAATCGCTGCAGCAGATAGCACCCTAGCCACCGCTTTTCTCACGCGATAACGCTCTAACCAGAGATACCCCACCATCAGAAACAAAATGACTCCCATCCAAACTGCAAGAACAGGAAACTGGCACCCTAATGATACAAGAATGAAAATGAATGGGCTAATGAGAAGCCAGCTAATCGGATGAATGAGTAATTTGATTTCGATGTGGATGAGTTGTTTATTCTCCGGGTAAATTTCAGCAACGGATCTGAGTCGAGTATGCCACCATCTGGAGGCAAAGAGATCAAAGTCCCATTGAGACCAACCTGTGTCCGCAAAAAAGCGCCAGCCTTGAGATGCTAATAGACCTGAGACGCACTTTAGATATTGTTCTCTGCTCTGACCTTCCTCAGCCCAAAACGCCACTCTACCTTTTTGCCAGCCAGATGGAAGCTGGCGTTGCTCTTTCGCTGTGAACTCCTCCTGTCGCGGAAGGCGCTGTTCATGGAGCCAGGTGAAATAGCGTGCCCAGGAGCGCAATAAAGGCTGCAACAAGCAAAGTGCGTATAATAGCATCCTACTGTACCAATGGTCATGCGGCTTTTCTATTTTTGCTGAGCTCATCAAAATTCCTGCTGAAATCAATAAGGGCAAAAACATGAGAAATGGGACAATGACTAATGCTGGCACCCAAAGAGAAACCAAACCAACTACCAGCGTGCAGAAAAGCCAATTGAGGCTGCTGAAATACTGAACCCAATAACGTTCCGGTTGTCGATAAATCGACTGAAAATAGCCTAAAGCAAAAATACCATGATAGACACGCGGAGCATCAAACCAATTCAGGCGACGGTGATCGTTGTAAATGATACCTGCCCAGTGCGCTGAACCCTCGGCATCAAAATAATTAGGGTGCTGGTACCGCAAGAGTGCTTCTGCCTCCCCATATCCGTGTTGTTGCTTCAGGTAATCTGCGATGGTTGAACGACGGTGGTGCCATACCATTGCTGATGGATTGAAACCAATTTGATAGCCCGCATCTCTTAACCTCCAGCACAGGTCGACATCATCTCCCGCCTTACGATAGATGGGATCAAAACCGCCAATGGACTCCAAAGCCTCCCTACGGATAGCAAAATTGCATCCAGGGATATGCTCTGCCTCCATATCAGTTAAGAGCACGTGCGTCGGCACCCCAGGAGCTGCCGCTACGGTCGCCTGCCGCCATTGGGCTGCAGGTGGGGATAAATTAGGCCCGCCAACGGCTGCAAACTCAGTTGATTGGAATGTATCTGCCAGATGAAAGAGCCAATCCGTGTCAGGCATACAGTCATCATCGGTATAGACGAGAATCTCACCCGTCGCTTCATCTGCCCCCCGATTACGCGCCACACTGAGCCCCTGATTTTCCTGAGTAATGACACCATAGTTTGAATCACTTGAAAGGATGTCGGCTGTGCCATCGGTAGACCCGTCATTAATGATGATCACCTCAAAGTCAGGATAACGAAGTGTGCTTAAGGATTCGAGGGTCTGCTTAAGCGTCCGACTACCGTTGTACGTGCAAACAATAATCGAAAACTTGGGATAAGAGGTCGAAGAAAAATGGTCAACCAGAGCGTGGGTTGACTGTGGAATATATGTAGCCAACCGGTCACAGACCAACTTTGGCTGACGCTCACGGGTCGTAAGTCCGAAAGCCCAATCCTCAATTTCATGCCCACCGGTAAACCACTCATCTGTCCATGTAAAGAGCAGGGTCCCTGAAGCCCCAGACTGAGTCACTTCCTCTAGATGCCATTCGATGATCTCCTGCTGGCGCTCCTCCCCCTCAGAAACAGTATCTATTCCGAATTCGCCGATCATCAATGGACGATCCCCTGCCAAGAGGTGGCAGCGATTCAGATAAGCCCGAAAATCACTGCGGTCGTGCAGGTAAATGTTAAACGTGACGAAGTCAGCAAGTTCAGGAATGAGATACTCAGATGGAGGGTAGCCCGCATACGTGACGAGCAAATCCGGCGATACTGTTTTTACCTCTAGGATGAGCGAGTCTAAAAACTTACGAACTTTTTCAGGGCCGAGCCAGCGAGCTAAGTCAGGCGCCATTTCGTTGTCGATGGCGCAGGCGAAGATCGCCGGGTGTTGGGCCATGGAAGAAATCTGGTGGCGGATACTTTTCCGTATTTCAGCCAAACGCAGTTTATTCTCCAGAAAGAGACCTCGCAGCGGCCAGGCCAAGGTGATGAAAAATCTCAAACGATGCTCTGCTGCTAAGTCCAGCAACCACTGAGGGGGGACATGATAGGTTCGAATCGCATTCAGGCCCAGCGCCTGCATTTGTTTCATATCACGCTCAGCGACCTCTTTCTCTGGAAAGGGCTCCCCATGTGAATTTGGGACAAAAGGCCCATAGCTCACTCCATATGCACGCCACTTGCGGTTCCCAGCAAAGAGAAACCGGCCTTTCCTACAGATTTTATCCATGAATTCGCTTTAGTTCGTCGAACGAATGACATTAAGATAGCCAGCTTTAGGAGAGTTCCAATCACTATGTCGAAACCAGAATTAATCCATCGGGGAAAGGTCAGAGATGTCTATCTCGATGGTGAGATTCTACTCCTCATTGCGACAGACCGTATATCTGCTTTTGATGTCATTCTCCCGTCTCTCATTCCCGAAAAAGGAATCGCACTTACACAATTATCCCGATTCTGGTTTGAATCACTGCCGGAGGGGATCAACAGTCATCTGATTGACTTCGAAAACCCCTACCCCAATGAGCACCCCGATTGGACTGGTCGCATTACTCGCTGCCGCAAACTGGAGCCCGTAAAGATGGAATGTGTCGTGCGTGGCTATCTCGCCGGATCAGGGTGGGTGGATTATCAAAAAACGCAGACTATTCAGGGACATGCCCTTCCAGAAGGCCTAATCGAATCCTCTCCACTGCCCGAGCCACTCTTTACTCCGACCACCAAAGCGGATGTCGGTCACGATATGCCACTCACCCGGGAAGCGGGCATCGATCTACTCGGGCATGAGTTATACTCCGCTCTGGAAGAGCAATCCATCGCGCTTTACCAATGGGCCCAGAAAAAAGCACAGGCCAGCGGAATCATCATTGCCGATACTAAGCTGGAGTTTGGATATGACGGCGATGAAATCTGTCTCATGGATGAAATTTTCACATCGGACAGTAGTCGGTTTTGGCCTGCAGAAGCATTTGAACCAGGAAGGACCCAGCACAGCTTTGATAAACAATTTGTCCGGGATTATCTACTCAGTTTAAAGGATTGGGATCGCCAGGAGCCCGGGCCAGAGCTGCCAGAAGAGATTATCACTCAGACTCGTAGCCGGTATTTCGAGGTTTATGAGCTGATCACCGGCCGATCCATCGATCTTAAACCATGACTGAAGATGTCATGGTGGAACGTGCCTTGGCCTATTTTGCCATCGAAAAGGGCCACGCTACGAATACCCAGCTCAATGAGTCGGTGATTCTCGATCGATTTGCCTCCTGGTTTTTTAAGAATCAATCTTCATGGGCTTCACTCAAAATCGAGCAAGTCTTAACTTACTTGAAGAAACAAAGGAGGAATCGAAACCTGTCAGCTGGCTCGATGAAACTTGAAATCATTGTTCTCCGAAACTTTCTCCGGTTCTTACACCGGGAAAAAGTGCTCGAACTGGATTTAGCAGACCAACTCGAAATACCTAAGTTGCCTAGTCGACTACCCAAAACACTGACTGAAGAGGAAGTGGACAGACTGATTCAAGTTGAATGGGAAGACAGTCCACTGGGGTTAAGGAACCATGCCATCATCGAAGTTCTCTATGCAAGTGGGATCCGGGTCAGTGAATTGTGCGACTTACGGATGGAAAAAGTTGATCTTGA
>JBCBYL010000118.1:0-7102 GCA_039815855.1 Verrucomicrobiota bacterium
ATTTCCATCCCTTCACGAAGCTTAAAGTTAGAGACACTCTTTTTCGCCTTCGTCCGGACTGGTTTCTGACCGGTGATCTGGAGCAAGTCATGTTCAAGATCATCGAGAGCATTCTTCACATCACCAAAGTGGTGATCAACTCATGTGTTGGATCAGCGGGTGATGTGAAGAATGCTCTCGATGATCTTGAACATGACTTGCTCCAGATCACCGGTCAGAAACCAGTCCGGACGAAGGCGAAAAAGAGTGTCTCTAACTTTAAGCTTCGTGAAGGGATGGAAATTGGCTGCAAAGTGACTCTTCGTGGTGACCAGATGTATGATTTCCTCCTTCGCCTCATTTGTGTGGCCTTACCTCGTATTCGTGACTTTAGAGGAATCTCTCCGAAGGCGTTTGACGGCAAGGGTTGTTATACGCTCGGGGTTAAGGATCAGTCGATTTTCCCTGAAATTGAATTGGATAAGGTAAAGCGGACCCTGGGGATGGATGTCACCATCGTCACCACCGGACGCACAAAAGAAGAAACCCGGGAACTACTGGATCTGGTGGGAATGCCATTCTCTGATAAGAAATTCGACCAACCTACCGGCAAAAACTAAGCAAAGAAACCTATGGCTAAAAAATCTTGGATCGTAAAACAAAAGCGCACCCCGAAGTTCAGTGTGCGCAAATATAACCGCTGCAGCATTACTGGGCGCCGTCGCGCTTACCTCCGTAAGTTCGGAGTAAGTCGGATCACATTCCGTGAGATGGCTCTGAAAGGGGAAATCCCCGGTGTAACAAAAGCAAGCTGGTAAGGATAGAATCAATGCAAGCAGACCCAATCGCAGATTTCCTCACCCAAATTCGCAACGCGAATATGGCAGACAAAACCGAGGTGCTCACACCTTACACCCGCTTGAAGAGCGATATTGCTAACCTTCTTGCCCGGGAGGGTTTTGTTCAAGAGGCTGAACTCACTGAAATTGATGGCAAACAACGCCTGAAAGTGGTCATGAAGACCGGACAACGCATTAAGCCTATCCGTGGCTTAAAGAAAGTATCTAAACCTGGACGGCGCGAATACGTCGGAGCGAAAAACCTGCCTCGCGTTCTCGGAGGATTCGGATTTGCAGTCATTTCGACTTCAAAAGGAATTTTAACCGATCAGGAAGCCAGAAAAGAAAATATCGGTGGAGAAGTACTTCTCCACATTTGGTAAGGACCAGACTATGTCACGAATTGGAAATAAACCGATCGCCATTCCGGAAAAAGTGAAAGTCACTGTTGCCGACCGCGACGTAAAAGTAGAAGGGCCCAAAGGGACCCTCGAAATGAGCTTTACCCCTCACGTTGAAATCGACGTGGAGGATACAGAAATCGTTGTCAAACGCCGCTCGAATGCGGGACGTGACAAGGCGTTTCATGGCTTAACACGTTCTTTACTCAATAATATGGTGGTGGGCACCTCTGAAGGATTCGAGAAAAAACTCGAAATCAATGGGGTCGGCTTTAAGGCGGCCTTAAAAGGGAAGTCGCTTACTCTGAACTTAGGATTTTCTCACCCCATTGATTTTCCAATTCCAGAAGGAATTAAAATTGAGGTCGAGGACAATACGAAACTGAAGATTTCCGGAATCGACAAACAAGTAGTCGGACAATGCGCAGCTAAGATCCGCTCCTACTACCCACCAGAGCCCTATAAAGGTAAAGGTGTACGTTATGAAAACGAGATCGTTCGCCGCAAGGAAGGTAAAACTGCCCAAGGGAAATAACTAAGATGAATTCGAAACCAGCTAAATCTATGAAAGCAGTTCGCCAAAGACTGCACCGCCGTATCCGGAAGAAAATTTCTGGCACCGCTGAGCGTCCGCGCCTTTCTGTTTGCTTCACCGGCCAGCACATCGTTGCTCAGTTGATTGACGATGTCAGTGGAACCACCTTAGTCGGGGTGGAAACCAAAGAAAAAGACCTCCTTGCGAAGAAACTTCGTCCGAATGTAGCTGGTGCTACTGAAGTCGGTAAACTTCTCGCCGAGCGCGCGAAGTCAAAGAAAATTGAAGACGTGGTCTTCGACCGTGGTGGATTCCGCTACCATGGGAAAGTAAAGGCACTTGCCGAAGCGGTTCGTGAAGGCGGACTCAAATTTTAAATTACTATGTCTGAAGAAAAAGAATCCAACTCCACTGAGAATAACGAACCGACGACCCCGGTTACTCCCGTCGAGGAGGCAGCAGTTTCCCCGGCACCTGAAGCGGAGCCAGAGGTAGCTGTGGCTGCACCTGCAGAAGAAGCAGTTGTCGAAGCAAACGTTTCTAAAGAACCTGCCAAAGTCGAGGAGGCTCCAGTTGCTGAAAAGGCACCACGCAACAATACGCGTCGCCGCAACACACCGCAACGCCGTGACCAGCAGAAGCGTGAAGAGGAAGAAGGTGGATTGACTGAGAAAGTCGTTTTCATCAACCGATGCGCAAAAGTCGTCAAAGGCGGACGCCGATTCAGCTTCAGTGCTCTGATTGTCGTAGGTGACGGTGAGGGTCAGGTTGGAATTGGATTTGGTAAGGCGAATGAAGTTGCTGAGTGTATCCGAAAAGCGAATGAAGATGGCCGCAAGAACATGCAGAAGATCAATTTAGAAGAAGCAACCATACCACATGAGGTGATGGGAGAATTCGGTGGCAGCCGTGTATTCATGCGTCCCGCCTCTGCCGGTACCGGACTGATTGCTGGTGGCGGTGTTCGTGCCGTAGCCGAAGCAGCAGGGGTCAAGGACCTTCTGGCAAAGTCACTTGGCTCTGATAATCCGTCCAACGTGGCCAAGGCTGCTTTAGATGGACTCAAGCAACTCGCTCACAAAGAGGAGTTTCTGCTTGCTCGAGGTAAAAACTAAGCCAACTGAGGATTACGAATATGCAATTACATGATTTGAAACCACGTCCGGGTGCGAAACACAGAAGAAAGCGCCTCGGTAAAGGTGAAAGTTCCGGTCTCGGTAAAACGAGTGGTAAGGGAAATAAAGGCCAAAAGTCACGTGCCGGTGCATCCATCCGTCCGGGATTCGAAGGGGGCCAGATGCCGATTTATCGTCGTCTGCCGAAACGTGGATTTAATAACAAGAATTTTGCTACGGTTTACGCTCCTGTGAATGTCTCCGCACTGAATGAGTTCAATGACGACACCGTGATCGATGAAGCGTTGCTGCGCGAGAAGGGGCTCGTCAATGGTCGTTTCCATGGAATTAAAGTCCTCGGAAGTGGAGACCTGACGAAAAAGCTGACGATCAAAGTTCAGGCAGCCAGCAAGAGCGCTGAAGAAAAAATCTCAAAGGCGGGCGGGCAACTTGAAATTGTACCGGTCCCGAGCAAGAAGAAAGAACCCGTTTCAGCAGAATAAAGAGACCCTATGTTTTCCGCATTCATCAATTCGTTTAAGATTCCAGAATTAAGGCAGCGTATCATTTTCACGCTGGCCCTGCTGGTGATTGTGCGTCTTGGTGCGGCAATCCCATGTCCGGGGATCAATGCAGCGGTCCTCCAGGAATACTTCAGAGTGACGATTGAGCAGTCGAACCAGGGAAACATCCTCGGTCTGTTCAACCTCTTTAGTGGAGGAGCCCTACAGAACTGCGCCGTCTTTTCACTCACCATCATGCCCTACATCAGTGCCAGTATCATTATGCAGCTGGCAACGGGGGCCATTCCATCATTGAGCAAACTCTCAAGAGAGGAAGGTGGCAGACAGAAGATCAACCAGTACACTCGGATCGGCACACTTGGATTGTGTCTCTTTCAGGGGTACCTCTTAGCCGTCAATTTCGAAAACCCGGAAAACTGGAATGTCTTTCCAAATATCGGCCAAGTCACCGATGTGATGGGGCCTCTCGTACCTGATCCCGGATTGCTCTTTCGGATTACCACCGTGGTCACCCTGACCGCAGGTACCATGATGCTGATGTGGCTTGGAGAACAGATCACGGACAAGGGAATCGGAAATGGTATATCATTGATTATTACGGTGGGGATTGTGGCTCAGCTTCCAACCGGTATAACCGCAGGCTGGAAGGTGTTCAGCGCTCCAGACGCGACAGCTCCTGAGATTAAAGTCGTTTTGCTTCTGTTGTTCCTCTTTATTGTGGTGGCATCAACCGTTGCGATTACCCAGGCACTCCGGAAAATTCCTGTTCAATACGCACGTCAAGTAAGGGGTAATAAAGTGTATGGCGGACAGACGTCTTATCTGCCGTTGAAAGTCAACTATGCCGGGGTCATGCCCATCATTTTTGCCAATGCCGTCCTTTTGTTCCCGGGAACGATCATCCAACTCCTTTTCCCGGACTCTGACACGGCTTCACGCATCGTCAGTTACCTCAATCCTGGTGGAGCGCTTTATTACAGTGTTACCGGGCTTACGATTTTCTTTTTCTCTTACTTCTGGGTGGCCATGATGTTTAACCCGACTCAGATCTCAGACGACATGAAGCGTAACGGCGGTTTCATCCCTGGAGTCCGGCCTGGAGACCCAACGGCAAAGTTTCTCGACTTCACCATGACTCGCTTGACCTTTTTTGGTGCCGTCTTTCTTGCCGGCTTGGCCATTCTCCCCATGTTCGTCAGTGAGCGTCTGGGCATCCCGTATTTGACCGCACAGTTTTTTGGCGGAACCAGTCTATTGATTATTGTCGGCGTCATTCTTGATACCATGCGCCAGACGGAGACCTATTTATTACAACGTCACTACGATGGATTTTTGAAGAAAGGGCGCATTCGCGGGCGCTCAGGTGCAGGTGCGGGAGCATCTGCAGGAGCTTCTGTTCCTGAAACACGAATCATCTGGCTCATTGTCGCTGTCGCTGTCTTAGCCTTAGGAGGAATTATAGCCAGCGCGATTAGAGCTTAATTAAGAAATGCCTGAACAGGAGGAACCTTCATTTATCAAAATGGAAGCACACGTTGTGGATCAGCTCTCATCGAACTCAGTTCGAGTCGAGCTCCAGAACGGAAACCGAATGATCGCAGCGTTGAGTGGAGAATTAAGAATGAGTTTAACCCGGTTAGGGCCGGGACAGGCAGTGATGGTTGAATTTGCTGCCTACGATTTATCAAAAGGTAGAATTGTTGAGTTAAGCGGGAACGATAATTAATCCCGCAAAAAAAGGAAAACATATGAAAGTAAAGGCATCGATAAGAAGGAGAACATCCGACTGCCAGGTAATTCGGCGGAATGGAAAACTCTACATCATCAACAAGAAGAACCCACGCTTAAAGCAGCGTCAGGGCTAGAAAGACAGTATTATGCCACGTATTTTAGGAGTAGACATCCCAGGTGAAAAGCGCATCGAGTATGCGCTCAGATATATCTACGGTATTGGGCCTTCAAGGGCTCAAATCGTAATCGACGAAGCACAATTTCCAGTTGGAATGCGCGCAAAAGAGCTCAATGACCAGCAGATCAACTTGATCGTCCAAATCATTGAGAACCACGGGTTTCTTATTGAAGGGGACCTGCGTCGTGAATTCCAGGGGAACTTAAAACGTTTACAGGCGATCAACTGCTATCGCGGTCAGCGCCATAAAAAGGGTCTGCCCGTGCGCGGTCAACGGACCTCGACCAACTCGAGAACCCGGAAGGGGCCTAAGCGCACCGTTGGTGTAGTCCGGAATAAGAACGCGAAAGCCGGAAAAGTATAATCGAACAAGGAAAATCAATGGCTAAAGAAACCAAACCCAAACCAGAGGACAGTAAAGAAAAGTCCGCACCAGCTGCGGATATCAGTCTTTCTCTCGATGATGCCATCGAGATGCCCAAAATCGTTAAAGCAAAGGGCAGCAAAAATGTCAGCAGCGGGATCCTGCATGTCCTCGCCAGTTTCAACAACACCATCGTCAGTGTGACTGATCGTAAAGGCAATGCCCTTGGTTGGTCGTCTGCAGGAAAATGTGGTTTCCGCGGCTCTAAGAAATCGACCGCATATGTCGCTCAGGTCATTGCCCAGGATGCAATGCGTCAGGCGATGGCTCATGGGATTAAAGAAGTAGAAGCAAAACTCAAAGGACCGGGAACAGGCCGTGAAGCAGCAGTGAGAGCTGTTCAAGCAATGGGGATTGAAGTGTCTTCCATTACGGATGTGACTCCAGTTCCACACAATGGCTGCCGCCTTCGTAAGGCTCGCCGCGTTTAAGGATTAAAGGAAAAGATAAAAGTTATGGCTCGATACACAGGACCTCGTAGTAAAGTAAGTCGCCGCTTCGGCATTCCCATTTTTGGAGATGATAAGGCACTTGAAAAACGCCCATACCCACCAGGGATTCATGGTGCTCGCCGCCGGAAACAATCCGATTACGCGGTTGCCCTAGGCGAAAAACAAAAGCTGAAATTCATGTATGGCGTTCTGGAAAAGCAGTTCCGCCGTTACTTTGATATGGCACAGCGTCGTCGTGGAGTCACTGGTGAGATCCTTCTCCAGCTCCTCGAGACTCGTTTGGACAATGTGGTTTATCGTCTGGGATTTGCCAATACCCGTCGTTTTGCCCGTCAATTTGTCACTCATGGACATATTGTGGTCAATGGACGTCGTTGCAGCATTCCATCTTACTGTTGCCGTGAAGGAGACGTGATCGAGGTCAAAAATAATGCGAAGTCTCGCCAGATTGCGGTCAATAGTCTGGAAGCATCTCAGCTAAGCCCGGCGCCAGATTGGATGGCTCTGGACCGAGACAATTTTAAAGGCTCCGTTTCAAGGATCCCAACGCGTGAAGAAATCGACCCGATCGTCAATGAGCGTCTCGTGGTTGAGCTTTGCTCACGATAAATTTAATAAAAATAAAATAAGAAGGCTGTTGGTCCCGGAGCACCTGTTTGTGACTCGCGGGGAAACCCAGCCGTTAAGGAGATAAGATCATGGCTATACGTTTAGGGCGATTTGAATTGCCGAACCGATTAGATAAAGTCGAAGAAACAGCAACCGATAATTACGCACAGTTTATCGCAGAACCATTCGAAGCAGGATATGGACACACCTTAGGGAACTCACTCCGTCGAGTCCTGATGAGTTCGCTCGAAGGGGCCGCTATCACGAGCATCAAGATTGAAGGTGCTCTGCATGAATTTACCGCCATGCCCGGTG
>JBCBYL010000090.1:0-10390 GCA_039815855.1 Verrucomicrobiota bacterium
CTCTTTCGCTGGATTGGAACCAGCGGTAATTCCACTACCCACACCAAAGTGAAGTTCATCGTTTTCAAAAACAGCAGTTCGGATGGCGATGCTAAATTGCGCTGTTCCATCTAATCCAATATATCCGATCACACCAGTGTAAGGACCTCGTTGTTTTTTCTCCAGTTGCTGAATGATTTCATTCGCACGCTTTTTAGGTGCTCCGGTAATCGATCCTCCAGGAAGGCAGGCACCCAGCGCTTGGATAATATTCAAATCGTCTTTCAGTTCTCCGGTCACTGTGGAGTAAAGATGGTGGACGTGGGAGAACGTGCCGAGATGGACCAACTCCGGCACGGCTACCGTTCCATACTCACAAATTTGTCCCAAGTCATTGCGCTCTAAATCAGTGATCATAATCAACTCAGCAATTTCTTTTTCGTGGGTGGATAATTCATGCGCATTCTGTTGATCACCGATCAAATCGTTACCACGGGGCCGAGTTCCTTTGATTGGCTGGGTCATGACCTGACGCCCGTCGATCCGTAAAAAAAGCTCGGGCGAGGCCGAAAGCAGACACCTTCTATCTGATTCCAGATAGGCAGAGTAAGGAGCTGCCGTAATTTGCCAGAGCCTTTGAAAATAGGCCCATGGATCAAAACCGCCCGCTCTACGCTGAAAAGTCCGGCAGAGGTTCACTTGGTAGATATCACCCGCTTCGATGTAGTGCTGCGCCTTTTTAACCATTGCTTCATACTCGAGTTGACTCGGAGTAGACGTCCATCCTGTCACCTCAGAATCGGGAACGTTCAATTCCTCTGGCAGCAGACTATCCCCAGTCAGGACATCCGGTTCAGGGAATAGAGCAAATTCATACTCTCCCTCAAAAGTGATATAGCCAACCCACGCCCCTGGAGGGTGGAGGGAATCGCAGCCCTGATCAAATTGCGATGAAATAACACGCTTTTCCAGATCTTCCCAATTGGAACCCGAAATTTTCTCTACCGGATTCATGAATCGATAAAAGCAGTCTGGCCCCGGCAAATCCCCTCTTCTGATCATTGCGCAATTCATCAGATCGTCTTCAGTTCCTCAGTTGCCATTCTTACACGTTCTGGTGTCATCCCCGGACCACAGACTGAGAGAACCATTTTACCGGGTTGAAAAAGATCATTCGCGATTTCAGTGATTTGATCCAAGGTCACGGCCTCAATCGCTTCGATGACCTGCTGGGGTTGGACGATCTGGTCCAAACCGATCATGCACTCCCCCATCCACATCATCCGGCTGGAAGTGCTCTCCATCCCAAGCCTCATTTGCCCCACAATGTAGTCCTTCGCCCGGCGCAACTCACGTGCGGAAGGCTTCTTGCGCCGAATCCTACGCAGTTCGGTGGCAACCAGTTTCAGGCAATTTTCGAATTGATCCGGATCCGTTCCAACATGTACGTAAAAAGCGCCGGTATCAAAGTGATGTGCAGTCGAACTATGAATCGAATAGGCGAGACCGTGTTGTTCACGAACAGACTGGAAAAGCCTGGAGCTCATGTTTTCTCCCATGAGGACACTCAATACCTTTTCAATATACCGACGCGGATCTTTACGGGGATATCCGCGTATCCCCAGGGAAAAATGACTCTGTTGCACTGGCCGATCCGCCGAAATGCACTGTGGCTGTCTGGTACGGGGAATACGCACCGCCGTCCAAGTCCGGCCAGCTCCCGCATTGCGAGGGGGAGTCACGTAAGGTTTGAGCAAGCGATTGAGCTGCTCCAGTTCAACATTGCCTGCCACTGAAACGACCAGCGAGCTGGGGCGATAATGCCTTCTCCAAAAATCCAGTAGTTCTTTCCTGCGATGAGACTGAACGGAGGTTCGGGATCCCAAAATAGGACGCCCCAGACTATTCTCCGGCCAGAGGACTTGATTACAATTTTCCAGTGCCACCATATGAGGCTGATCGTCGTACATCAGGATCTCGTCCAGGATCACTCCCCTCTCCCGTTCTACTTCCTTAGAAGGAAAAGTTGATTTCCAAAGCATATCAAACAAGACGTCAATCACGAGTTGAACCTGGTCCATGGAGATTCGTGCGTAGTAGCAGGTCATTTCCTCTGAGGTGAAGGCATTCAGATCACCACCGCGACTTTCGATTTCTTCAGTAATTTCGCGTGCGTTCCGCTGATTCGTTCCCTTGAAGAGCAGGTGTTCGATAAAATGGGCAGCTCCATGCAGTTCACCTGTTTCATACCGGGAACCTGTCTTGAACCAAAGCCCGATGGAGGCACTTTCCACGTGGGACATCGGGCAATAAACCACTCTCGATCTCCCGACTCGATATGCACTAAAGACCTCCATTGAGGGCCAAAGTATCCCAACCTGAAAAATTAGCAAGATTGTCACAGATGTGGCTTCCCATCAGTGTCGAATTCCATAGGCTTCTTTAGGGTATGGGTCAGCAGGCGCGTTTTCAGTGGGAACAAAGTGAGGCATCGATTCTCGCCCCCTATGCTCAACTCAGCTCCACTAGCCGCGGCCGGGCTTACCCGGATGAAGTTCATGTCTTCCGCTCCGAATTCCAGCGAGACCGTGATCGCATCATCCACAGCACGGCTTTCCGGAGACTGGAATATAAAACACAGGTCGTTCTCAATGGAACGGGAGACCATTTCCGCACCCGCCTCACTCACACCATCGAAGTCTCTTCTATCGCCAGGACCATTGCCAGGACGCTTCGACTCAATGAAGACCTGGCCGAATCCGTTGCCCTCGCACACGACCTCGGTCACTCCCCCTTTGGCCATCCCGGTGAACACACTCTGGACCAACTCATGCAGAACCAGGGAGGATTCGAACATAACCACCAAAGCCTTCGGGTCGTTGAACATCTGGAAAATAAATATCCTGAGTTCAATGGACTCAATCTCACCTGGGAAGTCAGAGAAGGCCTCAATAAACACGGGTTTAGTCAGAATGGAACGGGGTCTCACCCCAGCTTGGAGGCACAAGTCGCAGACCTCTCTGATGAAATCGCCTATTGCTCCAGTGATCTTGATGATGCTTTGGAAAATCAACTCATTCAGCCAGATGAACTCGAATCACTAGACCTCTGGTCCGAAATCGAGAGCAAAATTGCTGACCAATACTCACGCCTTGAATTTGATCGAAAAAGACGCTTCATGATCCGCTGCCTCATCAATCGACTTGTCGAAGACCTCTGCACTGAATCCGCACGACTGATTGACGAGGCTGGCATTCAAAGTCCGGATGAGGCAAGACGACACCCCCAACAACTCATATCCTTTAGCCTCTCCATGCGCGCCAAGGTGCAAAATCTAAGGGACTTCCTCCTCAAGAATTTTTACTACCATGACCAGGTCTCTGAGGTGAACCAAAGGGCCTGCCGTGTCCTTCAAGCCCTTTTTGAATTCTACCATGATCATCCAGCCCAGATCAGCGACTGCTTTGCTGTGAAGATTAAAAAGAATGGAGTCCATCGCACTGTCTGTGACTACGTTGCCGGCATGACCGATCGCTACGCCCTCGAGATGTACAATAAGCACATCGGCACCGATCAACTCCTCTCCGAGCTCATGGCCAGCTCAAACTAATTTTCCGGGCCTAGGCCTAAACCATTTTCCACTTTTCAAATCCCTCCACCCCGCCGCCGTCCAAGGCGATGGAGGACAGAGTTAACACTCGAATCCGAATTACTCTAGTAGCCACTACCTATCAGATACGAGCAACCAGCCTTCCTCAAACAAGTGCAGCTTTCGAAAGTTCCCGAAGGCGCGATTCATCGGTTGCGCTGGTTTTGGCCAGAAACCCCCGTGCGTGTGCGAAATGAACGTCCGATTCATTCGCGATTCGGCTAAAGTCGAGTTTCTGATTATCCTCAAAACGGGAGAGGCCGTATCCGGTGCCTCTGCGATCCGGATAAATGGTGCCGACAACCTCCTTCTCCCATCCCTTCTCTCGTAAGTAAAAGCCGACCCCACCCCGCGGATCTTCTGGGAGCGGATCTACCCGTGGAATGTAGAGGAAGATCTGCCCTTCAATCTCCCAACGTTGGGAATGCTTAGACTGCCAGTCCAGCTGTGACCGCATGGAAGTCAGATACCCGATGAGGTCTTCGCCCACCATCCGCATCACCTCCCAAAGCGGATCCCCGGGTGCCAGCTTTTCGTGAGCGGCAAAGCGTCGTAGTAGAGTCACATCCATCGGCGAATGAAGTTGGTTAATCGCTTCACGGGGGACGCCCAACCAACGAGCCGTCTCAATGGCTCCCCGACAGTCGAACCATTCCGCAGTTTCGAGCCACTCACAAAACTGGCGGGCATCTTCATAGAGATCAAAGTGCTGGAGAACCAGCGACAGTGAACAGGTCGGAACATGATCACGGGGAAGCTGGTGATGGTCGAAGTTCAGTAACGCCGGCTCATGGCGATGCCCGATATCCACTACGGCAATAGAAGAATCATTGAGATCGCTATCGGTTGGATCGCGTCTTTCTATCAAACAATGATGCCGAGACAGAAGGACACTGCAGGCCAGGAAATCATCTTTGTGTGCTCCTCCAGGATGGGTAACGATAGTCTTCATATTCTTTAAGGTAACAAATTGAGACTCGGAAGCTGTAACAATCTACCGAAGAGAATCCAGAGCAGAATCTTGCCCTTAAAAAGACACTGTTATTGCTGCTGCGCCATTTTGCGGATGGAATCGAGGGCGGATTCCGTGCTACCGGGGCCGATATAAATCATAAAGCGCTCGACAGCGTAGTGGCGCGGATCCGTCGAAAATTTCCAGTAGAGGAGGCCATGGAAAAAGTCATTTTCAGGTAGGCCCACCGTTCTCTGAAGAGATTCCATGGCTTCACTGCGTTCGACAAAGTTGGGTTGTTGTGACTCCCAATCGACCAAGTAGTTGAGTTGACCGGATTCAACCACGGAAGTGCCTCCATAGGACCAGGGTTCCACGGTGGCATTTTCAAAGAAGGTATATCCTAATTCGGTAAAGATCAGAGGCTGGTCTTCGATCTTGAGGGCTTTCCGAAATTTTCGGATTCCGGCAAAGATTTTTCCCCAGGAAGCATCGAGGGTCATTTCGAGGTCATCGCGGATCATAGGACCAAGGGTGTGGCGTAGTTTAAAGTAGGCGTTAATCCCCATCAGATCGAGCTCAGGCCAGAGCAGGTTGTTCTGGTAGGCGTCAAAGTTGGAAGCGTAGGTCAAAGGTCCGCTATAGTGTTTGCGCACTTCGGCGATGAGCTTCTTCCACTCCGAAAGAAGAAGACCGCGACGCGCCTGTAATTCCTGAATTCTCTGTTCTTCAGCTTTCAGTTTACTATTGCGCTTATTTCCATCTGCAGATTTTTCTGCTCCGTAGATCTGTTCTGCCCACTGGAGGTGAGACTGACTGACCTGGGTGACTTTCTGATGGTAGGCTTCACGCTTCGCTTCATCACCATGGGCATCTAAGATGCGTTCTGGAAATGATTCATACCAATACTGGAAATTCTCTGCTTCTTCTGAGGTATTTTCCAATGAGTTAGGCATGGTGTGCGTCAACGCTTTCAATTCACTCCCCACGGCAAGGACATCAACCTTTTCCTCCTCTGCAATTTTAGCCCACTTGACCAGGTAATCGGTATAGGTCTTAAACCAGTTCCGGACCTGTTCATCGGTCCGGGGCATAATCATGCCATGCCAGAGTGCTGCATTTCTTGGAAAGGCGTGATCGAGAGCCACCCGAGGAATGAGGACGACTTTGAGCCCGCTTTCTTTCGTTACGCGAATCTCAGAGAGCACAGAAGGCTCTTCTTCATTGAACCAGATGTGATCAGTATCCCAATCCCCCTGCTGGGCATAAACCGTGACTGAGACGGTATTCATTCCCTGCTTTTTCAGACAATGAGCCCAAATCTGGTGATCCGCTTCATTGATCTGAATCCCTCCCCAGTAGCCATCACTAGCAGCGAGGGATGAACTCAGGACCACGAAGCTAAAAAGCACGAAACGGAAATGAGAAATCACAGTCATGAGAAAGGTGGAAAGGCTGATCTATTCCCGTTTTTTGAGAAGATTAACACTCCGGGTCCGCACCATGCTGGCAGATGCCACGCTGCGTATTCTGAATAAAGTCCAGGAGCACTGCGATTTCCGGGATTTGGAATGTGCTCTCATTTTGCATTTGATTCATGGCTTGCTCGCGGTTGAGACCATTCTTGTATAATGCATTGTAGGCTAGCTGGATCACCCTGCGTTGCTCCGGGCCAAAGCCTCTCCTCTTAAGCCCAACTCGATTCAGCCCAACTACTTTATTGGTAAATGCGGCCATAAAATAGGGGGGTAAATCCATGCCGAGACGAGTCTGCCCCCGCACCATGGCATATTGTCCAATGCGAACAAATTGGTGAACGACTACATCTCCTCCCAGGAAGGCAAAGTCGGCTACCTCCACATAGCCGGCGAGCAGGACATTGTTGACCAGGATGACTTCATTCCCAATCTGACAATTGTGAGCCAAATGGGCTCCAGCCATGAGGTAGTTCTGGTTGCCTAACTTAGTGGCCGAGCCTTCCTTGGTGCCTCGGTGAATGGTGACATTTTCGCGGATGACATTCCCTGAGCCCATTTGGACAGAGGACTCCGCGCCTTGATAGGCAAGGTCTTGAGGCTCTGCTCCGATAATCGCCTGGTAACCAATCTGGTTCTCGTCTCCGATCTCTGTTTTTCCGGTCAGGATGGCTCGAGCCCGAATTTCACAATTTTTCCCGATGACGACATCTTCATCGATAATGGCATCAGGACCAATGGTGGTGCCCTCACCGATTTTAGCATTTGCATGCACCATGGCACGCTCATGAATCTTCTCCTCAGCAGACATCACAGCAGTATGAGGGAATCCGAATCATCAGCAATGCTCTTTCAGTCGGTCTAGATTCTTTGGTTGGTGTGGAAATATCCACAGAACACAGCCGCTTCTACAAACAAGGTGCCATGACTGTGACGTTATTCTGGATCCGTCTTCATGAGGCAGCTGCCGCACTACGACCCCATAAGCCGCTTTTGCATTCTCCCCGAAGGGACACTGTTCTATTTGCAGAAGTCGATGCGGATTCCTGCATCCTCCATTAGGTCATTTTGTCCATCTCATCGTAGTCGATAAGGGACGGAGTAAACTCCGTCCCTCATTAATGGGAGGTGGCACCGACTTGTCGGGGACGGAGGGGTGTTGCGTTCTCTAGAGGTAGCCTGCTTCTTTGAAGCTGTAGTAGCCGGGCCGGTCTTTCGTCGCTACTCCGAGAATCACATGATCAAGAAATTCGATCTGCATCAGTCGGGACGCTTCCCGTACGCGGAGGGTGAAATCTAAGTCGGCCTGACTCGGAGCGGGATCTCCGCTGGGATGGTTATGCACTAGAATCAAACCATAGGCTTCATGCTGAATCCCCACCCGGACAATATCACGAGGATGAGCCACCGTTTCATTAATGGTGCCGTGGCTTACTTCCTGAACCGTAATCAACTTCAGCTTACTATTCACTGCCAACACTCGAAGTGACTCGCCGGATAGCTGGCGCATCTCCTCTCCCAATAGCTGCATAATATCTTCCGGAGTCTCAAGGGGCACTGCCGAACGCGTAGACTTCGCCAGTCTGGCTGCGAGTTCAAAGACAGCCTTGAGCTCGGCTGCTTTGGCGGGGCCGACGCCTTTAAACTGGCAGAGTTCATCAGGCTGGATCCGACATAAGGAGTCCAGTGAGCAATATGTTTTTAGAATATCCTGCGCCAGGGAGAGAACCGAAGTTCCGCGTGATCCGCTTTGCCTGAGTATGATAGCAAGTAGCTCAGCAGTCGATAAAGCAGAGGCCCCATGTGCCAACAAACGTTCGCGTGGTCTTTCGGATTCCGGCAGTTCCTTAATCTTGGCCACACCTCAAACTGTCAAAAAACATGAAAAGGGCAAGAGTGGGCGTTATGTGAAATAAAATGACGCAAACCACACATCGAGCTTGAGGCTTCCCCTATTCCTCCTTCGCTAAAGCTACGGAGGACAGGGGAGGAAGTTGGATTTTAGGATTCGATTTCTTCTTCCATCAATTTATTGAACATGGTTCGCTGGCGGCGTGCGTATTGCCAGGTCTGACTTTTAATCTGATCGATGGCTTCCTCTTTAGTAACGACCTGATTAATGGCCAAAGCCACTTCAGAATAACCAATCGCTTGAAAGGACTGGCTCTCCGTCCAGCCATCGATAGCAAGGAGTGCCTCGACTTCCTGCACCCAGCCTGATTCCCACATTTCCTCTACTCTCTGATCGATTTTTTCCCTGAGCTCCTCCGCTCCAGGATTGAGGTAAATCATTTCATCAAATCGCACCACTGGTTTCGATGGCTCTTCCTGCCAGCTCGACATCGTCCTTCCCGTCTGACAATAAACAGCAAATGCACGCTGGACTCGACGTGGATTATTTAGATCCGCAGCATCGGCCCAGGTAGGATCCACGAGTTTGATTTCCTCAACCATTTCTTCATGAGGCATTTTTTCCAGGTCCTCCAGAACAGCCGGATCGGTAGCGGGGATAGGAGCCAGACCATCGCGCAACGCTTTAAAATAGAGTCCGGCCCCCCCCACCCAGATACAAAAAGTGTCTTCAGGCAGTTCTGAAATCAGGTTTTTAGCGTGGGCAATATAATCGGCCACGGAGAATGAATCCATGGGATCAAGAATATCAATCATCTCATGCGGGATTTCATCTCGGACCGCAGATGAAATTTTCCCGGTCCCGATATCCATGCCTCGGTAAACTTGAAAGGCATCCATACTGATGACCCGTGCGGTTGCCTTGGGCCTGGCGTATTGGAGAGCACGTCCGGATTTACCGGAAGCGGTCGGGCCGATAATACCGATGTGTTTCACATGGCAACGATTAACAGAAGTCGGGGAAAAAGGCTTCTACCAAATTTAGTTTGTTTGGCGGAGAACTAGTTGGGAATGATGCGATCAAGAAAATCGATTTAACAGCAGCTACCACCGCCGCCGTCGACGCAGGTCGACTGGGAAAGGGTCGCCTTGTATTCCTGACCTTTTGTTTCCTTGGGGTGGCGCAACTGATTCACTTCACTGCGAAACGATTCTGCTCTTTCCAGAGGAATATCGTCCAGAGGATCAACGAAATCGAAATAGTCACGGTACGGTGCTTTTTGAAGCAGCTGATAGGTCTTATCACATACGGCATATCTTAAGCCGCGCTCCATCGCATGGCCGTCATCATCAAGAATTTTCTTAAACGGTCCTTTATAAATGACAGCCTGCTTACGTTCAAAGCAAGGCCCCTGCTTTCCTTTATAGGCTTCAATGGTGACCGAACGGAATTCGATTCCCTCTACGGTTTGCCAAGGTTGCACGTCTCTCTTCAGAATTTGAATCCCATAGAAGCCGGCTTCCTCAAAGGCCTCAAGAAATCCTGATTCCGTGAAGGCTCCAGAAATACATCCACTCCATAGTTCGGGATCATTTTGCATTTCTTGACTCACTTCCTCATCACTGACGATATCCGAAATAACAGCACGCCCGCCTCGCTTCAGGACTCGAAAAATTTCCTGGAACAATTGCGCCTTAGCCTGAGACTCCACTAAATTGAGAACGCAGTTGGAAACGACAACATCAATCGAATCACTTTCAACCAATGGTTTCTTCACTCGCAGGTCATCGGCACGCGCTTCTATTCCCAGATACTGGTCAGCACTGTCAATCGGATTAGTCTTAAGTTCCTCTTCGAGAACTTCCAAATTCAGGGCCAAATCCTGGATGCGCCCTTTACGGAATTCGACGTTGCTGTAGCCGATCTTCTCAGCCACGACTGGGGCATTCCGGCGCGCCACATCGAGCATATCATCTGTCATATCGACCCCGATGACCTTGCCTTCCGGTCCCACGACCTGAGAAGCAATGAAGCAGATTTTTCCGGTTCCACTCCCGAGATCGAGAACAGTCTCGCCTTTTCTCACGTATTGACTGGGGTCTCCACATCCATAGTCCCGCTCAATCACTTCAGCAGGGATGACCTTTAAATATTCCTGATTGTATTCCACCGGGCAGCAGAGTGCCTGTTCCTGCGCTTGAGCTGCTGCTCCGTATCTCTTTTTAACTTCTGATTCTAATTTCATTTTTCTTAATAATACTTTGATAAGTCAGTTTCTGGAGTCTGGCCGACTAAGAGAAACTGATGATCATCTGTTGACCATTTTAGGGTCGGTAGTTCCTGAACTCTGGCCACAATACGCTCATCTGAGAAAGATGTCGGAGTACCCTGAGGCTCTATCTCATTGAATGGAAGGGTAGGAAAGTGAGCCTTTTCTGCTTTAAAGATAACCAGGGGCAGATCATCCACCTCTTTGTCAACGA
>JBCBYL010000160.1:0-4533 GCA_039815855.1 Verrucomicrobiota bacterium
GACGGAGTTCACTCCGTCCCTTATTAAAATCTTATAGACGAAACAGATTTGAAGTTTTTCAGAGATGAACTTAATTATATAAATATGGCTGAAGCGAATTCTACATTGATTGAAATTCTTAGAACCACCGCAGACCGAATCGAATCCGGTTCAGCTTATCGATGGACGCATCAAGGACGCTGTAATTGTGGTCAACTCGTTCAAACGGTCACGGGACTGGGGGCCGCAGAAATCCACCAACGCGCTTTACAAAAACTCGGAGAATGGACAGAACATGCCCATGACTATTGCCCAGTCAGTAGCCATCCTTTAGACCAAGTGATTCATTTGCTCCGTGAGATCGGGTTCGAACCCAGTGACTTGGGTCATGTCGAATACCTCAGTGATCGTCGCGTCTTAACCGAAGTGAAGCGACGCCATCAACGCATCAGACTCAATCACAAAGACAAAAAGGACGTCGTCCTTTATTTCCGGACTTGGGCTGACATGCTTGCGGGAGAAGTGAAGAACCAGCCTGAGGAAGCGGTCAGGCCAGAGGTTCTCGCAGCGTCAGCTTAATCCTTCTTCTAAAACGAGCTAAACGCTCGTGAAGTAAACTATTTCTTAGTTGCTTTTTTCTTCGGCGCGCGGGGTGGGAATTCAAAGCCAACTCCGCCATCATTTTTCAGGATGAGATGTGCCTTGAAGGGGCGTTTGGTCTTCTTACTGACAAAGCCGTTCATGACATCTGTTTTGCCATCTTGGAGGAGTTTGATGACCTGCTCTTTCTCGATGGTCTGGCTGAGCATGTTTCTCGAAAGCCTCCAGACAGGGAGCTTGCCATCGTCCTTCATTTTCTCGCTGACATAGGCATTCGGGGTTTCGTAAATCGGGAATCCGGACGGATGCATGGCGAGTGGTTCCTGATCACTGAAATCCGGAGGAGCCCCGGCATCCTCATCATTTTGCCCCCAATCCAGCTCCACCTCATATTTTTCATTGAACTTTAAGATGGCACTAAAGGGGAAGCCTCGGCGACTCATGAAACCATCGAGCGGCCCCACCTTCTTCTCGGCAAGCAGCTCTCGAATTTCTTCCATGGCCAGAACCCGTCCTGCAATGGCTTTCGGAATCACTAAGGCTCCATCAGAAGAGCGGTAATCTTGCAGGGTGGCAATCAGGCGGCCTCCTTTGAGTGGATCGATCAAATCGGTTTCATACACCTCGACGGACTCCGGCTTAAAGCCCCGCACTGATTCGACAATATCGGAAGTAAGGGATTCAATCTCTTTCAAGAAAGCACCCTGGGAGAGCTCACCCTGCTCGACTTGCTTGAGTTTATATTCCCAACCTCCGGTGGTTTCCGGAGAGGCCAGGGCGGGGATTTTCATCACCTCAATCGTTTCAAGCAGATTAAATGCTTTAGGCATGGGTTTCAGCTCTCGCCCATCTCGCTGAAGATATTGCTCCCTGATCAAATTCTCAATGATCTGAGCGCGGGTTGCTGGAGTGCCTAATCCTTTTTCAGACATGGCTTGCCTCAACTCTTCATCTTCAACAAATTTACCTGCTCCTTCCATGGCAGAAAGGAGGGTTGCTTCTGAGTAACGAGCCGGAGGACGGGTTTCTGATCCCTCTGCCCGGACGTCGACGACCTTAGCCTTTTCATCGGCAGAAACGGTGACTAACTCGTCTTCACCACCTGCTTGCCCGGGTTTTTTACCATAGACAGCTAACCAGCCGGCTTCCTTGAGAACTTTTCCTTCCGTCTTAAAGGCATGCTCCTCTACGCGGGTGATCCTGGTCGTGATTTCGTAAACGGCTTCAGGAAAGAAAATGGCCAAAAATCGCTGACTGACCATCTGGTAGAGTTTTTCCTCTTCTTCCTTCAAATTTTTAGGAATCACCCCTGTAGGAATAATAGCGAAGTGGTCAGAAACCTTGGCCTGGTTAAAAATCCGTTTCGAGGGGGTGACTCGGTTATTTGAAAGAATATAATCCGCATGGCTGCCTAGTGATGTACTCTTTAAATTAGTCAGCGTCTCTTTTACGGTCTCGATGTAGTCATCCGGTAAATAACGACTATCTGTCCTCGGATAAGTCAGGGCTTTGTGCTTCTCATACAAAGCTTGAGCTACATTGAGTGTCATTCGGGCCGGGAAGCCAAAGCGGCTATTCGCTTCCCTTTGCAGGCTGGTTAAATCGTAGAGGAGTGGAGATGCCTGTTTAGATGGCTTACTGGTCTGCTCAACTGTTCCTTGTTTCCCTTCACATGCAGCGACAATCGCGTCGGCCTGTTCCTGATTCCATAGACGTTCAGCTTTGAGATCATTCAGTTTCAGGTTTTCAGGCGCTTCAGAAGGTTTTTTGAATTCCTCATTCATCCAACGCCCTTCATATTCGCCAGCCGCAACACCAAACGTGCCAAAAACCTCCCAATACGAAACGGGAACATGACGACCAATCTCTTCCTCACGATCAACCAGAATAGAAAGGGTCGGGGTCTGGACTCTGCCCACCGTCGTCTTCCGGAATCCGCCACCTTGAGAATTAAATGAAGTGAGTGCGCGAGTCCCATTGATACCGATTAACCAATCCGCTTCAGAACGGGCATGAGCGGCATCGGACAAAGGCTGGAGAGATTCATCGGTTCGCAGGTCTGTAAAACCCGCACGGATGGATTGTGGCGTCATGCTCTGGAGCCAAAGGCGCTTGATCGGTTTCTTCACTTTTGCCCATTCCATAATGTAGCGAAAAATCAGTTCTCCTTCTCTCCCCGCATCACAGGCATTGATGACATCATCGACATCCTTACGCTTTAAAAGCTTTTTCAAGACCTTTAACCTGGCCTCCGTTCTTGAAATCGGCAGGAGATCAAAATGGTCTGGAATGACGGGGAGATTTTCGATTTTCCATTTCCCGCGTTTAGGCTCCGCAGATTCAGGTGCCTTGATCTCGACCAGATGCCCAACTGCTGAGGAAATGACATACTCGTCACTCTCGAAGTACTCTTTCTCCTTCTTGAATTTTCCAAGAACTTTCGAAATATCTGTCGCCACACTGGGCTTTTCCGCAATGATCAGTGTCTTTCCCATAGTCGTTTGCTTGAGAGTGAATTAATCCGTCTTCACGAAGGTCTTCCCGGGAAGCTGTTTAACCAACTTCCTCATCTCAAGTCGCAGCAACGTAGAAGAGACAGCTGCAGATGGCAAATCACATTTTTGGATCAATTCATCGATCTGTATTTCTTCTGAACCCATTTTTGAGAGGATTTTTACCTCTTTTTCAGTAAGATCATCAGGCATGGGACGTTTTTCCGGCGTTGCCGACTGGGGAAACAAGAATTCAAATTCTTCGAGAATGTCATCTACCGATTCGACTAACTTGGCCCCCTGCTTAATCAATCCGTGGCAGCCCTTTGATTCTGGAGAGTCGATTCTACCTGGCACAGCAAAGACGGTCCTGCCCTGCTCGAGTGCCATTTTCGAGGTGATGAGCGCACCGCTTCTCTCACCCGCTTCGACCACGAGGCTGGCCCGACTCAGACCGCTTACGATCCGGTTTCTCATCGGGAACGTTTGGCGATCTGGTGCTGTTCCCAGTTTAAATTCAGAGAGGAGGGCTCCTCCTGAATGAGCAATCTTTTCTGCGAGGGCTCGATTATCCGCTGGATAGATCTGATCAAGTGAGGAACCCATGACCGCATGGGTAATCCCCTTGGCGGCAAGGGCACCCTGATGAGCCGCCGTATCGATTCCGCGTGCGAGGCCACTGTTCACAGAAAGACCAGCATAGGCCATCTGGTAGGACAGCTTCTTAGCTGTTTCGGTCCCATAGTAGGTCGTTTTACGAGAACCCACCACCGCTATCCCTGTCTTGGAAAGCGCCTCCGGGCTTCCCCATAGGTAGAGAACCAATGGCGGATCATAAATTTCTTTAAGTAAACCGGGATAGGCCCTGTCTTCGAAATCGATAAACTTCCATTGATTTTTCTCCAACTGGCTGAGTTCATCATCCAGCGCGAAGTGTTCCTGCCAATTGAGAATCGAGCTCGCGGCTTCCCTTCCGATCCCTTCCACTTGACCCAAGCGTGACGCAGATTCAGAGAAAATAGCTTCAACGGATCCCAATGCTTCTCGAAGACGCCGTACTCTCACCGGCCCGACCAGTGGGAGTGCATTCAGGATCAGATAAGCTTCTGATCGAGTCATGGACTCAAATAATCTATCGCCTCTAAGACCAATTCCGGAGAAACCTCTCTGGTCTGATGGACTAGACCCGGTTCTTCGAGGAGCACCCATTTCACCTGACCTGCCACCGCCTTTTTGTCACGACTGATCGCTTTCATGAGAGGCTCGACTTCCAGACCTTCTAAGCGAACCGGCAACTGATGCTGTTTTAAAATAGATTCGAGTTTCTCAAGTGTTTCTTCTTTAAGACCTGTTATTTTGGTTGAGAGAAACGTCGCTGCGATCATTCCAAGGGAGACAGCTTCACCATGAAGCAATTTCCCATATCCTGATGTCTGTTCGATCGCATGCCCGAGGGTATGAC
>JBCBYL010000223.1:0-2182 GCA_039815855.1 Verrucomicrobiota bacterium
CCCGTCTTTTTCAACCGTTTTCGTCGTCATCAGTCGGTCACAGAGGTGATTTAACACTTTGCGTAACAAGGATTCTAGGTCTTTAATCCAAAAAGATGTCCGTACCTGCTACCAGCCTTTCATCAGATCAATCGTCCCACTCGGTGATGAGTTGCCCCACGTGTGGCCAGAATCACTTGATTGAGGAATTAGATGCTGGTGAAAAGTGTAACTGCACACGCTGTGGCAATCCACTTCTACAGGCTCAACCGGCGATGTTGCAGAAGGCACTGGCCTTTACGATCGCTTCTCTGGTTCTCTTTCTTCCGGCCCAGATCCTGCCACTGCTGAATTTCGATTTTTCTGGTCAATGGACAGAAAATATTGTTCTCACCGGAGCTTTCGTACTCTGGCAGCAGGGAGATGCCCTGGTGGGGCTTGCGGTTATTTTTATCGGATTCTTAGCCCCTCTGCTTTTCAACCTCTGTCTTTTAGGTGCGGTCTTAGGAATCCAAACCAAGCGCTACAATCGATTGGCGAGAAAGTTATGGACACTCATTCTGGAATTGGGTGAATGGAGTATGTTGGATGTCTATCTCATCGCTTTAGGGGTCTCAGCCATCAAACTCCTCGGCATGGGAGAGGTCGCCACCCGCCCAGGTTTGTGGTTTGTCTTTGGCTTCGTCTTTACCACTGCTCTCACCACCAGTGTTATTCGTCCAGCTGCCATCCGGAACCTGATACGCCAACAGAGTCGGCCCCCTGACCCGGAAGCCGGAACCGACTCGCTCAGTTGCCATCACTGCGGAACGATCGCTGGACCTGATGAACATGAATGCCGTGCCTGCTTTAGCACCCTCCATGAATTGGATGTCAGCGCAATGAAATCAAAAATCATTGCCCTTCTCGTTGCTTCTGTTGCTTTCTGGATACCTGCCAATTTCCTGCCGGTCATGACCATCACTATGGTCGGTCATCAGGATATCTTGACCGTGCTCGGTGGTGTAGAGTACCTCTGGCATCACGGGGATATTTTACCGGCGATCATCATCTTTGCCTTTAGCATGGTCATCCCCATCTCTAAAATCATTACTCTCTTCCTGCTCCTCTGGGTCATCAATCGCCCGCTGAATGCCTCTGGCCAAACCCGAGTCTACCAGATTGTTCAGACGCTGGGTCGATGGTCCATGGTCGATATCTGCGTGGTCTCGATCCTGGCGGCCCTTGGGCAGCTAGGTGTGGCGGCTACGGTAACCGCCGGCCCGGCAGCTCTCCCATTTTGCATTGTTGTCGTTCTGACCATTTTCGCAGCGAATTCATTTGATACCCGCGTCTTTTGGAGCCACCTTGGCCAGGAACATGCTCAACCTCTAGCAAAACAAGCCTTATGAATAACACTCCCCCCACCGCTAAAAATGAGAAGAAGTCCGGCTTTCCCTTTTTCTGGCTTCTGCCTCTGGCAGCCATCGCTCTCAGTGGATGGCTGATTATTGACACCGTTTCCCGCAGCGGCATCGAAATTTATATCACGTTTGAGGATGCCTCCGGACTGGAGCCAGGAAAGACCGACATTCGTTACAATGGAGTCAAGGTCGGCAAGGTGAAAGACTTGGAGATTAAAGAAGACCTCTCTGGAGTGACCGTGAAAGCCGAACTCAGCAGAAGTGCTGCCAGTATTGCCCGGGAGGGGGCAGAATTCTGGATCGTGCGCCCCAATTTCAGTCTGGCCGGGATCTCAGGAATCGAAACCCTCATCAGTGGAAATTTCATTAGTGTCACGGCAGGTGAAGGCGAAGAAACAAAAACCTTTCAAGGCCTGGAAGAAGAGCCCCCTTCCGATCCGAATTCTCCAGAACTCTATGTCATCCTTGAATCGACACTAGCCCCTGCGGTGGTTGAGGGCTCTCCAGTGCTTTTTCGTGGAGCCCCCATTGGTGAAGTGGTTCAAACTGGATTTGATCATGATCGGTTCATGAGCACCGTCGAGATTCGGATCGCTGACCATTGCCGAGGCTACGTCAGAAAAAATTCCGTTTTCTGGGACTCAAGTGGATTGAATATCCAGTTTGATTTGAACTCCTCAACCATCAAACTGGATATTCAATCCACTTGAGTCCCAGAAAACGGAATTTTTTCTGACGTAGCCTCGGCAATGGTCAGCGATCCGAATCTCGACGGTGCTCATGAACCGATCATGATCAAA
>JBCBYL010000015.1:0-32557 GCA_039815855.1 Verrucomicrobiota bacterium
AGAAGCGTAAATTCAAGTTTGTAGGGTGTTCTGATGTATCCGACTACGCAAGCGAGCAAAAGAATGAATGCGGCTACTGGAGTCAAAATCGCTGACGCCCATTCGTGAATCTCATACATAAAAATTTATTTAAGTGAACGTCCGAAGATAGGCAGCCTCACCTGAGAGCGCTACTCCGAAACTGGGTTAAAATTTGAATGTTCATGAAGCTTTCGACTCCGGACGTGGTGAGGCTTGCCTACTCTGCCTTGTTCGGTCTTGTTTCGATGCTCAAAGAAGCGTGCGACTCGATCTCAGTAGACGCCATCATATCGTTAACACGAAAAAACTCTTCAGTATCCGAAGGTATTTCCGAGACTATGTGAACAACTACTGTGTTGTCTGTCTGCCAGGGTGTTCCTGACCATCTTACTCGTGCAAGCGCGATGGCTCCGAAATGGCGCAAACCGGTGCCTTCGGTCAAATCTATCTGTGAGTCCAACTCAATGATTGCCGCTGGCAGGGAGCCTTCGCGGACAAAAGTGAAATCAACGAACGCACCATCATAACCTGAGCCTCCATTCAGCCACCACGATTTGCTTCCATCGTATCCGCTGGAAAACCTCACTCTGCTGTTCGCGGCAAACACGGAAGTCTCCCGAACCTCTCGTATGTCAGTAACCAGATTGACTTCATTCTGGTGAGACTCGATACACCAGGCCGCCGCAGCCCTGACAAATTCCTCCGAGTGCTCCTGTAAATCGGTAACCAAGTCAAGTGTGTTAGAAGACTTGAGTTCCTGCCATAGAAAACTACGGAATTCCAATTTCGTGCGAAGGCCGCGATCAACCTCCCCGATAAATGCTTCAATCGTGTTCATTTTCTCGACCGAACGTATTTTAGGATAGTATTGCTTTTTGCAATAATGCATAGTATGACATTTATTGCATTAGGGTAGTGGTGTTTTTATGGAATTGAAGGGATTTTCAGGCAAATATGAGTGAGAAGTCGATATGGGAAGATCGGTGGGGGCGTTTTCGCCTGGGATTGAAGAAAAACGGGGTGGAGCCAAAATTTCATGATTTTTACAGGAATTGGGTTCTTTTGTTCATTAAAAGTATCAAACCGCTGCGGATTGGAGAAGCAGAATCGGTTCAGCTAGAGTTATTTTTTCAGCAATTGGCAAATGAAGGGAAGAAGAGGTGGCAAATCAAGCAGGCTAATGAAGCGCTTCGATTGTTTCTTGGAGAGGTGATGCCACTGAAATGGGTAGAGAGAAGCTGGCCGGATTATGAGGAGGTGGTCACTGCAAGGATGGATACGGGGTCGGAAAGCGGATTTGATCGTGAAAGTATTACAACGAGATCGTCAGTTCTCAGGGAACGTTCGGATCGAGGAGAATTACCTGAAAGATATCGGTCATTTATTGAGCAGATCGAGGAACAACTGCGAGTTGACCGGTATTCCTATCGTACGGAACAGACCTATATTGATTGGATCAGGCGGTATTTGATTTTTAGTCAGCCTGAATCGAGGGACCGTCTGGAGGCAAAGGATGCAAGGGATTATCTGGAATATCTTGCTTTGATCCGAGGGGTTTCGGCAGGAACTCAAAATCAGGCCTTTAGTGCATTATTGTTCCTCTACAATAAGGTCCTGAAGCGACCAATCAAAGACATGGATGGTGTGCACCGTGCTGCGACGAGTCGGAGATTGCCGGTGGTGCTATCGGTAAACGAAGTTGAACAATTGTTAGATCAATTGGAGGGAACCCCACGCCTGATGTCGCGGCTCATGTACGGCAGTGGGCTTCGAGTGACAGAATGTGTCAGGCTCAGGGTGAAAGATGTTGATTTTGAGCAGAATCACATCGTAGTGCGGAGAGGAAAAGGGGACAAGGATCGCATCGTGCCGCTTCCTGAGCCGATGAAAGCGGAGCTTCACGTACATATTCTGAGCATACGCGAACTGTTTGATTCAGACCGGAAAGAGGGGATAGCAGGGGTTTACCTGCCTGATGCACTCTCTGAGAAATATCCGAATGCCCCGACCGAGTGGGGGTGGTTCTGGTTATTTCCTTCGGCAAAGCGGGCAGTGGACCCCCGCTCGGGACAGGTTCGGAGGCACCATGTTCACCAGGGATCGGTCCAACAGGTGGTGAAAAGGGCAGCACGCCGGGCGGGTATGGTCAAACCGGTCAGCCCTCATACGTTAAGGCATTCTTTTGCGACCCATTTACTCGAAGACGGAGCGGATATTCGCACGGTGCAGGAGGTATTGGGGCATTTCGATGTTTCCACGACAATGATATATACTCATGTGATGAATCGTCCAGGGCTGTCCGTGCGCTCTCCTTTGAAGAAGTAGAAACATATCGATCCTGCAACGATGATGATCTCAACTGGAGTCCGGAACGGAGAGGTGGTGCCTGCTGAATCTATTACCACTCAAGGACAGCGGATGCCCAGGTAAGGCCCCCGCCGAAAGCGACGAGGAGGACTTTATCGCCGGGCTGGAGAGGATAAGAGTCACGGGCTTCACAAAGTGCGACAGGAATACAGGCTGCAGAAATGTTGCCATAGCGATCGACGTTCACAAATCGGCGCTCCTCAGGAACGTTGAGCCGGTCAGCGATGGCGCTGATAATCCGGATATTCGCCTGGTGAGAAATCACGCATCGGATATCTGATGTGGTTAAGTCAGAGGCAGCGAGGACCTTATTCGCTGATTTGGTCATGGCGGTGACGGCCTGCTTAAACGTTTCCTGACCTGCCATGGTCATGTAATAGGGTCCCTGACCTGCTTTTTCTCCATTAGGTCCGTCAGTATGACCATTGAGAAGATATAAAATATCAGCATAGTTCCCATTAGAGCCTAAGTCCCAGCTTAAGAGTTTGGATTTGCCCTGGCTGGGTTGGACGAGAGCGGCTCCTGCTCCATCACCAAACAAGACACAGGTACTGCGGTCATTCCAGTTAATGATCGAGGACAGTTTCTCGGTGCCGATGATGAGAATGTTCTTATAGATGCCTGATTGCAGGTACTGTTCAGCAGTGACGAGGGCGAAGAGAAAACCTGAACAGGCTGCTTGAAGGTCGAACGCAGCAGCGTTTGTTGCTCCGATGATACGTTGAATGTGACATGCAGTGCTCGGAAAAGTGGCATCAGGTGTGACCGTCGCGGTGATAATCAGGTCAACCTCTTCTGCTTTGACTCCTGCCTGTGCTAATGCTTCTTTTGCCGCTTCGGCACCCATGGTGGCACTTGTTTCTTCCGGGGCGGCGATCCGGCGTTCGCGGATGCCCGTCCGCGTGACGATCCATTCATCGGTGGTCTCTACTTTTTTCTCCAGATCTGCATTGGTTAGCACTTCAGTGGGAAGGTATTTTCCAGAGCCGCTGATGATCATGGGGTAGGCTCCTGTTCTTCAATAAGAGCGGTGGATTGAGACTGATTGTATTCTTCTATCGTTGAAATAATGTCCGGGTTAACCTGATGCTTGATGGCTTGGACAGCCACTTTCATGGCATTGGTCAAAGCCAGTACGGTTGAGGATCCGTGGGCAATCACCGAGATACCATTGACTCCGAGGAGCAATGATCCTCCGATCGACTCATAACTTGTTCGTTCCTTAATGGTTTTGAATGCGCCTTTCGCTAAGAGCGCCCCCAGGGTGCGGATGGGGCTAGAGGTGATCTCCCGTTTGAGCCAGGAAAAGACGGCATCCGCAAGACTCTCTGAGGTCTTCAGGACAATATTGCCGACGAAGCCATCGCAGACGACCACATCGACCGGGCGCTTATACAAGTCATGTCCTTCAATATTTCCTACAAAATGGATCGGTGCCTTGCTCAGGAGCTTGAAACTTTCTTTCGTCAGCTCGTTTCCTTTGGCTTCCTCCGTGCCGACAGAAAGTAAGCCCACACGAGGCTTGTCGATCTTAAGAACGTGTGAGGAGAAGATGGACCCCATGATGGCATGCTGGAGAAGATGGATGGGCTTCGCATCGACGCTGGCTCCCGCATCAATGAGAACGTAACGGTTCGTCTCGGTGGGCATGACGCTGGCGATTCCCGGGCGAACGACCCCAGGCAGGGTCCGTAGTTTTAAAGAACTGGCTGTCACCATTGCTCCAGTATGACCGGCCGAGACAGCAGCATCTGCTTTGCCCTCTTTGACAAGTTCAACCGTTCGGCTGATCGAATTGTCCTTCTTCCTACGGACGGCCTCGACTGCGCCTTCACCCATTTCAATGACTTCACTGCAGTGGTGAACGCGAATTTTAGGGTGATTTTCGAGGTGATTCTTTTTTAGCTCCGACTGGATACGATCTTCAGGGCCAACGAGGATGAGTTCAGTGATCTCCGGGAACTGCTGCAATGTACTTGCTGCCGCGGCCACTGGGCGTTCCGGAGCAAAATCGCCTCCCATGGCATCAAGGGCTAACTTCATCTAAGCGAGTCTGAGGAGAGGATGTTTAGTCCTCAGCAGTGACGGTAATCACTTGTCGGCCTTTATAGGTTCCGGATTTCGGATCGACACAGTGGGAACGGTGAAGTGCTCCTGACTTGGCGTCTTTACGGAGCTGTAAAGGAGACTGGCGATGCGAAGCTTTTCGGCTGCGCGACTTCATTTTTGAAACTTTTCTCTTTGGAACTGGCATTTGATTTAATCCTCTTTTTCTAAATTTTCCAGAGCCTGCCAGGTTTCTTGCCGGCGCAGGTCCTGAAAGTCATTCGGTGTCGCATCAACAGTTTTTCCTGTGACCGGACACCTATTTTCAGTATCCAATTGACACCGAAATGCCATTGGAAGGTTGAGCAAAATATCTTCATGGATCTGTTGCGTCAAGTCGATAGCCCGTTTCCCTTGGAGTTGATAGCTCTGTGTCATTTGAGCTTCTACCGGCATTTCTAAGTCTTCGAGGCAACGATCACAGAGATTAGTGGCTTCGGTGGTGACTTTTCCACGCACCAGACATTCATTTCCCAATTTTTGGATTTGGAGGTCATAATGGATGGATCCCCAGCGGAAGGTAGAAGGCAGGTCATAATCCTCACTTCTGAGGTCGCCTTCATAAGTAAGAATCTGATCTTCCGATAATTCTCCAAGGTTAATGCGCATATTTTTCCTTTAAGGCATTTTCGACACAGGGGGGAGCGAGGTCGGAGATTTTTCCCTCTAATCTGGAAACTTCTTTGAGGATGCTAGAGCTTAAGTAGGTATATTGCTCACTTGGCATGAGAAAGATGGTCTCAATACTTGAATTTAACTTCCGATTCATCAAAGCAAGCTGGAATTCAAATTCGAAATCGGAAACAGCTCTTAAGCCTCGGACAATCGCTTTGGCATTCATCTGCTCCGCATAATGAATGAGCAAACCGTCAAAGGACTCGACACGGATAGTGTGATTTTTAGCGAGATCCGTGGTTGACTCGGAAACGAGCTTCATCCGTTCTTCAACCGAAAAGAGGGGGTTCTTGCTACGATTTTGAGCCACAGCTAAAACCACCTCGTCAAACAATTGGCAGGCCCGTTTGGCAATATCGATATGACCGTTCGTGATCGGGTCAAAGCTGCCTGGATAGATAGCGATACGCTTCATTACTCCCTATTAATAAACCGGTCTAGCCGACTGCGAAATGATTATTTGCAATTTGGCTCATAAACTCTTTGCGCAAAAAAGAAACGATTGCGTTCTTGGGCATCGGGATAAATTTTGGTTTGCCAGCCATCTTTGTCCAATACTTCTTCTAAAATTTCCGGTTGGCCCAAACCACATTCCAGAAAAATCGAGGTTATTTGCTGGTGATCACCGAGGCTTTGGATGAGTTCGTTGATGAGGTCGAGACCTTGCTGACCACCGTGGAGGGCAAGAGTGGGCTCATGTTTGACATTTTCAGGAAGTCCGGACATTTCCTGGTCGGTGAGGTAAGGGAGATTGCTAACGATGGTGGTTATGGGAAGAGTGCTTAGAGGCTCCAGTAGATGGCCCTGATGAAAAGCCACTTCGAGTTCAGGATGGCTGTTCTGATTCGCTTTTGCGATATCGATTGCTGCTGGAGAAAGATCGGTGGCATGAATTTCCCAACCAGGTAATCCAGCGGCTAAGGCGAGGGCGATGGCTCCACTGCCTGTACCCACATCCGCGATACAGCCAGTGGCTAGGGAACCAAGGTTTTGGATGACTAATTCAACAAGCCACTCTGTCTCTGGCCTCGGGATCAGGACATCCGGAGTCACGGCGAGCTGCAAACCGCAGAATTCTGCACTACCAAGAATATATTGAATCGGCTCATGATCCGAACAGCGCTTGACCAGAGGGCGGAGTTGGTCGAGTTCAAGATCACTTACAGGACGGTCATGCTCCAGATAGAGGCTGAGCCTTTTCTTTTGCAGCACGTGTGCGGTGAGTAATTCGGCGTGGAGGCGGGGAGATTCGACTGATTTTTTTTCAAAAAAATCAGTCGTTCGGTCTAGCAGTTCGAGCAGGGTCATTGGGCGACTCCACTTTGTTTACTCAAGTTCTCCCAGACGGCTCAGAACATCTTCGGTCTGGAGCTTGGAAATCATTTCTTCAAGGTCGCCGTCCATGATGCCGTCTAGATTATGGCTGGTATAATGGATTCGGTGGTCAGTGACCCTGGATTGAGGGAAATTATAGGTTCGAATTTTTTCACTTCGGTCGCCAGAGCCGATCTGCTGTTTACGTTGGCCTGCGTACTTGGCTTGTTCTTCCGCTTGTTTCTGCTCCAGGAGTCGGGAGCGAAGGATATTCATCGCTTTTTCTTTGTTCTTAATCTGAGAGCGTCCGTCCTGGCAGCGGACGATGATACCGGAAGGCTTATGGGTTATCTGAACACAGGAGTCCGTGGTATTGACTCCCTGTCCTCCTGGGCCTCCAGAACGGGTGATATCAATCTGGAGTTCATCTTGTTTAATCTCAATATCGACTTCTTTGGCTTCCGGGAGAACGGCGACTGATGCGGCTGAAGTGTGAATGCGGCCCTGGCTTTCAGTGGCGGGAACCCGTTGAACACGGTGGACCCCTGACTCGAAGCGGAAGCCCCGGTAAACATCCGCTCCAGTGACCGTGAAAACGATTTCTTTATAGCCACCGGCATCCGATGGGCTGGAATCCAGTATTTCCGTATTCCAGCGGTTGCGTTCGACATAACGCTGATACATCCGGTAGAGATCAGCGGCAAATAAGCCTGCTTCATCTCCTCCTGTTCCGGCCCTGATTTCGACGATTGTATTTCTGGAATCATTGGGATCCGGCGGCAGGAGGGCTGCCATCAGACGATCATGTGCACTGTCACGGGCTTTTTCGAGTTCAGGAATTTCTTCCTTCGCCATCTCGGTGAGGTCCGGATCTTCATTGGCTTCAATCATTTCCTGATTTGCAGCAATGGATTCAGAGTGAGTGAGGTATGCTTGATGAGCCTCCAAAGCTCCCTTGGTCTGGCTATGTTCCTTGAGTAATTTTTGTGCTTCGTCCGGGTGGTCATAAAAACCGGGTGAAGCTATTTTCTCCTCGAGCTCTGAAAAGCGCTTATGCAGTCGCTCGATATGCGGGGCAAAATCCATGTTGGGCAGTGCGGGAGGTGAAGCGCTTAGCTAAAGCGCTTAGCAACGAGACAGGCATTGTGTCCACCAAATCCGAAGGAGTTGCTGAGGACAGTGTCTACTTTTTGCTCACGCGCCTGATTCGGAATGTAGTCCAAATCGCAATCGGGGTCCGGGTTTTCCAAGTTAATGGTCGGATGGATCGTATTGGTTTCGATGGATTTCAGGCAGGCTGCCATTTCGACGGCACCTGCGGCCCCAAGCAAGTGACCAATCATCGACTTCGTTGAGCTAACGGCCTTCTGCTTAGCCTCTTCACCGAAAACCGATTTAATGGCCATGGTTTCGCAGCGGTCTCCTTGCGGTGTTGAGGTCCCATGCGCGTTGATATAATCGATGTCCTCAGGATTAATTTGCGCTGACTCGATGGCTAATTTCATTGCTCTGGCGGCGCCTTCTCCCTCTGGAGCGGGGGCTGTCATATGGTAAGCATCACAGGAAACGGCATAGCCTGTCATTTCGGCAATGATCTCAGCGCCACGCGCTTTGGCTGCCTCTAACTCCTCCAAAATAAAGATACCTGCTCCTTCGCCGAGAACAAATCCATCACGACCTGCATCAAAAGGACGGGAAGCTTTCTCAGGATCATCATTACGGGTGCTCAGGGCCTTCATGGTGCTGAAGCCAGCTAGCCCCAGATTAACGACAGAGGCCTCGCTGCCACCTGCTACCATGACATCGGCATGACCGTATTGGATCTGGCGCACTGCTTCTCCAATACACATCGTCGAAGTGGCACAGGCCGTCACGATTGACCAGTTGGGGCCTTTCAGATTGTGCTCAATCGCCAGGAGTCCGGAAGCGATGTTACTGATCATCATTGGGATCATGAAAGGCGAGGTGCGCATCGGGCCTTTCTCGATCAGGATGCTGTGTTGATTTTCGAGAGTTTCGAGGCCGCCGATTCCTGAGCCGACGAGGGCGCCAGCGCGCTCAGGATTGATCGTCTCCAAGTCCAATCCTGAATGGTGAAGTGCTTCTTGGGTGGCACCGAAAGCCAGTTGAGCGTAACGGTCACAGCGTCGTGCATCCTTCGGGTTTTTGAAAGCAGGCTTAGGCTCAAAGCCTTTTACTTCGCAGGCAAATTGGGTGGTGAATTTTTCTTTCTCCAGCTTAGTGATCGTGGCAGCTCCGGAAGTTCCTTGAACTGCATGATCCCAGAATTCCTGATAGGAATTACCGATGGGGGTCAGAAGACCGATTCCAGTGACGACGACACGACGATGACTCATAACCTTATAGAATAGACAAGAATGGTATAAACGACAAGGGCACCCTGTTCACGGGTGCCCTTGTCTGAAAATTGCTGACAAGAAGACTATTCTTGTTTGTCTTCGATATATTTGACGACGTCGCCAACCGTTTGCAGCTTCTCAGCATCTTCGTCGGGAACTTCGACAGAGAACTGTTCCTCGAAAGCCATAACGAGTTCGACCACATCAAGTGAATCGGCTCCCAGGTCTTCGATGAATTTAGCTTCCAGTGTGACTTGCTCTGCATTAACGCTGAGTTGTTCTACAATAATATCGCGTACTTTTTCTTCTATTGATTTTTCTGACATTCGTGTCTCCTAATAACGTTCTGATGTTAGCCCGAGGGCGATTCGTGTTATGGTCATGGTCTGTTGGGTTGGCAACAAAAATTTTCGATATAATTTAACTATTTGAGTTGGGTTAAATGAAAAGACCTCCATCGATAGTGATTTCCTGGCCTGTAAGATAAGAGGAATGAGGCCCAGCCAGATAGGTGACAAGGTGCGCAATATCTGCCCCGGAGCCCATCCGTTTGAGCGGGATTTGTTCGAGAAGGGTTGCTTTAAGCTCCTCTGAGAGTTCATCCGTCATATCGGTTTCAATAAATCCAGGGCAGACGCAATTACAAGTGATGTTTCTGCCAGCCAGCTCTTTTGCCACTGACTTCGTCATGCCGATCATGCCGGCTTTGGCTGCGGCATAATTGACTTGCCCGGCATTTCCATGCTGACCGATGACGGAAGAGATATTAACGATTCTACCTGAGCGAGCTTTACTCATTGGCCTGGTCACTGCCTTGGTCCAGTAGAAGGCGCCGCTGAGATTGGTTTGAAGCACAGCCTGCCAGTCTTCATCTGACATCCGCATCAAGAGCGTATCTTTCGTAATTCCTGCATTATTCACGAGGATATCGATTTTTTCGAAGTCCTGCAGGATTTGCTTGGCGGCCTCTTGCACCGATTCTCCAGAGGAGACATCGACCGCGTAAGGTCTGTAAGTGACTCCGAATGCTTCTACTTCCTCTTTGATTGAAGCGGCAGAGCTTTCGGAGCGGCTGACACCGGCGATATGGCAGCCATGAGCTGCCAGTTGAAGTGAAATCGCTTTACCAATACCGCGGCTGGCGCCGGTAACGATGGCGACTTGGTCATGAAGAGGTTTTTCAGGAGTCATGATGAAATGTTTCTAGATCGTTGAGGTTAGAGATGGAACGGCAGGGAACTTGACGGTTAATGCGTTTGCACATTCCGGCCAGCACCCCACCTGGTCCAAGCTCAATAAACTGTTCTACTCCGTCGGCAATCATGTTCTGAATGCAATCTTGCCACCGAACAGATCCAGTTACTTGAGTGATAAGAGTAGAGGTGATTTCTTCAGATCCGGCAACTTTTTTCCCAGTGACATTGGAATAGATATCGGTGTTGCTTTCGTTCATCTGAACATCGGCCAGGGTGCTCTTGAGTCCTTCTTGAGCCGTAGCCATCAAAGAGGAATGATAAGCTCCGGCAACCTGGAGGGGCACTGCCTTTTTCACTCCTTTTGCTTTGGAGAGTTCTACCGCCGGGCTGACTAACTCAGTAGAGCCGGATAAGACAACCTGGCCAGGACTGTTTAAATTGGCGACCTCAAGCCCCGAAGCTGCGGCGATCTCAGTCGCTAAGGCTTCATCTGCTCCGATTAAGGCGAGCATGCCCCCCTGATTAGCGTCACAAGCTTCCTGCATGAGGCGACCACGCTCAGCCACGAGGGAGAGTCCTTCTGCAATCGAAAAGGTCCCAGCAGCCGCGTGAGCGGTGAATTCCCCCAGGGAAAGACCCGCAGTAGCCTGAAACTGGAAGGAAGGATTTTTTTCACGCAAAACTTCTAATAAGGCGATACCATGAAGATAGAGGGCCGGTTGACAGTATCGTGTTTCGGTAAGCGTCTCTTCCGGCCCTTGAAAACAAATATCAAGGAATGATGAACCCAGGGGTTGAATCCCTAGCTCAAAGATTTGCTTAGCGGTGTCAGATGATTGATAAAGGTCATGGCCCATCCCGACGTGTTGGGCCCCCTGTCCAGAGAAGAGGATTCCAGTTTTAATCATAAATTAGAGGTCTTTACGTGCTTTTTTCGCCCACTCTGTGTTTGAGTATTCACTCAAAAGGCGTTGCTTGATCGAGGTGAACTTTTCCGTATTTCCGCTTGTTTTGTAAATTCTGGCGGCGTGGTAGAGAGCCTTAGCGGAAAGCTCTTTTTGATCTAGAAACGTAATATCCACCCGCTGAAGGTTATTGGTCGCCAGTTCCAAGGCATCGATTTCTTTGCCCTTGATGTTGGTATGCTTGGTCGTTTTTCCTTTTGTGTGCACTTGCTCGAGAGCGAGACCAATTTCAATCAGGGCACGCGCTTTGAGTTCATTGGCAGCTCTGCTGGAACGGACAATACTCTTTAAACTATCGATTCCTTCATCGAACTGATCTTCAGCAATTTGAGCGATCGCGAATCCGAAATCGACTTCAGGTCCTTTCGAGGAATTCGGGTATTTCTGCTTCAGTTCCTGAAAGAATTTATTCGCGCGTGATCTATCGCCCTGACCTTCCGCCGCTTTGGCTTCAATAAAGAGCGAGGCGGCCATCGCGGAAGCTCCTATCTTCGGCGTGCTGCCCCAGTTAGCGATAAGCTGTTTGGCGATTTGAGTAGCGTCCTCCCATTTTTTGTTCTCAATGAGCAGGGTGCCATACTGATCATACTGGTTCCACGGGATATCAGAGGGGTTCGTAGCAGACTCGAAGGCACTTTTATAAAACGGGAGGCTGGTGTCTTTTTGTCCGCTATTATAAAAAAGATCCGCACGCCCCAATAACGCTGCGGACTTTATCTTCGAGTCGCGTGTGGTTCCTGCCAAGGTTGAGAAATAGTCTGAGTAGTCGTTTATCTCGGCCTTACCCACTTCAATTAAGTTGATCATGGACTGAACCATTTTGCGGAAATTAAAGGAGTTCAGATCGGGATGAGGAAAGTCATTAATCGCTTTTTTCATGAGTTCAATGATTTCCTCATTCAGGGAAACATACTTACTCTGGTCATCCGCTGAGAGTTCTGAGTAATCAATCATACCCTTCACTTCATCCCGCTTCATATCAGCAATGCGGATGAGACCGAAATTCGCATATCGGAAAAGAGCTAATTTTTCAGCAGCTCCGAGGTCAGATTGGAGGCCATCCACTTGATCCACTATGTTCTCAAAAACTTGAATAGCTTCTTCCTGAGTGTCAGGTGATTTTCTATAGGTCTCTCCGCGGTCAAAGAGGGCCTGAAAAGCCTGTTGCGAAGTAGGATAGGCGGTAATTAACTCCTCTTGTGCCTTAATCATTTCTTCAGGCTTATTTTCCCGCTTAAACGATTTCCAAATTTGGGCATATGCAGAGACGTGGAATGGCGAGCTTTCAAAATTTTCAATGAAGCTCCGATAGGCAGCCCGTGCTTCTTCATACTTTTTCGCGCTGTCCAGAAGTTGTGCGGCCTTGAAGGCAGAATCATCGGCACGCTCAGAGGTTGCAAACTCTTGTGCAAAGGACTGATAAGCTTTGACCGCCTCATCGATCTTACCGGTTTTTTCAAACAAGCCCGCCTGGGTAAATTGAGCAGTCTCCCTGATCTCAGGAGTGCTCGCCGATTCTATCAAGCTGGCCAGAATCTTAAGCGCTTCTTGGTCTTTTCCTTGACCGGCCAGGATTTGGGATAGCTGGAGCTTGGAATCTTCAATCGAGCTTTTGGGGACTTTCAGTTTCTTTGCTTCAGCATCCTTGATGAATTGGTTCAGGGTTTTGACAGCTTCACTCAGTAGTTTATCTGCTTCGGCCTGGTCCTTAGCCTCAGAGGCCTTGCCCCGATAAGCTGTGGCCATCATTTTGGGGATCTGATCAGTGACAGGACTATCGGGAAATTCTTTTAGATTTCTCTGAAATTGTTCGAGCGCTTCATCAAACTTAGATTGCTGAATGAGCGCAACGCCGATCAGGAAGGGGATCGATTTGATGATCGGATTTTTCGGGTTTTCTTTTTTGAATGATTCATATTGAACATCCGCTTTTTTTACTAAGCCCTGTAAAGCTAAAGTAACGATGATTTGCCCTTGAGTGGAAGCGGCACGCTCCTCGCTTAAAAACGGGATGGCATGGCGGTAAATCGTTCTGGCCTCGTCATATTTTCCCAACTGCAGATAAACATCCGCAGTTCGAATGAGCGCATCAATGGATAGGTCCGGCTTGGCTTTCGTCTCAATCAGTTTTTGTTCAACACGTCTAATTTGATTCTGGACCCGCTTCAATTGGGTAGGGTTGTTTTTCGTCTTTTGCAGTTCGCCCTTGAGCTTGATGAGGCGCGCTTCGACGTTCTGGATGAGGTCATCTTTACTTCTGATGGCACGAAAGGCCTTTAAGGCAGATTCCATGCTGTTGGTGGCCAATTCGAGGTTGGCTAACTCAAAGGCAGCTTGGTTGGCAATGAGGAGATCACTACTTTTAAGTAAATTAGAATAGAGCTTACGTGTCCGATCAATGACGACTGCGGCTTCATCTTCTTTAAACTCAGCGAGAAGCTGGGAGTATTGTTTTTTAAGAATAAAGCCAAGGATGCTGTTGATTTCTTCATCACTAAAAACTGAATTAGGATCACTTTGGACCGCATTGAGCATCGTTTCTGCTTCGGTTAGGAGGTCTGCGGCCACGAGAGCACTGGCTTTTAAGATGGTGGCGTCAGCGGTCAATTGCCCTTCTTCATCTTCTTTCATAATCAGGTCAATGACTGGAATGGCATTATTGGCAATGGTTGTAGCAGCGACTGGGTTGTCCTTCGCAAGCTTCTCTGATTTGCCGAGATAGGCCCGTGCCAGTGTGAAGTGTACATAAGGCCGGATGTTCAAATTGAATACATCATCAAGTGGCGTTTTCGAAAGGGGGGCTAAGGCTGCGATCGCCTTATCATAATCCTGTTTGGCTAACGCGGTAGCGCCAAAATAAAAAGCACCGACTTCCTTCTTCTCACCGCGAAAATCGTTGTAGCCGGTGAGAAAAGTCATCGCCTGATCATAGTCGTTCAGGTTGTAGGCGCTGATCCCACCCAAATACCTGAAATTAGAAGCACCGGGAGTATTTGGATTGTCAGTAAGCAACTGATTGACAGTATCCAGTGCGGTTTGGAAGTCACCTTCTGCGACAGCATTGTTTGCTTTATCCTCTAAAGCAACACGCTTCTCCGGGCTAATTTGACTATAAGCGCTTTGAATAAAGCAACTGCAGATAAGGCCTAAGAGGGTGTGCCGCAAAAAAGGAAAAGTTCGAAAACGCGTCATTTACAAAATAATATCCGATTCGCCCCCTGCCGAAAGCGAAAAAATAGGATAAGCAATAAAAACTCATTCCTTGTAATTTACTCTTGCAGGAGCCGGAGAGGATTCGCAATATCATCGCAGCTGTTAATTTTATGCTGATTGATCTATTTGATATTAAATTCTTCTGTTTCACTGTATGAGCATCCTTGCTCAAGCAATACAGTTTGATCGCCGACAGCGAACCCAATCACTCTCAAGAACGTAAACGTCGTTCTGAGACTATGATCAACCCATCATAAGGACCAAAGTTATTCCAAAGAAAAGACCACCCCAGGGACAAAAAAATTTTTTACGCACGAACCAGAGAATTAAAGTTCGTGAGGTAATGCTTATCGGACCAGATGGCAGAAATTTAGGCCAGGCTCCCACAGCTAAAGCGCTCGAGTTAGCGCAACGCGCAGGCTTGGATTTAGTAGAAATTTCACCCCGTGCGAGACCTCCGGTTTGTAAGATTATCGATTACGGTAAATATCGCTACGAGCAGGCCAAGAAGGAAAAAGATACAAAGAAATCTGTCGTCCAGAAGGTCAAAGAGCTCAAATTTCACCTCACCACCGACGAGCACGACTATCGTGTGAAGATGAAACATGCGGAATCTTTCCTATTTAAAGGAATGAAAGTGAAATTAATGATGGTGCTTAGAGGTCGCGAAATGATGCACAAAGACATTGCTAATGAACGAGTTGCACAAATTCGGGCTGATTTGGAGCATGTGGCGACAGCAGATAATGATCCGAAATTAGTTGGCAGAAACATCAATCTGATGTTAACTCCGCTCCCCTCAAATAAAAGGCAGCGTCGATTTACCGTCGACGATGGGGCTGATGAGGCTGGAGAAAGCAGTGATGCTTCCCCAGATGTACAACAAATAGAAAAAACAGAAGAGTAGAGTTATGGGAATATCAAAAGCAAAAACACGGAAAGCCGTGGCTAAGCGATTTAAAGTTTCTGCAACAGGAAAAGTGAAGGCAAGCCGTGCTGGGCGCCGACATTTAGCCGCCAGTAAGAATGCAAAGAGAAAGCGCCGTCTGGCGAGTTCGAAGCTTCTCGCAGGACCTGATGCAGTGCATGTAAAAGAAAACTTGCCATTCGGGTAAGCACGAATAATTTCTTTCCTCTTTCAACCCTTTAATCGAAATATAGAAGATCATGGCCAGAGCAACTAACGCCCCCGCATCCAGAGAAAGACGCAAACGCGTCGTCAGCCAAGCAAAAGGTTTCCGTGGAAACCGCAGTAAGCTTTTCCGTTACGCAAAAGATGCGATGACCAAGGCCAAATACTGGTCTTATCGTGACCGCAAAGTGCGTAAACGTGAATTTAGAGCCCTCTGGGTGACACGTATTCGTGCAGCGCTCAGCACGCATGATATGAATTACAACCGCTTCATTGCGGCCCTGAAGACTGCAGATATCCAGCTAGATCGTAAAATTCTAGCTGAGTTAGCGGTGAATGAACCTGCTGCCTTCGATCAAGTGGTCCAGGCGGTAAAGTCTTCTTAATTCCTCTGGATACACTACTGCGTCCAGTTCGCAGTTGAATATCATGATCGAAGCCCTCCAATCGCTCCAGAAGGAGGCCATCTCTGCTCTTGACCAAATTTCTGACGCACCAGCTTTGGAAGCCTGGCGCATTGAATACCTGAGTCGTTCAGGAAAAGTCCCCCAGGCGATGGAGGGGATGAAATCCGTCCCTAAAGAGGACAAGCCTGCCGTAGGTAAAGCTGCCAATGAATTGAAGAAAGCGCTTTCTTCAGCCTTTGAAGCCAAGAAAGAAGGCTTTGAATCAGCAGACATAGAGCTTCCTGAAGATCCTTCCTTACCGGGGCGACCGTATCCCAGAGGTTCGATTCATGTCTTGCAGCAAACCCGCGACGAGATGGTTTCTATCTTCCGAAGACTGGGCTTTGCTTTGGCGGAAGGACCTGAGATTGAGACGGAATTCACTAATTTTGACGCTCTCAATACACCGGCAGATCACCCTGCGCGTAATGAGCAAGACACCTTCTATCTCGATTTAGAGGATCATCCTAAAGAAGGACGTAAACTCTTACGCACGCATACTTCTCCAGTGCAGATCCGGACCATGTTAAAGCAGAAGCCACCGATTCGAATCATTGCTCCCGGCCGTTGTTTCCGTCGTGATGAGGTGGATGCCACTCACGGTATGTTTTTCACCCAGTTAGAAGGACTCGTTGTGGATCGTGCTATCCACCTCGGTCACATGAAAGGAACCTTAGAGTTCTTTTTCCGGGAATTCATGGGGCCTGGAACAGAAGTTCGCTTTCGTCCACATTTCTTCCCGTTTACCGAGCCCAGCTTTGAGGCTGACATGAGTCGCTCTGATATGCAGATCAAAGGGAAAAAATGGACTGAGATCGCTGGTTGTGGAATGGTCGACCCCAATGTCTTTTCCTCAGTAGGAATCGATCCTGAGGAATACACCGGCTTTGCTTTCGGAATCGGAGTAGAACGGATGGCCATGATTCGACATGGTATCAATGATTTACGTCTGTTCTACGAAAACGACCTCCGGTTCCTGAGCCAATTCTAAATCAATCGCTCTGAATTCAGGCAGACCTAAGGAGGCCAAAGCGTTCTCAGCTCATCACCAATCGATTACGCATTGTTCCATTCCACTACTCTGGCGATAGCACGAGTGAAGCATGCGCAAAGGGCTGCAAGATGGATCAGCTCATGCAGGAAGCCGAAATCGAGTAAGTAGGTTCTAGTTGAGGGTGATCTGATCGATTTCTAATTGGAAAGACTCCGCTTTCTTATTGGAGATGAAGAAGCGTTATGGCTCCAATTGTGCTAAAGTTCAATGTCACAGGAGTCGCAATGCTCGCGATCATGAGTATGCAAACTTAGGCTTCATTTCATGCCGGATAGTGAATCAACGCAATGATGGACTTCAATGGAGATGTGTTTCAATCCTAAGTCATCGGGAAAGCGCTCTTTGTATTCTTCAGGACTTCTGTAATTCTGTGCGACCACAGAGAGTATCAAGGAATAGATTCCAGGACCAATCGACCATAAGTGAATATCGGCCACTTTACTGTCGCCATCCTGTTCAATACAGCGACGAATTTTCTTGATGCTTGCTTCGGGTCCCTGTTGATCCAGTAAGACTTTGCTGGTGGAGAGAATGAGTCCCCATGACCAGCGGGCGACAAGGATCGAGCCCAAGATGCCCATCAGAGGATCCATCCATATCGATCCGAAGTATTTTGCGGTAATCAATGCGATGATGGCCAAAATAGAGGTCAACGCATCTGCGAGTACATGGAGGTAGGCGGACCGGAGATTATGATCGTGATGGTGGTCGGCATGTCCTTGGTCATGATGGTGATCGTGACCATGATGATGCCCCTGATTGCCGAGAATAAATACGCAGATTCCATTAACCAACAGGCCGATCATCGCCACCATGATGGCTTGGTTAAAGACGATTTCCACGGGGTCGATAAGTCGGTGAAAGCTCTCCCATGCCATGAGAAGAGCAAACCCTGCCAGCAGTATGGCTCCTGTAAATCCACCCAGAGCGTTAACTTTACCGGTGCCAAAACTGAATCTGGGATTATGGGCATGTCGACGGGCAAAGACATACGCACACACATTGATTGTCAGCGCCGCCGCATGAGACGCCATGTGCAAACCATCGGCCAGAAGAGCCATTGAACCAAACATGAGGCCCGTAACGATTTCTACGACCATCATGGTGGCGGTGATGGCGATGACGACCATGCTTCGGGTTTCCCCTGAACGGCGTTGATCCTGTCCAAAAGAGTGATCGTGTTTCCATCCTTGGAGATGATCCTTATGCATGACTGTTGTGCTTCCTTTCCGCTCTTCTAAAATAAAGGATATTGCGTCACATAGAAGCCTTAACCATCATCCAGATCGCCATGACCATCATGATCAGGTTTTCAGTCAGCGAGATGAAGCCGAGTGGCACACAGCTGTCGCCACCCACTGAGGTCAACGCCACGGTGAAAATCAACGAGGAGCAGTTCTTTCATTTCCGTTTTTTGAAGCGGTTCATCTGCCTTTAGGAGGGAAGGATGTTCTAACCATAAAATGGCAGTGACCACCACAGCGCAACGGATGAAATTCTTTTATGGAAACTGGAAAAGACCCGGAAATTTCTCTGGAACCATCATGATGATACAGTTCCGCGTCCCTAAGAATGATTAGTAAACGTCTTTGAGGTAGCGTTTTTCTTCGCGCGCCAGAGTCTTATTGATGTAGGTCTCGGCATCCTCAGGAGACATGCCACCGTGTTCAGCCGCGATATCAATCAAGGCCTGATTGACATCTTTAGCCATGCGCTTGGCATCACCGCAAATATAGAAGATAGCGCCATTTTGGAGCCATTCCCAAATTTCTGCACCGTTTTCACGAATTCGGTCTTGAACATAAATCTTATGCTCCTGGTCGCGAGAGAAGGCCGTGTCCAGTCGGGTTAACGTTCCAGATTCTAACCACTGATTGAAGTCTTCTTCATAGAGAAAGTCCGTGGCGCGGCGTTGTTCTCCGAAGAAAAGCCATGATTTACCTGGAGCCTTGTCAATTTCACGTTGTTCGAGGAAGGCGCGGAAAGGGGCAATGCCGGTCCCGGGGCCTACCATAATAATGGGGGTATTTGGATCTTCGGGTAGGAGGAAGTGTTTCGCTGGGGCAAAGAAGATAGGAACCACATTTTCGTCTAGCGGTGCGACATCAGCGAGATAACCGGTGGCTAAACCTGTTTTATCACGGTCATGAGTATTGTAGCGGACAATCGCTACTGTGAGGTGGACTTCATTCGGGTGTTTCTCAATCGATGATGCAATAGAGTAAAGACGTGGAACGATCTTTCCTGGTAATGCGATGAATTCCTCAAGAGTGAACTTAGCTTCAGGATATTCTTTTAAGACATCCACGTAGTCGCGGGTAAAGACAAAGGCATCGAGCTTCTCTTTTTCCTCAATAATCGTTGAGAGTTCAGTCTTTTTTTCACCTTCCGGGAGCTTTTCAGCGACCGCCTTTACAAATTTAGCCGTTACGCGGTTGAAGCTGAGATCTTTTGTCAGATGATCGATGAGTGGCTTGGTCGTACCATCCTTTAGGGTGACAGTCGATTGGGGAGAGAATCCGGTCACTTCAAGCAAGTCAGTGACGAGCTGGGGAGTATTGGTAGGGAAGACAGCGATGGACTGGCCAGGGATATAAGAGAGTCCGCTCCCTTCAATATTGATAACAATATGGCGGGTTTCTTTTTCGGACTCTTCCTTACAAAGAAGGCCTTTATCAGTCACCTTAGCAAGGAATGGGTTATTCTTGTTATAAAGAGGGGCTTCAGGAGTAGCTGCGGATGTAGTCATAATGAATTTGAGCTTATCGTGATAGAACTTATCACGATAAGCGTCAAGCGGAGTCTTAAAATGGTGAATTTTTGAATAATCCCAGATGGATTATTCGCCGTCGTCACCAATCGAACCAGTCGGGCAGATTTCTAATGCCCGCATAGCCTGCTCTTCCTCTTCAGGAGTCTCAGGCTGCTTAAAAAAGTAAACGTAAGTCTCGTCTTCGTTATACTTCAGTAAGTCAGGGGCCTCGTCGAGGCAGACGTTACAAGGGGTGCAGGTGTCATCAACATACCACTTACCGGGTACGTTTTCTGGTAGTTTAGCGGATGGATCAGCCATAGTTTTTTTCTTCTTTCTTCTTTTTGTTAGGAGTAAATGAGTTCAGATTGATCTAAATAAACAAGTTTTGTGCCAGATTAGGGAGCGGTTGGCGTGGTCGAAGGGAGATTGCTGCTATTTTGGTATTTTTCGGCAATGGCTCGCGCTTGGGCGCTTTTGGGTGAGAGGATAACTAATTCATTTAAAATCGCGTTTAACCGGTTCTGGAGTTCTTGTGTCTGCAGAATCACTGAATTTCTTTGCTGATATTGATTGAGAAGGGTCCTTCTCTGGGACTCCAAGCTCCACAGTTGAACTGCCAAGAAAAGAAGAAATGAAAGAGCGAGTAGGGCCAATGGCCAATAAATGCTCTGATACGACTTGGGTTTGATCTCCTCTTGAGAAGTATCGGAGGGTGCGGTTGAAGAAGAATTTGGATCTAGAGGTTGATCACTCATGGTTGAACTCCTGGATTGGGGGCCGGAGCAACTGGAGCAGGTTGGGGATTCGTTGTTGCGGCTGCGGCATTATTATTGGTCACATTGAACCCATATCGATTGAGCATGCTAATAAACTGAGGTTCTTCAGCGGCGGCGCTGACGACATCCCTTAAGAAGATGCGGGCCGTTTGCTGGATGACTTGAGCTTGTTGAATGTTTTGCTGTTGAGAGGCGATCTGCTTGCGAACACCCTGATTGATCGAGATCAATAAAATGGTGGCAACGACCGCAGCGAGGCAAAAGGAGGAAAGTCCAAACAGAATGCGATACTGGGTTTCAGTCATCCTTTAGGGTTAGCTCCAGACGTCAAGGACCGTCAAGGAGTTTGTTTTCCGGCCTTTGGTTTCTCACCGGTTGTCAGCAGAGGTTTCAGGTTAGGCGTCTCAGATTCAGCTGCTAAGACTTGAGTGATAATTTTTCTGAGTCCAGCCCCGCGCATCCAGTTTTGAAGCTGAGATTCACTAAACCCAAGCCACTGATCGTGATAGATTTCGTGCGCCTTTTCAAATTGATGTTGCAGCAGGTCGAGAATGAGGAGGCGCCCTCCCGGCCGAAGTAAGCTGGCCGCATTACGAATGGCTAATTCCGGATTCTCAGCATGGTGAAGAGCCTGACTGAAAATCACCAGGTCGATTGAGCTTTCGTCGATAGGAGGGGCAGAGAGGTCGCCGAGCCGGTATTCGACATTCTTAATCTTGCGCTCCTTAAGCTGGTTTTTGGCAAACTCAACCATCTTCGGTGAATTATCAATGGCGATGATATGATTGGCCCGCTGAGCCAGAAGTAAGGTTAGCCAGCCTTCACCCGCTCCCAAATCTGCAATATCGACCTCGGGGATCATTTGAGACAGTAAGGGTCCGATCGCATCCCAGGTTCTTCCCGGGCAATAGGCTTTGCCCAGCTTGCCGGCAATTTTGTTGAAATAAGACTGAGCTTCCTGATCGCGCTGCTGGAGAATGGATTTGAGTTGTTCGCGGTCTCGTTGAGCTTCCGGTATCTCATTCAGGGTGGACTCTGCGGCATTCAAGATCGCCTGAACTTGTTCTGAGAGCTGGGTGCTTGCTTGATAAAAATGACTTTTCCCGACTCGACGATGATCAAGCAAGCCCGCTTTCTTGAGAATGGAGAGGTGTGAGGAAATAAGGGATTGAGAAAGATAGGTAATGGCCTGCAATTCACTCACAGAGAGTTCTTTACTCTGTAAGAGGCTGAGCAGACGTAAGCGCGAAGAATCATTCAACGCCTGCCAGACAGAGCGCAATTGAGAAGATGAGGTCGATTCCTTTGACATTCCATCCGATCAAAGCAGGAATTTGGTAATCTAAAATGAAATTTAGTGCTTAGAGGGCAGATGCGAATGCTTAGCGAATAGGCTAAGATCTCTTTAATCCTGAGAAATCATAGTGCTTGTTGCATTTTTTCCGTATAAATGTGTAATATGCTCCGATGAGGGCATCGGATCTCAGAGGAATTTTACGATACACATCGCAGTTTCGGGACAAATTATTCGTCCTGAGTCTGGATAGTGTGATCATCGACGAGGCTAATTTTAAGAATCTAGTCCTCGACCTGTCTGTACTCCGTTCAGTGAACGTTCAAATGATATTGGTTCATGGATCCGGAAGTCGGATGAAGCTATTGGCCAGCCAACTGGGGCTATCCCCGTCTGATCTAGAAGGGCAGGGGGTGACGGATGAGGAGACCTTAGAAGCGACCCGGTTAGCAGCGGCAGCACTTTCGCAACGGATTCTTGAGCGCTTGAGTGAGGCCGATCTCTCCGGAGCAGTGACCAATGCCATTGTGGCGCATCCTAGCGGAATCCTGAAGGGGCAGGACCTGGGTTTCACAGGACGAGCCGAAAAAGTGGACACGGCCATGTTGCGATTGCTTTTGAACAGTGGGATCACTCCCATTATTTCCCCAATCGGCTCTGATGGCGCTGGTCACTCCTACCGACTGGAGTCGAATTTGCTGGCAGTGGAAATTGCGAAGGCGATGGGCGCATCGAAGTTAATCTATCTGGGGGTTTCCAATGGAGTTCCCACTGCGGGGCAGCTATCAGCGCAATTTTCTATTGAAGAGGCAGAACAGTATCTCTCAGAAAGCCAGGATGACGACGCGCCGGATCCCTATCTGAGAGCAAAGATGGAGCACATGTTAATCGCCTGCCGTAGTGGGGTGCACCGGGCCCATCTTATTGATGCCCGGCAGGACGAAGCGTTGATCAGCGAGCTCTTCTCGAATGAGGGAATCGGAACGATGGTGTACGCCAATGAATATGAAGCGATTCGACAAGCCGAACCAGCCGACCTTGGGGCGATACATCGACTCTTGAAACATTCTGTGCTTGTTGAGGAAGTGCTGACACGGAGTGAGAGCGAAGTAGAAGCGATGCTGCCGGACACCTTCCTCTTTGAAATAGATGGGAATGTAGTCGGGTGTGTGGCCTTGATCACAGACGAGGTTCAGGGTGATGTGGCCGAGTTAGCCTGCCTGGTCGTTGCCGAAGCGCACGCTAATCAGGGAATCGGAATGAAAATGACTGAATTTATCCTGAATCAGGCAAAAAAAAGAGAGGTGAAAAAAGTGATCGCACTCTCAACCCGGGCATTCAATTACTTCTCGCAGAAATGGGACTTTGAGGAAGGTGTGGTGGATGACCTGCCTGAGCCTAGAAAAGAGAAGTACATCGAGTCCGGGCGAAACTCCAAAATCCTGATCAAAACGCTTTCCTAGAAGCCACAAGACGGATCCACTCGCAACAGATTTAGTGTGCGACCTCCACCTCGAACTTACGTTGTCAGGTCTGGATTGCTTCGCTTCGCTCCCGTCTTCGCACAAAGCTTCGCCGTGGCAGGCGCAATGACGGTGATGAGCTGACCATCTTGGGTCATTGCGCCAAATCTGAAAGATCATCGCAGATCAAGGAGGATCTTGCCCTGTCTTTCTTTGCTGCGAGCGGCCTGGAGGGCGTCATTCATTTGAGAGAGGGGATAGACTTTAGACACGGGAGTTTGGATCTGCTCATTGGCAAAGAGAGGTAGGATTGAGTCTAGTGCGGCTTGGACTTGAGCGCGCTTTGCTGATCCGCCCCAACGCGTGAGCCAGAAGCCTTGAAACCTTAAATCCTTAAAAATGAGCTGCCCGTTTGAGGCCGTAACGGGCTTTAACCCCATCGCGCCGAAAGTGACATGAGTGCCTCCTGGAGCCAATGCCTGCGCCACTCTCACTGCACTGTCCCCTCCAACGGCATTGAATCCTAATCGGGGTGCGGCTTCTTTCGACCATGCTTTTAGATCTTTGAGTGTTTCGTGAGAATCTAGCAAGACCATGTCCGCTCCGAGTGCTTTGATTTCTTGAATCGATTCCTCTCTCCGGACCAAGTTCATCGTCTTGATGCCCAGTGATTGAGCAATTGCAATCACGGCACGCCCAACCCCAGAGGTGGCCGCATTCTGGATAATCCAGTCACCTTCCTCAAGTTTGACGATTTGACTGAGCAGGCACCAGGCGGTCAGTGGATTGACAGTCAACATGGAGGCTTGCTCGATCGAGTGAGGCTCATGAACCAGATAGCAAGCTTCTGCCCGAGCGACGGCATATTGCTGCCAGCATGGAACCGACTTAATCGGAAGAACCATATCTCCTTCATGCAGACCCTCGACAGCGCTTCCAACCTGGAGAATTTTGGCAATGCCCTCTGACCCTATCGGGGAGGGGAGTGCGGGTTTGATCCCGTAGGTGCCTTCAATCGTGTTTAAATCCGCGGGATTCACAGGTGCAAATTGAAAGTCCAGGATGACCTCTCCTGCGTCAGGAGAAGAAATGGAAAGCTCTTTCAGCCCAATACCGGAATCATCTGATCCGAAATCCGTCAGCCAGGATGAGAGTGAGGTAAGACCGGAATCCGGATTAGATGGCATGGCGCTCTTTCAAAAAGGGCTCGAGTTCCTCCACCCCAAAATCAGCGAGAATCTCGCCATTCCAGTCCATGGTAGGCGCTTTCGTTTGTCCTGAAAGCTTCACCATCTCTTCCATGGCAGTGGGGTCTGAGGAAACGACAATTTCTTCGAATTCAATTTGATGTTGGTTGAGAAAGTCGATCGCGCCGATGCACCAAGGGCATCCAGTTTTGACAAATAGACGGGGAATGATTGCTGACATATTGACAGCATGGTGAGCTTCAAGAAAATTTCAAGGGTTTGACAATGACTTAGAACAAAATATCTTGATCAGTTCACATGGTAGAATCGAAATTTGAGCCTTCCTACCCAGGGTTTTGGAAGGATATTCCTTTGTCGGATTGGAACGACTGGAAATGGCAGCAGCGAAATCGCATTTCCACTCTTGAGCAATTGGAAGCGAAAATCACGCTCACTCGGGAGGAGCGTGCAGGCGTGCTCTTGACCGGCAGCAAGTTGGCAATGGGGATCACTCCTCAATTTTTTAATCTGATCGATCCGGATGACCCGGATTGTCCCATCCGGCGTCAGGTCGTTCCGAGAATAGATGAGGCCTCCGTTTCACCTGAGGAGCTTTCAGACCCTTGCGGAGAAGATGATTCGATGCCTGTACCTGGATTAGTGCATCGGTATCCAGATCGTGTCCTTCTGCTGGTGACAGATCGTTGTGCATCTTACTGTCGTTATTGCACCCGCAGTCGCGTGGTCAGCGGAGTCGGCGAGCAGGAGTTGTCGACAGACTTGGATAAAGCGATTGCGTATCTGAAAGAACATACTGAAGTGCGCGATGTATTACTCTCGGGAGGAGATCCGCTCCTGCTCTCTGATCGGAAGCTGGCCACCGTGCTCGGTAGATTGCGGGAAATCCCTCACATTGATTTCATCCGGATTGGGAGCCGAATTCCTATTTTTCTCCCTCAGAGGATCACCCCTGAACTCTGTCAGATTTTGAAAGATAATCATCCCGTCTGGATGAGTATTCACAGTAACCATCCTAAGGAAATTACCCGGGAAGTCTTCCAGGCTTTGAGTCGGTTATCGGATGCCGGAGTACCACTTGGAAACCAATCTGTCTTACTCAAAGGCATTAACAATGATGCCGATGTTTTAAAAGAGTTGTTTCATCGGCTTCTCCTCTGTCGTGTCCGTCCTTATTACCTTTATCAATGTGACCTGATTCAAGGTTCGCAGCACCTGAGAACATCCATCCGGGAAGGCCTGGAGATCATGGATAAGCTCAGAGGGCATACCACTGGCTATGCGGTTCCACAGTATGTGGTGGATGGGCCGGGGGGAGGTGGAAAAATTCCCCTCAATCCTGAATATATTCTGGCACATACTTCAGATCGGGTCGTTCTGCGCAATTTTCAAGGTGAAATCTACGAATATCCTGAAGTTGAGCAAATTGGCTGCGAGACCAAGTAAACTTCAGCATTTCCTTAGCCACCGAATCGCTCATACCTTATTTCATGCAGCCCATCATTCAGTTGAGAAAAGGTGCCACAGCACGCGTCAAGCAAGGCCACCCATGGGTTTTTGGAAACGATTTGGCTCAATTGCCAAATCCCGAGTGGGATGGGGAGGTCGTCGCCTGTAAGGATGAGCGGGGTCGCCATCTCGGGTATGGGATTTCAAACCATGCCTCGCAGATTGTCTGGAGAAAAATTGCCAATGAACCTTGTCAGCTAGATGAAGATTTTTTTCGGGCGCGAGTCACGGCAGCGGTCGATCGCAGGAAAGGGAATTCTCTCGAGCGATTGATCTGGTCGGAGTCAGATGATCTGCCAGGCCTCATAGTAGACCGCTATGGTGATGTCCTGGTTTTGCAATGCCTGACCCTTGCCATGGACAGGCATGTAGACCTGATTGCAGATCTCCTCATTGAGGTAACTGGGGTGGGTGTCATTGTGGCCCGGAATGATGCTCCTGTTCGAAAGAAGGAAGGTCTGGCCTGCGAGGTCAACGTCATCAGAGGGCAGTGCCCGGAGTCGACATGGCTGATGCTAAACGGATTGGAATTAAGCGTTGATTTATTGGGCGGACAAAAGACGGGTCTCTACCTTGATCAAAGAGACCAGTATGCCCTGGTGGCCTCTTACGCGAAGGGGAGAAATGTGCTCGATGCCTGTTGTCATCAAGGTGGCTTTGCCCTCCATTGTAAGCAGGCTGAAGCCGCTTCTGTCACTGGAGTAGATAGTTCAGAACATGCTCTGGAACAAGCCAAACAGAACGCGATGCGCAACAATCTGAAAATTGATTGGGTAGAAATGAATATTTTTGATTTTTTCCGTCAAAGAGAGCATGCGACGTTATGGGACCTGATTATTCTCGACCCGCCGCCTTTTGCGCCCAGTAAAGCAAAATTAGAGAGTGCACTCCGTGGTTATCGGGAGTTAAATTTACAGGCAATCAAAGGACTCAGAAATGGTGGATTACTAGCCACTTATACGTGTTCTCATATCATGACTTATGACTTATTCAGGAAGGTACTCGTTGAGGCGGCGGCGGATGCTGGACGTCAACTACGCTTGCGTGAAATTTGTCGCCAACCGGAAGACCACCCCGTGCTAATGAACATCCCGGAATCAGAGTATCTACGTGGCTTCCTCGTAGAGGTAACTTCATGAGATTGATCTCCTTCTCATTATTGAGCTTTCTGGTTTTCTCTTTAAGCAGTGGATTTGGGCAGGAATCCATTAAGGCGATCGATTGCGACGGAATTGAAAGGACCCTTAATGAGCAGGGATTGATCACCGTTATTATTTACAGCAATGCAGCGCTCCAGGAATGGACCCGGAAGGCCGGCACCTCAGTCGATCCTTTTCATGGCAACCCCTTATTTCGACAAATGGTCGTGGTGGACCTAAGAGGCACCCTGGCCTCATTGGCTAAAGGCTATACGCAGAGAAGAATGTCTCGTGACCTCAATACTGAAGCCCAACGGCTCATTCCCTATTATCGAGAGAAAGGGAATCCCAATGATCCTCGTGAGGACCTCGTGGCCATTGCGGATTTTGACGGTGAGCTTTCTAAGCAGTTGGGTTGGGAGCGTGCATCGAAAGAGAAGCGCGTCCTCCTTTTCGGCAGAGATGGGAAGGTCTTAAAACGTTGGAAATCGATCGAGGATCTGAATGAGCTGGTGACTACGGTCCAGGCGCAGCTTGAAGCGTCAAGCAGTCCATGACCTCGAACAGGAGGGTTGTATTCGGCGCGCGTGGAAGTGCGCTTTCGGTAGCTCAGACCCGCCAAGTCATGGCGAAATGGACTAGCCAGTTTCCTGACGATGAAATCGAACTAAGAACCTTTACCACCACCGGCGATCGGATTCAGGATCGTGAAGTGAAGCCTGCAGATTTGCATAAAGGGATTTTTACAAAGGAGATCGAACATTCGCTTCTGCAGGAAGAGATCGATATTGCGGTGCATAGTGCCAAAGACCTTAGCGTCTGGATGCCTCAGGGGTTAGTACTTGGCGCAGTTCCTGAACGTCATTCCCCGCACGATGTTCTCCTTTCTAAGGAAGCCATTGATTCTTTAGAAGAATGGTCCGTCGAGACGATGATCATGACCAGTAGCCCCCGCCGGGTCTTCCAATGGAAAGAACATTACCCAAACTCGACGGTCGTCCCGGTCCGCGGAAATGTGCAAACCCGGATTCAGAAGTTGGTCGACCATGGAGAAGCGCATGCTTCTATTCTGGCTCAAGCCGGAATGGATCGATTGCAGCCAGACCTGCTTGGGTGTTCGATGATTCCCCTGCCGCTAAAACAATTTATTCCTGCACCGGGGCAGGGAGCACTCGCGCTCCAAGCCCGTGAGACTGATGAATTCATCTTGAATAAACTGGCAGCGATTGAACACATGCCGAGTCGACGCTGCCTCGATGCTGAAAGACGCTTGGTGCAAACATTGGAAGCAGGTTGCTCCGTGCCTCTGGGGGCATTTGCTTATGAAGAAGATGAGCAAATTTTCATGCAAGCTATCCTTTATCTTGAAGGAATGAAGTTGGGAGATGCGGGGAGCAGAGCAAGTGCTTCAACTGCGTTTGAAAATGACGGTTCCTGGATCGAAACGATGGCGGAGCAGTTAAAGGCATGAAGGAAGGATTAGATCGTTCATTTGCCTATCTTGTCGGAGCGGGGCCTGGAGATGTGGGGCTGCTTACCTTAAGAGGGAAGGAAGTCTTATCTCAAGCGGATGTCATTATCTACGACAGCTTAGTCAATGAGCAGATTATCGATTTTGCTCCAGAACAGGCAGAGCGGATTCATGTTGGTAAGAGGGCAGGCCAGCACAGCTACACCCAAGAGGAAATTAATCACCTCCTGATCGAGAAGCTCTCTGAGAATAAAAGAGTGGTGAGGCTGAAAGGAGGCGATCCGTTTACCTTTGCCCGCGGCGGTGAGGAAATTGAAGTGATCGATGAGGCTGGTTTTTTCTATGAAGTCGTGCCCGGTGTCACTTCCGGAATTGCGGTGCCAGCCTATGCCGGGGTGCCATTGACCCATCGGGAATGCTCTTCCAATGTTACCTTCGTGACTGGGCACAGTCAGGGAGATGACTGGAGCCGGGTGAACTGGAAAGCGTTAGCAGAAGCTGGAGGCACACTCGTCATCTTTATGGGGGTCCGGAAACTGGATACCATTGTCAACGAACTCGTGAGTGCCGGGGTGGCGAGAGATGAGCCTGCCATTCTGATCCAATGGGGAACCACGAATGAGCAGCGCAGCGTTCATGGCGCACTGGCTCAACTTCCAGATCTTGTAGAAAAGCAGGGGCTGGGTGCGCCAGCAATCGTGGTCATCGGTCCTACGGTGAATCTGCGCGAGAAGTTGCACTGGTTTGAGCAGCGCCCCCTCTTTGGTAAACGGATTGCGTTAACGCGGACGCGGAACCAAAGCCGTGAACTACGCGCCTTATTCCGGAGTCAGGGCGCAACGGTATTGGAAATTCCCTCCATCCAGATCGAAAATATAAAGGTGGAAGAATGGGAGCTTCCTGACTTGAAGGATATCGATTGGCTTGTCTATACAAGCTCTAATGGCGTGTCTGCTTTCTTTGAAGCATTTCTTTCCCGGCATGATCTCCGTGATTTAAAAGGCATTCAGATTGCCTGTGTCGGCCCGTCTACTTTAGCCGCCTTAGAAAAATACCATCTTCCCTGTGATTTTATGCCGACAAGTTACCGGGCAAAATCACTCGCTGAGCAATGGCCTCATTCGCAGCAGAAGCAAAAGGTTCTATTCGTCTGCGGCAACCAAGCTAGCAGATCGGTTGAAGAAGGCCTGAGTCAACAGGGGATATCGGTTCAACGGCTAGAGGTTTACCGAACGATTGAGGAGATTGATTTTAACGATAAGGACTGTCAGAGGCTCACTGAAGAGGGAGCGGACTGGGTTGTTTTTTGCAGCCCATCAGCCGTGCGTAGTTTTATGGAGCACCGTGACCAGTGGCCGTGGACCGGGATGAGAGTCGCCAGCATTGGGCCGGCTACTTCAGAATCCCTTGCCGCGGCCGGGGTGAAGGTCGATGCTGAACCTCAACAAAGTCGGCTTACAGATTTAGTGCAAGAAGTCGTTCACCAGACAAAAAACAAGAGAAGAGAATGACATGATGACTGCTGAAGAACTAATCGATGAAGGAAACACCGAATTGGCGATGGGCGAAATGGAAAGGGCAGTCGAATGGTTTGAGAAGGCGACGGTCGCAGACCCTGATTCATTTGACGCCTGGTATGCCCTCGGTGTCGCTAAAATGAAACTGGGCGATTACCCGGCGGCAATTCAAGCTGGGAAAAAAGCCATCGAATTACGCCCAAATGAGCAAATGGGCTACACCAGTCTTTCCATGACCTATGCCCGTGATGGCCAGATCCAGGAAGCTGAAGACATGGCGGCCAAGGCCCGCATGCTTTCCTGGGGCGGCAAGATCGACCCGGGTAAAACAGAGTAACCCCCTTCAGGCTGAGACTCCCGAGACTTACCGCAAGCCAGCTCCATTCGTCAAGTTGGATGAGGACTTCAATAAGGGACGGAGTATACTCCGTCCCTTATTGAAGAGGCGCGAGTACAGATCTTTCCATCGGAGTTCATGCCTGGGGACCGCACTGACAGGAATCCTCAGAGCAGTTTAAGGTGCGGAAGGCCATAGCTGACGGCAAAAAAAGCCACCGACTATTTTTGCGCACACGTTGGATTTCGGTTCGAAGACAAACCGTGACGTAACTGGAGTTGTATGCGGAAAGAGTGTGAGTAAAGCCCTAGAAATCTAGGACTTATACCGTAGACGCTTTTTGTGACGATTAGAGCGTCTGCGTTTACGTCGCTTATGCTTAGCGATTTTCGTTTTCCGTTTCTTCTTAATAGATCCCATAGGTATTTTGTGATGAAAGGGTCCGATTAAAGCCCCAAAAAGTTAATAGACAACCTTATTTAATGGATATTCGATGATTCCTTCCGCACCCAGTTCTTTCAGCTTTGGAATGATACTGCGGACAATGACCTCATCAATGACGGTATCAATGGCGACCCAGTCAGGCGTCGCTAACTGGTTGACCGTCGGGTTTCTGAGGGCGGGCAGTTCCTTCAAGATGGAATTGAGCTGCTTTTCAGGAATATTCATCTTCAGTCCAACCTTGGAGCGAGCGTGGTAAGCACTTTCCAGTAACAGGGCTAGTGTTTCTATGGTCTTACGTTTCGAAGCCGTCGCCCAGATGTCCTTATTGACGATGAGTTGGGGATAGGACTCCATCAACGTATCAACGATGCGCAGCTTGTTGGCACGCAACGAGCTACCAGTTTCTGTGATGTCTACGATGGCATCATACAGTTCTGGCACTTTCACCTCAGTGGCGCCCCAGGAAAAATCGATGGTGGCTTTGATCTTTTTCTTGCGCAGATATTCCTTGGTGAGGTTTTGCGCTTCCGTGGCGATACGCATGCCTTCAAGGTCTTCTGGCTTCTTGATTTTAGAGGCTTCCGGAACAACCAGTACCCACCGTGCAGGTTGGCTAGTCGCTTTATTAAAAGGAAGGTCTCTGATGACTTCTACTTTCGCTTTGGTTTCCGCGATCCAGTCACGGCCGGTGATCCCGAGGTCGAGAAAGCCGTCCTCCACGTATTTGGCAATTTCTTGAGCCCGAATCAGCCTGACTTCAAATTCAGGAGAATCAATTGTAGGCTTATATGACCGGCTCGATACCGTGATTTGAAATCCGGCACTCTTGAAAAGCGCGAGAGTCGCATCCTGAAGGCTGCCCTTGGGCAAACCAATGCGTATAGGTCCTTTTTTACGTCCAGACATGAGCGATGCATGCTGGGGATCTCTTCAATTCTTGTAAAGGCTAAAGCCTGAATGATCGGGGACGGAGTATACTCCGTCCCCGATCGAAAAAGCCCGCCCCTCCTCCATGACCCCACACGGAAAAGTCTGGATGCTTTAACCTTCGCTTAGCTCCCGTCTTCGCCGTGGCAGGCGCAATGACGGGTGATGAACGAACCACCCCAAGTCATTGCGAGGAGCCGACAGGCGACGCGGCAATCCAGAGCGCGCATGTGCTTGTAGGGACGACTTATCAAGTAATTCCCCACTGATCGGTCTGGATGCTTTAACCTTCGCTTAGCTCCGGTTAAACAAAATGAGGATGGAGGCGTCGATAGACGTCATCGAGATCGCTCGGATGGACGCGAGTCTCAGCAGTCGTAGTCATGTAATTAGAATCTGCTGACCAGCGGGGTACCACATGAACATGGAGATGATTCGGGATGCCGGCGCCAGCACATTCACCGATGTTCATGCCAATATTAAAACCATGTGGCTTGAATTCAGTTTTGAGGGCATCTGTCACCTTTTGTACCATGGCCCACAAATCTGAGCCTTCCTGTTCGGAAAGGGCGGAGAGCTCATTGACCTGGCGGTAAGGGACGATCAGTGAATGTCCAGCATTATAGGGGTAACGATTGAGGACAGCGTAGCAGGCCTTCGAACGGGCGAAGACGCCATTCTTCTCATCATCGGAGGATTGCCCGAGATCAAAGAACAGGGTTTCACGTGATTCTGCATCATTCGTGACATAACGATTGCGCCATGGTGCCCAAAGGTGTTCCATAGGAAGAGTTTCGTCATGAGTTCGATTGCCAGCAAGCATCTTTTCATCACCGGTAATGATGAGTTCCAAGTTTCCAGTAGAGTGAAG
>JBCBYL010000125.1:0-6364 GCA_039815855.1 Verrucomicrobiota bacterium
ATTGACCGACGCGTCGTTTTGATTCGTATTACCGAAGAAGGCGGTCAATTTCACTAGTCGTTCTTTCGACCAACCCTGCTTTGTGTAAGCGGTCCACTAAACCCGTAGTGGCAGGAGTCGTATGCCCCATCAATTGCGCTAAGGTACTCATATTCAGCGCCTCGTGAAAGGAAAGGAACGTCAGTAGATTGTATTGTGGAACCGAGAGCTTTCTCTCAGAAGCTTGTTCTCCGAGTGAGATGAATAAATGACGCTGGAGGAACATGGTCAAATCCGCCAGTTCATCGATGATTGACAGGTTACTGTTGAGTTCGAGCGGAGGAACGATAACCGTTTCTCGAGTAGATCTTGATTTTGCTTCTGACACGATAGGAACCTTTTCCATTTACTTTCTTAATTATTATGAACCGTATTCTAAATTAAAAGATAAATTATAAATTAAATTAAATACATATAAAGAAAAATGATGATTGCCTTCAGTCATAATCAACTTATCTTCCTAAGCTTCAGTTAATTAGGAATCCTATTTGAAGGCTAAATTTATATTATATTAGAACAACAACGTTATGCAATTATTTATTATTACAGTTCCAATTATTGGAGTATTAGGATTAGGAGGCGCTTTTATATTCTACCAGATTGTGATGAAGCGATCTGGTGGGGAGGGGAAAGTAGCGCAAATCGCGGATTTGATCCATCAGGGGGCGATGGTTTTCATGAAACGAGAACTGATTATTTTATGGATATTCGCTTTGATCATCGGAGCCTGTTTGGCATTCCTCAAAGGGGACTTCAAGGAGGCGGCATCTTTCTTTATTGGAGCAGGCTGTTCCTCAGTAGCTGGTTTTATCGGGATGTATTCTGCCACCAAAGCAAATGTCAGAACAACGGTAGCTGCGCATGAATCCGGGCCGGCTGAAGCGCTCAGTACAGCTTTCTTTGGAGGTTCTGTTATGGGAATGACAGTCGCTTCCATGGGTTTAATTGGATTGGGTGGACTCTTTGTCTGGTTTGGTAGAAGCCCGGAGGATGCGCATGTTTTACATGCGTTTGCCATGGGAGCCTCACTGGTCGCACTCTTCTACCGCGTAGGAGGAGGCATTTTCACAAAAGCTGCAGATGTGGGTGCGGATTTGGTTGGTAAGGTTGAAGCGGGAATCCCAGAAGATGATCCACGTAACCCGGGTGTTATCGCAGATAATGTAGGAGATAATGTGGGCGATGTCGCTGGGATGGGCTCAGATATTTTTGAATCGTACTGTGGTGCTCAGGTTGCTACCATCGCGATTGCGGCGACACTGACCGTTCCGGTGCTCACCAGTTTAGGAGGAAGCCAGGAAACATTGATGTTTCTGCCTCTGGCCTTGGCCTCGATTGGGCTTATTTGTTCCATTCTGGGAATCGTGTTGGTGAGGTTATTTTCGAAGCGGGATCCAGCTCAAGCGTTGCGGATTGGAACGATTGGCTCAGCGGTCATTTTCATGGCTGCCGCCTATTTCGTTATCGATTATTTTGAAGTAAGTGCAGGGGTCTGGTGGTGTGTCGTAGCTGGTGCAATCGGAGGCGTCCTGATTGGTTTAGTTACGGAGTATTATACCGCGGGTAAACCTGTGCGGATTATTGCTAAATCCTCTGAGACTGGAGTGGCTACCGTGATGATCAGTGGATTGGCAATCGGTTTGCAGTCTGTCGTGATTCCTTTACTAACCATTGCTGGAATTATTTTCATCGCCTACGATCAAGCGGATCTTTATGGAGTCGGGATTTCTGCGGTCGGTATGCTGGCTACGGTTGGCATCACCATGGCGATTGATGCGTATGGTCCGGTGGCTGATAATGCAGGAGGGATCGCAGAAATGTCAGGGATGGGTGAAAAAACCCGATCCATCACCGATTCTCTCGATGCGGTTGGCAATACGACCGCTGCGATCGGGAAAGGGTTTGCCATCGGAGCAGCTGGCCTTGCAGCTTTAACTTTAATTGCCGCATATATTAATACCGTCAACGAGAAGCTGGATGAAGCAATCGAGCTTTCACTCGCAAATCCCTTGGTGCTGATTGGTGTTTTTATTGGAGGAGTGATTCCATTTTTAAATGGATCGATCACGATGAATGCGGTGGGTGATGCGGCCTATGAAATGATTGAGGAGATTCGCCGCCAATTCAGAGAAATCCCCGGTCTGCTGGAGGGGAAAGCCGAACCAGATTCCACTCGTTGTGTCGATATTGCTACTCAAGCTGCATTGAAGAAGATGGCTTTACCTGCCTTGCTGGCGGTTGGGGCACCTGCGGTAGTGGGATTTGTCTTAGGGCCAGAGACACTAGGTGGAATGCTGGTGGGTGCCTTACTCACTTGTATTCTCCTAGCCCTCTTTATGTCCAATTCCGGCGGGGCTTGGGATAATGCTAAGAAGTATGTCGAAGAGGGGCATCATGGCGGTAAAGGCTCAGAAGCGCATAAAGGATGTGTCGTAGGCGATACCGTAGGTGATCCACTCAAAGACACCTCGGGGCCATCCATGAACATCCTCATTAACGTGATGTCCATCGTCAGTTTAGTGATCGCACCATTGCTTTAGAAATTCAGCAATGGTTTAACTTCGACTCCAGATCATCCCTCCTTCCGAAGAAGGAAGAACAACGGGCTAGAAACTGTGGGGTAGATCTTAACTGGGTGTCAGCAGTCCCAGTTTTTGAAACTCATAGCCGGGGAGCACTTTTTCAAGATTTGGATTTCCGAGGTGTTCACGCACGACCTCGGCGAGCACATCCCTGAAATCAGTCGTGTGCTGGAGGTCGCGTTTTTGATGAAGGAGTTCAGGTGCTAATCCTGGCCATTCACTGATCACGGGCTTGGATTGTTGATCCTGGAGTTTTTTGACAGGACCTCCTCCCATGAAGAGGCAATTGGCCCAGCCATGATCTGTTCCTTGGGAGCCGTTTTCTCTGGCAGTGCGGCCAAAATCACTCAGGGTCATGATGAGGGTGTCATCGAGGTGTGAGCCTAAGTCCTGGGTGAAGGCTTTTACCGACTCGCTCAGTATATTGACCTTATTGGCAAAGGTGCCTTCGACTCCACCTTGTCGGTTATGAGTGTCCCATCCACCGAGGTCGACCTCGATGACTTCCAGTCCGATATTCGCTTTAATGAGTCGTGCAGCTTCTTTTAGTTTGTTAGCAAAGCCGTCTTTAGGGTATTCGGCATTGGGCTGATAGGGCTGGGCTTTGATCTTCTCGAGCAATTTGACACCCTCAAGGGTAAGGGTTCCGGTTTGGTGAACCAGTTCAACACCATCGCGCGCCATGTTGCGGTCAGAAGGCATATAAGCGTGCTCCAATGCGGCAAAGACTCCTTCCTTCGCCAGGGAAGAGGGTGGCAGGGAAAGATCGGAGATGCCTCGAACGGCATAGGCCGGTGACTTACCGTGCAGAATTCGCGGTAGAGTATCACCAATTGCTAGGGCGCGGATCAGGCCGTGCCCTTTTGAAGTTTGGAGGTGACGGTTGAGCCAGCCATCAGACTGGACTGTATTTCCGATCACGCCGGTTTCCCAGACATCTTGTTCTTCAAAGTGTGACCGGGTATTGTGGTCATACCCTACCGCATGCAGCGCTTGAAAGACCCCTTCTTCAAAGAGGGGGGCCATGGGAGCCGCACTGGGATGGAGCCCGAAAAATCCATCTAAATCAATTGCCCCCTTGTTCTTTCCAGGTTTGGGAATGGCGATGTTCTTTCTGACTTTGTAGTAGTGATCATCCCCATGGGGAACGACGAGGTTAAGCCCATCCGTACCGCCACGGAGAAAAATGACCACCAGGGTTTTTCCCTTTTTGACATCGACAGGTTGTTGGCCGGGCTCTGCGAGGAGGTATGGATTCAGGGGATTGACTCCACAATAAACAGCGAGGGCTCCACTTGATTTAAGGAAATATCGGCGTGTTAGGTTCATATTCGGTTCTGGTTGAGATTGATTGGATTAAAGGTCAATTCGCATGGCCTGGTGGAAGTTGTAAAACGAGAGCGGCTACATCCTGTAGGGATGCCTTCTGATTTTTTTCCTCTTGGATGACCCGATTGAGAATTTCGTGTTCGGAGCCAGAAAAAGAAAAGCCTGTCAGGGTGGTGTTGACAGCGTTGGCGAGAAAATCCTTGTTTTCGTTCCAATCTTGATTGGGTTTCCAGCACTTGGTCACGTATTGGTAGAGAGGCCATTTTAATTGCTGAGTCAACTGCCAGCGTTGCAGAAAGCCATTGGAGTCGGCGAAGGCTTGGGGCTCAGCAGGATACCCGTCGGGAGTGGTGCGTTCATACAGAGGCATGCCGCTCCTTTTGAGAAAGCTGGTGAGGAGGTCTGGACGATTGGTAATCTGGAAGTTCCTGAAGAGGCGCAGCGAGTAATCCTGTGGATTCATGAATCGCGGCTCATTGATCTGTTCCCAGAATTGCGGATGTGACGTCATGGTCATCATCAGTTTCGACATATCTCCACCGGTGAGGTGGAATGTCTTCTCTAAGGCTTCGACTAAGGCGTCAGGGGCAGGGGAGGCAACATAGTATTCTGCCAGCTTCGTGCTGATGAAACGAGCAGTGTCGGGATGGCGACTGAGGGCCTCCATCATCATTTCAATACGATCAAACCGCTCGAAACGAGTCTCTGCCTTACTTAGCTTGATACCAATGACTTCTGTTTCAGATGGATCTGTAAAGGAATGATTGAATCTGAACTCATTAACCAGCCGGCGGCCTCCATATCCCTCACGCCTGCCTTCACGGCTAGCGGACCAGCCGGTCAGGATATTTGCCAGCTGGGTGACATCAGCTTGTTGGTAGCGGCCATCGACTCCAAGCGTGTGCAATTCCATGATTTCACGGGCGTAGTTTTCATTAATCTTGTTTGCGAAGCTACGTTGCTGATCCAGATAAACGAGCATAGCCGGACTGCGGGCGGAAAGGTTCAGGAGATCATTGAAATGGCTGAAGCCTTTAAAGAAAAAGTTCTCCGATTCTGAATTTTTTTCATCGAATCCCGCTTTCCGGATCCAGGTAGAGAAGTGGTTCTGGACCCAGAATGTGAATCGGGCTCGAGTCGGATTAGGAGTCCGCGCCGCATAATCCAGGGTCCGTTTCGAGACGAGGTATGCGTTCACTGGAAGCACTTCCAGTTCGGACGCTTTCCAAGCTAGCGATTCGCCACGGCTCATGGTGCCTCTGGTCGATTGCCCTCGCAGCCATTCTTCTTCTGAGGTGGTCAGGATCTTAGCAAGCTGGCTGATCTCAGGGCCGTAAGCGACCCGGTTCAGGAGGTGAACGGCCCTCTGGTAGGGAGTTGGATTCTTGGGTTTGTCTTTTAAGATTTTCAGCTTGATGGGACTGAGCGTCTCATGGTTTCCATGGCGATCTGTCACTTGAACGGTGAATCTTTCGCTACCGGAGTCTAAGTGTTGCAGACTGATGGGAACGGCGATCTTGCCGAACTGCTGGAGCGGGCGAAATGCAGGTTGGATCGGTTCTCCATCTACGAGGACATTCACATTATCGATTCCAGAGGGATCAAAGGCATCCAGAACGAGGAGGTCGTTTTGCCATACCTCCTGGCCTGATTCTGGATAGAGCAACTTGGCTTCAGGCTCTTCTTTATCCTCTTTCCTTTCATGCGCCACGAGTCGGAGGCCAATGATATCGATAGGTTCCTTGCCGCCATCTAATTTCAGTTCAAAAAAGGAATCCTGCTCTTTTTCGAACTCGACTGAGCTAACCTGGATTTCTGACTGCCAGGTGCGGGTTTTTACCTCAAACGTCTCAGAATGGTGAACTTCTCCATCTCGTAACGTTCCATGAGTGAGCTTCAAATCATGCTTCGGTTTCCCGGGCCCTGTGATGAGCAGGACATCGAATTCGCCATTACACTCTGCAGGTGGGTTGAGTCTCAGAGTATTCCCCTCTGATAGTCGATAAACGAAGTCTCCCTTCCGCCTGTTTTTGGCAGAATAGTGTTTTTGGTCAATGTTCTCCCAGTCAGGATCGCGCATCGAAAAGAGGTGTTCCGATTTGGGCGGATCTGACTGACGAATTCGATGAGTTAATTCCAGTCGCTGACGTTCCGTGGTTACCGTCTTTCCGAATAAGGAGGTTTGTAACTGAATTTCGTTTGTTCCTTTTTCCAGGGCAGAGGGATCAAGCAGAAATTCAGGAACGACAGAGTACCTCGTTTGATATGGCTTCCCATTGACGAGGAGCTGGGTCTTCGGAACAGGGTCGTTCTTCTTTTCGATTCCGTCATAGTGCACTCGGCCATGAATCCTGAGGGGGCCGGTAATGGGTTCCTTATCAAAAAGAGTATCCATTGCAACATTGAGGGTGAGA
>JBCBYL010000170.1:0-3943 GCA_039815855.1 Verrucomicrobiota bacterium
AACAAACGGGATCGTACTCAGTAGTCCCCAGAGACCACGGTTGGAGGCGAGTTCTGTGCTTTCCTTGTCAATTTCACCGGGATATCCCAATGCAATCATGAGGAAAGCAGCAATGCCTAGTTTAAAGATGAGTGATTTGGTCAGTGCCTTACTCAGTCCGAGCACAAGCACGAGTTCAACCATGAGCAAAGGCACGGTCAGGAGCCAATCCACATAGCGATAAGCATCGTTAAATGGTTTTCCACTCGCCACATAGCTGTCTCCAGCAAGGGTGTAGGCACCTTCCCAACTTCCGAAAATACGGAAGTAGTGGTATCCGGCGATGAAAACAACTAATGATGAGGCGATAACGGAGCCCCGATATTTTGGTGAAACGCTGTTCTTTGCTAAAACAAAGAACACAAATGAAGCAAACATGCTTGCGATGGTTAATGAGAACATGTTGTACACGAGCTCATATTGTCCTAATGATAATTCTGGCATTTTTTCTCCTTATTTAGGGTTAGACCTAACAGATAAGTCCGTTTCGCTAGAACGCAAAAGATTGTAATGACTTTAGATGAGCTTTTTCTTACAAATGATGGCGTGAGGCCAAGTCAGAGCCCAAAGAATGATCAGATAAGCTGAGATAAGGCTCGTTAGGTCCCATTGAAGTGACTGCGCTAACAAATACACAATCACGATCATGAGGATACCTCCGATGCTGAAAGGTGCTGCACGTTTGTAAAAATGCAACCAGGCGACCTTCTTTTCTTCATTAAGGTAATCACCTCCCAGCTTTCTCGCGACTGTGATGATGTGCCGTCTTGAGTGCCAAAAACTGAAATAGAGACCGATAGAAGCCAGTGGAGGCAAAGAAACAAAGAGAAGGATGAGAAACAAATCTTCCAAGCCATACCTTCTTAACTGGTGGGAGGATAGATTGGCCCGTCTCAAAGCCAGGCCATGAAAACTAAACAGAATCACTAACCCAAGAATGAGTGACCACCAGGCCTGTTGCGTCACCAGCCAGCGAAAAGCTCCACCGGGTTCATGTCCAACGATCCGAATCGCTGCTTCCATCACCTCCACGTAGAGTTCAGGATTACCGAGAGCTGGAACCATCATCGGTAAGGCACCTCTCCAGACCGCGAACGGGAACTTCACTGGATTCCCTTCCCCCCCGTTCTGTTTCTCGAAAGTCCAATCCCCTTCTCCCCAGTGATACCAGGTCAGGAAAATCAATCCCCAAGCGGATAACACTGGCAGAAACCACCAGAGTGCGACGAGAAATCCAGCTATCGCCAGATAGATCGAACAGAAGGCTAATAACTGTAAATTACTTGGACGCCTTGGATGGTAATAGAGGTCATGATCGACCGCTCCATGTGGCATCCCGAGTAAAAGCAGAGAACTTAAAAAAATAAGTCCGGACCACACTTGAGGATCACTGAGTCCCTCCATTCCTATATCGATTCAGCAGCCATGGGTGCCTGGTGTCGTTTCTGTAGCTTTGCCTTAAGATTCACAGTTAATTGATAGAAAAGAAGAAGCCCCTGCACCACGAGCAGATTCGTGACGAGAAAGAATATCGCTTCTTCGATGGGAAGGGTAATCAGCTTACAGCCCGTGCTCGTTTCCGGCAGGATGTGCCAGATGCGCCATTCAATCGCAATCAAATCCACCACCCAGAGGTAAATGGTGGGTGCTCTGACGGCACCAATAAATGGCTTCCTCAATTTCCATAAGGTTCCCCCGCCATAGCCCCACTGAAAAGCGAGGACAGGGCTCGCCCAAGCCAATATCAACCCCAGATAGCGGTAATGTGGACCGAGGGAAACGAGACAGATAACCCCGAAAACAAACAGACTGAGGTAGATCGCCGCTCCAAACCATGCCACTTTCCCCCGCTCCAATGGCTTACTGAGCACATCCATTGATTGTGGGTTCCTCTCCAGGTAGAGGAGTAAAAAGCAACCAGTCATGATCGGCTGCAAAATGAAGAAGAGATATTCTTCAATGGGGACATAACCGATGATGAGGGATTCGAGTACCCGCCCTTCCCCATATTCCCAGATCTTTGAGGAAACCAGATAATTGTCCCAGGGGGTGGTATAGACCAGTGCAATCAATGCGATAATCGCTATCCCCCATTTCCTGCCCGGTATTTCCAGAGGCTTCTCCATTCTTCGCAAAAAAGCAATTACGACGAAGACTGGGAAAATAAAGACCAGATGGAAGTAAAGATAGGTCACCTCCTCAGTCTCGCTCTAGACAAATAAACTTTCAAACATTTGAATTTTTTATTTTCTCATCAATGCTGTTCCCATGCCTAGGATCAATACCACTCACATGATCTCCCCTACTCTGAAAGGGTGGATGCTTGCCGCCGGAATCTATAATTTAATCTACGGCGCCTGGGTGGTCTTATTTCCCGGGCACTGGTGGTCACTGCTCAGCATGGAACCACCACGCTATATCGAGCTTTGGCAATGCATTGGTATGATCGTCGGCTGTTATGGGATCGGATACCTGGCCGCTTCATTCGACCCAATTCGGCACTGGCCTGTCGTTCTGGTTGGATTTCTGGGGAAGGTAGCAGGCCCGCTGGGTTTCGTCGGAGCTCTCGTTCAAGAAACCCTCCCTCTCCAATTCGCCTGGATGATTCTCTTTAATGACCTGATCTGGTGGATCCCCTTCTTTCTTATCCTCAAAAGCTCCTATACCCATTATTTAGGGAACGCCCACCTGAGCGGCCTGGACGCTCTGCATGTTCTGAACACTGCAACAGAAAGGGGCGCCACCCTCAATGAGATCAGTGAAAAGCATCCCATTCTTCTTGTTTCACTCCGTCATAGCGGCTGCATTTTTTGTCGTGAAGCGCTTCAGGACTTGAGTGATCAGTCTGCTGACCTTGAGAAGAAGGGTGTCCGACTCGTTGTCCATCATATGTCTGATCCAGATTCTTTCAGCTCTCTCTTACAAACCTATCAACTCGAGCATGCAGAACAAATCAGCGATCCTGATCAGCTCCTCTATCAGGCCCTCAACTACGGAAGAGGCGGCTGGGCTCAATTACTCGGACCCAAAATCTGGCAGCGCGGATGGGAAGCCTTCACCCAAGGTCATCGCGTCAGCTGGTTGGATGGGGATGGATTCCAGCTCCCCGGCATCGCCCTCATCGAAAAGGGTCAACTTTTGAAGACTCTCCCCTTAGAAGATGCCTCTGCTCTCCCTGATTATCTTCAATTTATTCAGGACGAAGCCGATGCTAAATAAGGGCTTTGATTTTCATCCTCAACGATAATACTCGATTTCATGGCAGCCCGAAGATGGGAAAAACTAGCTGATCAGCTACGACCTCTTTCTGGTGAGTTCCTCTGGTTTGGTATCAAACAGGCGTGGGCCTGTTTATTCGGTGCCGCCATGCTCTTGGCCCTGCTTTTGAGTCACGTTTACTACCCTGACATTGCCCTGAGCCGATATGACTTTCTCTTCTGCTATGCCCTCTTCATTCAAATCGCCCTCCTGACACTCAAATTAGAAAGCCTCCGTGAATTTGGCGTCGTTATCCTTTTCCACCTCATGGCGACCATTATGGAATTGTTTAAAACAGCTGATCAAATTGGTTCCTGGAGTTATCCTGAAGATTCCTTGATACGCATCATGAACGTCCCCTTGTTTGCCGGCTTCCTCTACAGTGCGGTGGGAAGCTACATGGCCAGATCTTGGAGAGTGTTTTATTTACGCTTTGAATCATTCCCGCCACTGCCCGCCGCAGGAATCATTGCCTTGTTGGCTTACCTCAATTTCTTCACCCATCATTTCTGGGTAGATATCAGATACGCCTTACTCATTGCTATCTTTTTGCTCTTCCGAAAAACACGTGTCTATTATCGCGTCTTAACACAGGAAAGACAGATGCCCTTGCTACTCGGTTTTCTAGAAAACCGAGTAGCAAGGG
>JBCBYL010000013.1:0-34517 GCA_039815855.1 Verrucomicrobiota bacterium
ACATTGTAGCAGTTCCTGAGCCATCAACCTTTGCTCTGCTGGGCTTAGGACTCGGTGCGCTTTACGTGCTCCGCAGAAAGCGACAGTAAGCACGCTGACAAGACAATCATCAAAAACGGTCATTCTAATGAATGGCCGTTTTTTTATCGGATGGTCTCGCGTCGTTTCTGGAACCTCTTCCCAGTCTCTGGGGTGACTAACCCCAGGCGCGTCGGGAATGATTGATCCGGTGGGACGCTGCCCGTATTTACCGAGCTCTTTACGAAGCGCCCAGATGACTGTAAAATCTAGCTGTACTTGTACTTATTCCGAAAGACTATCCCATAGGTTCAGCAACCTTTAACTTCAGGAACCTTAACCTGAAACCTGTCGAATGAACACTCTCCTCACCTTTATGCATGCCTGGTTGGCACGCGGATTCCTGCCACTCCTCGTTGCCCTTTCTTTAGCCCACTCTGGGCGATCTCAAGATGCACCGCCTGCTCAGCCTATGAACATCCTCTGGATCATGGCGGACGATCTCAACGCCTGGCCGCTCGATTTTCAGAGTCCTTATGCCGGGGGGAAATGCATTGCGCCTAACCTGAAGAAATTCACGGAGAGCAGTGTGAATTTTGTCCACGCTTACACCGCCTCCCCGACGTGCTCTCCGTCTCGCACCGCATTTCTCTCTGGCGTGGCTCCCTGGAAATCGGGGCACTATCACAACCTTCCGGGCGGGAACGAGAGTGAACCCCTGATCAACTCCACCCCCATTGGTGAAACCTTCAAAGAAGCTGGGTACTACTTGGCCACAGCTGGAAAGATCAGCCATGGCTATGGTTCCGGATTTCCGAGTGGCCCACGATTAAACCGCCGCGATGCCGGGGGTGTCTCCAAGATGCCCTTGATGCCGGTCGGTAAGGGAGAGCAGGATTGGGGGCCGATTGAAATGCCGGAAGAGGAGATGCATGACACCAAGGTCGCCGACTTTGCCATCGCGGAACTGGGCAAAGCGCACGACCAGCCCTTCTTCGTGACCTGCGGCACCTTTAACCCTCATATGCCGTGGTATGTCCCTCAGAAGTATTTCGACCTCTATCCCCTGGAGGAATTAACGGTTCCGGAGCTGCCTGAGGATGATCTGGATGATTTACCCCCTTTGGCTTTGGCCATGACCCAAGGAAAGGCGGATTTTGTTCAACGCGTCATCCAAGGCGGACACCTGAAAAGCGCCGTTCAGGCCCACTTGGCCACCATCACCTACGTCGACGCCCAGTTTGGCCGGATCCTCGATGCGCTGGATGAAAGTCCCTACCGCGATAACACCATCGTCATTCTTTTCTCCGATCATGGGTTCCATCTGGGTGAAAAGAATCGCTGGCAGAAGGGCACGCTGTGGGAACAAGCCACTCACATTCCGTTCCTCATCCGGCTGCCCGGCAACCCGAGTAATGGCAATACCTGCGAGCGGTTCATTTCGACCCTGGATATCTACCCCACCCTGACCGAACTCTGTGGCATCACCCCGCCAGACACTCTCGATGGTCGCTCCCTCGTCCCGCTCCTGACAGATCCATCCGCGCAATGGGAGAGCACCGCCATTACCGGGTCCACTAACAAGGGCCTACCCGAACTGGCACACCTCAGCATACGCAATGAACTCGGGCGCTATATCCGCTATTCCGCGGCGGAAGAAGAATTCTACGACCACCATAAAGATCCCAAGGAGTGGACGAATGAAATCAACAACCCCGAATACAGTCACATCGTCGAGCAGATGCGCGCGCTCCTCCCCAGCATCGAAGACACCGCCCTGCCCATGCCCCAACAATTAAAAAACCAGGGTGTATGGAAACAGCTCAGAGACGAACAAGCTGCAAGACGGGAAAATCAGAAAAGCAAAAAACAAAACTAGAGTCCTATTCCAGACTAGATAAAATATACTCCCAATGAATTATAAAGCCCTGTTGATCCACGCGCTCCTGCTGCTTCAAATTCCCCTGCTAGCCGCAGCTGAACGTCCGAACATTCTCTTAATCATGCTGGATGATCTGGGCTATGCCGACTTCGGTTGTTACGGCAGCGAAATTGCAACACCCCATATCGATCAACTGGCCAAGGAGGGGATTCGCTTTACCCAGTTTTACAATACGGCGAAATGTCATTCTTCGCGGGTGAGTCTCTTGAGCGGCCTGTATTGCAATCAGGCGGGCAACAGTTCACTCAGCCGCGCCACGACCCTTGCAGCAGTGGCAGGCCAAGAGGGCTATGCAACCAGCATGACGGGTAAATGGCATCTGAAAAAGACGCCACTCGATTTCGGATTTCAGCAGTATTGGGGGCACCTGTCCGGCGCCACTGATTTTTTCATTGGCGACAAGACATTCCGCTACGGTCGTGAACCCTGGAATGATTTCGATGAGGATTTCTACACCACCGATGCCAATGTCGATTACACCTTGGAATTTCTCGACAAGTCAATCGCGTCAGGAAAACCCTTTTTTCACTACATCGCGTTCAATGCCCCCCACTATCCCTTGCAAGCCAAGAAACGTGATATCGAGAAATACATGGGGCGCTATGATGTGGGCTGGGGAGTCATCCGCGTGGAACGCTTTGCAAAGCAGATGAAGTTAGGCTTGTTCGCTGAAGATGTGACATTGCCACCACTGCCGAAGCACGTTCCCGCCTGGGACACACTCACTGAAGAACAGCGTGCTTTTGAAAGTTATCGCATGGCGGTGTATGCCGCCATGGTGGATAGCGTGGATCAAAACATGGGACGCCTGATCGACTATCTCAAGGAGCAAGGGGTTTACGAAAACACTCTGATCATGTTGCTCTCCGACAATGGAGCCTGCCCGTTTGAACGCAGCAAAAACCTCCATATTCCCCCCTGGGAGGGAGGCTCATACCTGCTTTATGATGCAAGCTGGGCAACCGTCGGCAATACACCGTTCAAACATTACAAACAAACCCAGCACGAAGGCGGCATCTCTACCCCTTTCATCGCCCATTGGCCGAATGGCATCCGAGAAGCTGGAAGCTTCGAAAGCGAGCCCTCGCACCTCATTGATGTGATGGCCACCGTACTTGAATTAACCGAGGGCACCTATCCAGATGATCAGAACGTCCAACCGCGCGAGGGGAAATCCCTGGTGCCGTTGCTGAAGGGCGAACCGCGCGAGGCGCATGCGGAGCTGTATTTTGAATTCGGAACCTGCCGGGCATTACGTCAGGGCGACTGGAAACTGGTCAGCTTCTATCAACACCAGTGGGAGCTCTATAACATTAAGGATGATCGAACCGAGCAAAATGACCTTGCGGATCAGTTTCCCGATAGAGTTCAAGCCATGGCCCAGCGCTGGAACGAAATCGCAACGAAGAAGGATTTTCAGAACAAAAAGAAAGTTAGCCCGGTGAAAATGGAAGCCTCCCCGGAAACGAAGAGTACCTGGCACGGTCCGGAAAATATATCCGGTCAAAAACCTCACACCCCGTAATATCACTGATACAAATCAAGGATCCCTACCGATGAAAGCGTTCTCACATCTACTTGGAGTTATTCTGCTCCTTTGCACATTGAATTTTCATGCCGCCGCAAAGCGTCCTAACATCGTGTTCTGCTTTGCGGATGACTGGGGACGGCATGCCAGTGTCTTCACCGAGATCGACGGCCCCGGAACCGTCAACGATGTGATTGCGACACCGAACTTCGACGCTTTGGCCAAAGAGGGTGTGTTATTCAATAATGCCTTTGTCAGCTCCCCGTCCTGCACACCATGCCGGAGCGCTCTCCTTTCCGGGCAACATTTCTGGCGAACAGGAATGGGCTCCATTCTTTGGGGGCAATGGGATGAGTCCATACCTTCCTATCCTTTGGAGATGGAAAAAAGTGGTTACCATATAGGATACTCCTACAAAGCATGGGGTCCCGGAACTCCGATCAGTGCACCTTTTGGTGGAACTAAAAACATATACATCAAAGCGGGCAAAAGCTTTAACAACTTCTCTCAGACAGCCACCAAGCTGGTAAGAAAAGGGTTGTCCGTCGACGAAGCCAAGGAGACGCTTTACGACGAAGTGCGGCAGAACTTCAAGGACTTCCTCCTCGCACGCGAAGACGGAGAGCCGTTTTGCTATTGGTTCGGTCCGACGAATGTCCACCGCAAATGGACTAAAGGCTCTGGGAAAGCACTGTGGGGAATGGATCCCGACCAATTGAAAGGTAAAATGCCGCCATTTTTACCCGACGTTCACGAAGTTCGCGAAGACCTGAACGACTATCTGGGCGAAGCTCAGGCCTTTGATCGTGGTATTGGTGTTCTCTTCGAAGTGCTTAAAGAAATCGGCGAATACGAGAATACCATTATCGCGATCTCCGGCGACCACGGTGCGCCGGGCTTCCCTCACGGAAAATCCAATCTATATGATTTCGGCAGCCAGGTCCCGCTTCTACTCGTCGGACCGGGAATTAAAGGCGGTCGCATCGTTGAGGACTTTGTCTCACTACCCGATCTGGCTCCTACCTTTATGGAGGCTGGCGGAGTCGCTCCTCTCGACGTCATGACCGCGAAATCACTGTGGAAGGTCTTGAGCTCTGATCAAGCAGGACTGGTGGATCCAGAAAGAACTCAGGTCTACATTGGTCGCGAACGTCACGTTCCAGAAGCACGTGAGGGCCAGATCACTTACCCGCAACGGGCCATCCGCACCAAAGACTTCCTGTTCATCATCAACTTCAAACCGGATCGATACCCCTTGGGCGATCACTTCAGGTTAAATGGCGGCCAAGAGCCATCTCTTGAAGAACTCACTACGAACACCAGAGTGACCATTGCGGACGAAGATAGCGGCCCCACCAAAGCCTGGATCGTGAGCCATCGACAGAGCGAAGGAAAAACCTTTTTCGAGCATGCATACGGAAAGCGCCCGGAAGAAGAACTCTATCACATCAAGAATGATCCATACCAGATGAACAACCTTGCGGACTCGCCAGAGCATCAGGACACGGTGACAGAATTGCGCAACAAGCTAATGAACGAATTGAGATCCACCAGCGACCCTCGCTTGATCGACGAAGGCAAGTTCTACGAAAAGACCATCCTCGGAAAAAACCCGGTAAAAAACAAAGAATCCCAGAACAAGCCATAGCGTCGAATCCACCGCAGAGAGCGAGTCATCACCTGAATAGCTATAAATTCTAGCTAATTCAAACGCCATCAGTAGGGTTCAATGTGGTTTCTTTTGCTTAAAAAATAGATGTCTGCTATTAGTAAACAAGTCATAGAAGAATTTCTGGCGCCAATTCTGGCGGCGCAGATTTTTCTTTTTGTGTTCATCTATTTCACGCTCGTGAAGAGGCGCATTGCTTCGGAATACGGACTCTATGCCTGCTTTTTACTGTCGTTCATTTTATTTCTCGTAACGCGTCCGCTTCAGCTATGGTCGATGTCGATGGATTCTGTGAATCTGGTCTACATTCGGATGTTTATGTTTTTTGCCGTTGTGCTGCCTTCGATTCTGTTAGCTGTTCTGAGCCACTCGGGCATTCCGAAGAGTCGTTCGCTCTATTTTGGCTCCTTTGTGGGAGGTGTTACATTTGCTGGTGTTTATATGCTATTGATCGCTGCGGGTTCGCGTCATTTCGGCATGGAACCCAGTGTGTTTGGCTGGCTCGCTCCCGAGGGGTGGGATTTGACTGATCTGGCACACGCGGCTCAGATTACTGCAGCATTCGTTTATTTGATAATTCCCTGCGGACTCCTACTGTATCGAGAACTGAATTCTGAACATCGGACATCCTTACTCATCTTTTTAGTGAGTGCGCTACTGTTTGGCTGTATCATGACGATTGGGACCCTTTTTCGGCAGCATGGACTCTATTACGCGGGCTCCGTTGTGTTTGCTGCCTCTTGGGCTTGGGTGGTCTATAAGGATATTAATGACCTGAAGGGACGGGTCACGCTCCTAAATGAGGAACTCCAGTATTTGGTCCAGTCTGGTCCGAATTCAGTGGTTCCGGAAATCGAACATTTGCTGGCCGATCTGGAGGAGCTGTCCATTGGCAATATGAGCGTCTACAAAATGCGCATCCGTACCATCCTGGGCATGCTGACCGATGTAACCATTCAGGCCGGTGGCGATTCTGAACAGTTGGCCGCTCGAAATGAAAGCTTGGTGTCAGAAATAGAGTCCTTGTCGGATCCGGATCAAATGAGTCAAATACTGCGGTCTGAAGCGGTCGAGTTGTCAGAAATGATTGCGGAGATACCCGACAAGCGGACCAATGCAATTGTCGTGAAAGCGAAAAGACAAATTGAAGCGAACTATACCCAAGACCTGAGTGTGGATTCCATCGCCGAGGCCCTTAATTTGAGTCGTGCTCATTTTATGCGCGAATTCAAGAAAGGCGCCGGCCAAACAGTGAACCAGTTTTTGACACACTTCCGAATTGAGCAGGCGAAACGAATGCTTGCAGAAAAAACGGTGACAGAAACAGCCTTTGATGTCGGCTTCAATGACTCAAACTACTTTAGCACGGTTTTCAAGAAGACGACGGGAGTGAGCCCAGGTGAATTCCAGAAGTCTTTGGAGACCGCTTCATCTGAAGATGAACCAGTTTCGTCCCGCTAACACAGCTCGTTTTTTATTCACGGATCCAATGAAACGCCTCTAAAACAAGGGTTTACGGGCGAATAGCACTATTTTCGAGTTGATTTACGCACCATTTTTAAGGTGCAGAACGCGTCCCAGGTATAGAATCCGCAATGGTTACGAAAGTTCTCACTCTATACCGTTTCGCAGTTTCACGAACTGCAAGTAGATTAGATGCGGAGAACCATTCGGATCATCAGGCGGGATAGAAATTTCATCTATCCGCAATCTCATCCCCTCCCCCTCCCCCAAATGAAGCGAAGCTCTCTCAGCCCCTTACATGCGGCACAACACACTCTATCCATCTCATCCAGTTCGGCAATTCGCCGTGAAAGAAGAAATAATGCAGCAAAGATATGGCGAACGGCTGCGAAACACATTAGTCTGATCATGCTGATCGGGGTATTTGTGCCTCAGGTCGTGATGGCTCGTACGATCCATGTCGCGAAGTCGGGCAGTGACGCTAATTCCGGTTCGGAAACCAGCCCATATTTGACCATTAATTACGCTGCGCAACAAGCCCAACCGGGAGATACTGTGATCGTGCATGAAGGTGTCTATCGTGAGCACGTCAACCCGGCACGCGGGGGCACAGGTGAGGATGCCCGCATTACCTACAAAGCTGCTGAGGGCGAGCAGGCGGTCATCAAGGGTTCCGAGCGTATAACGAACTGGGTGCAAGAGACGGACCCTGCTTTTGAGAGCGGTGTCTGGAAAATTGAACTCGATGTTAACAATTTCTTTCCGGGAACGAATCCCTATACGACACTAGCCACCACACAGTATGCAGTGAGTGGACTCAACAGTCATATGGGTGATGTCTATATCAACGGCAAAGGACTTATAGAGCATAAGGATTCCGATGATGGCGTAACAGCTTCTGCGCACGAAATTCAAGAGGATCAGTGGTTTACTAGCACAAGAAAAGGAACCACGACCATCTGGGCTCATTTCGGCTCACTCAACCCCAACGAAGAACTGGCAGAGATCAATGTGAGAGAAGTCGTGTTTTTCCCATCCGCGATCAATGTCGACTACATCACCGTAAGTGGATTCACAATGATGCACGCTGCGGACCCTCCAGTCTCAGATACCTTTGAAGCCCCGGGGCTAATTGGGCCGCATGGCGGCAGAAGTTGGATCATTGAGAATAATGACATTTCATACGGCAGGCGCAGGGGGATTTCCCTCGGCGAGTCAGAACCTGAAAAGAGTAACAGTGCATATGATACTTTTGGGCATCACATCATACGAAACAATGTCATTACCAAATGTGGAATGAATGGCATCCATGGATTCACCTACTGCTACAAGAGCGTTATCGACCGCAATATCATTGAAGAAATCAATTATCGAAATGAATTTGTGGAGTGGACCACGTCTGCGATAAAACTTTTAGGCAGCCAAGATATCATTATATCACGCAACATCGTTAGAAAAAACGGTAAAGGCCGAGCCAATTATGGTGTATGGCTGGATAATGCCCTGCAAAATGTACGGATTACGGGCAATCTTTTCGAGATGGAGAATAAAGCCATTGAGGTCGAAATTTGCCATGGCCCTGTTTTGATCGATAATAATATACTGATCCATAAGAATAATAAGGGCAAAAACAAGGATCTGAAATTCAGGGCGGGCAGCGGAATTATCACCGCACATAATTTGCTTATCAATACGACAATGAGTGCGACCATGGCCGGTTCCAGATCAGCCAACATTTGGGAGCCGCACACCATGATCAAGGTCGGCACCCAAGCATTTAATTACACTCCGTTACATCGGACACTCAACAACCTTTCTATCAATGACGGTCTAGCTTACAATTTTGACCCAGATGAGGTTGATGGGAATGTCTTACTGGGAGCAACTGCGACTTATGAAGATATTTATGATCTCTATCTACCCTCTTTCGAAGCTAACTACTCCTTCAATGCAGAAAATGACGGATTAAGGGTGAACTTTAATGCCCCTGCCGAGATGCTTAACGATTTCACCTCTATGGTTTCATCCGATTCAGCTGGTGAAGTTCCAATAACCAACATGAGAATGGAAAACTGGGATGGAAGTGACTTGTTCGTCGACCAAGATATTTTGGGTGAAGCTAGAGACACTGAATCCCCAACGCCTGGCCCCTTTGAAAATGTCCAAGCAGGTGCCAACTCATTTTTCATCCCTTATTTTGATGATAATACCTCAGCTCAAATTACCTCTACAGACTTAAATAACGGTTCCTTAAATACGGCATATACCGCAGGAATTCAGCTTTCTGGTGGAAACGGAAAACTTAGCTGGAGCATACCCGTGGGCTCCCTACCCCCAGGGCTCATACTGGATAATGGCGTTATCTACGGAACGCCCACCGTAGAAGGCTCTTTTAGTTTCACGGTGAAGGTTACGGATTTTGATAAAGATACAGCTGAGCAATCGTTCACCCTTGTGATTGGTGACGGTGTGCCAGCGCCCACTTATGCTCTGACGGTCAACAGCGGCAGCGGCGACGGCGATTACACCGAAGGAACCGTTGTGACCCTCAATGCTGATCCAGCGCCTAGTGGTCAGGTTTTCGATGCCTGGACCGGTGACGTTGCGACGGTGACTAATATCAACAGCGCAAATACAACGCTCACCATGCCTGCCGCACCTGCTGTTATTACGGCTAGCTATGTGACTTATACTCCGACCACATGGATTGATTCATTGTCGATCACCAATGTCTCTGGCTTTGACAATCTGACGGAAGATTTTGTCATCGATATTGCAGAGACCGGAACCGCTGCACTCAACATTCGGGCGAACGCCTCGCCATCGGGAGACTTCGGCTCTGTCATCTTTGAGTTGTCTGGGGCGACTGCGGCCACAAAAACAGAGAATAAGCCGGCTTGGGAGCTGTTTTTCAATAACCTGCCAGGCGGTCAATTTGCCCTCGGCGAACACTCGCTGACCATGACACCTTATGATACGAGTGGTGTCGCGGGTGCTGCGCTCACCATCAACATAAGTGTTATCGATTCAGCAGCCGAAGCATATGACACCTGGATCAGCGGTTTCCCCAGCCTGACCGGGGACGATGCTATGCCGGACGCTCATCCCAACAATGCACTATTCAGCAACTTGGAAAACTTCGCCTTTGGCGGAGATCCCACCAATCCTTCCGATGACTACGGCATCCGCCCGGTTTTCAAGGTGAAGCCCACAGGAGGTGTTGGAATGATGTTCGAACTCACCTTCCGGCGACGGATCGATCCTGCCGCCTATGGTCTCTCTTACACCCTGATGGAATCCCCCGACCTGAGCCCGGGTTCCTGGAGCCCGCGGGACATCAGTGGAGCCAACACCAGCGCAATCGATGATGAGATCCAGGAAGTGGTGGTCGAGATCGGGATCACCATTGAAACACCGAAGTGCTTCTTTCGCCTGGATGTCAGCCAAGAGTAGTGGTGATTCAATTAATCGCGATTACAGAATTAAATATCCATGTAAACACGGCAGCATGCTGCATATTTAGATGAAAGCCCAGCATATTTGTATAGTATCCATACTTTTAACCCAACGATGAATTTTTGATAGTAAAACAAAAGAAAACCCATGAATCCCATCATCAAACAAGCATTATTTATGATCTGTTTGGGTGTGTTGCCGCTCGTGAACGCAGCAGAAAAATCAAAAACGACACAGGCAGAACCAGAACTGGTTTCCACCCAAACTCTGACTGGTAATTCCTTTTTATTAACTCAGGTTGACTTGAGGGACAGGACAGATGCGCATGATAACCCCGCAGTGGTTTCTACCCAGCCGATTAGTCCCAATGCAAAAGTGGAAATGACCGGGAATTTGTTTATCATCAAAAACGAATCCACGGATCAGGGTCATATCTTTGTGCGTCGATCACCTATGCCGACGTCACGTCCCTTTGCCCCCAAAGTGGATATCACTTTTGAGCTTGTGAACAATCAACTGAACGTAGAACTGTTCAAAGACGATTATGAGCAAGAAGAGAATTTATGGACGGTGCTTCCGTTTAGTGGAGGAGCATTTGAATGCACAGCAGCATTGCAAAATTGGCAGCGTTCATTGCGTCCGGATACTCCCATACACAGGATTCCTTCATTTATTATTAACACTTGGGGTGATCGTTCCCGCGACTCTGCCATTAATGAAACATTCCTGCTTCAGGAGATAGATGCAGCCAAGGAAATTGGAGCGGATGTGTTGCGTATTGACGACGGTTGGCAGACGGGTCTTTCCGGTAACTCAGCGTTTAAAGGCCCGATGAAAACAAAGGGGCTGCAAGGGTTCTGGGGCGTTTCCAGTTCCTTCTGGCAAGTCAACAAGGAACGTCTGCCCAACGGCCTGAAGCCCATTCTTGAAAAAGGTGAAAAAGAGGGCGTAAAGATAGGACTCTGGTACGCACCGGACTCTGAGAATGAATTTGCCAATTGGGAAAAGGATGTAATGACCTTGCTCGAACTGCATAAAACTCACGGCATTAACCACTTTAAGATTGATGGTTTGGATATTGAGTCACCGCTCGCCCAGGAACGACTCAATCATCTTTTGTCCGCAGTGCGCACCCAATCAAATGATGAGATACTTCTGTTGATTGATTTAACCGGAAAGCATAAGCGTCCCGGATTTCTCGGATCCATCAGCGAAGGCAACCTGTTTGTCCAAAACCGTTATACAGACAGGGGAAGCTACTGGCCTCACCGGACCCTGAGAAACCTGTGGAATTTATCCCGTTGGGTGGATCCCGGCCGTCTGCGCTTTGAGTTTTTGAATAACCAGCGGAATGCCACACATAAAAAATATAAAAAGGAGCCCTTTGCTCCAGTCAATTATCCGGCAGATTACCTGTTTGCTACGGTCATGTTTTCTAATCCCCTCGGATGGTTTGAAGCCCAGAATCTGCCCGCTGAATATCGCAAAAAGATGGCTCCACTTTCCAAGATATGGCGTGAGCATAGAGAACAGATCTTTTCCGCTAATATAGCTCCTATTGGACAAGAACCTTCTGGCAGTTCATGGACTGGCTTTGCATCTGTTTCTGAAAACCGAGAGGAACTCTACCTGCTCTGCCTGAGAGAGTTCTCTGAAAATGCAGACTATACCTATCGCTTACCTGTTGAGCTAAAAGACGATTATGAGATAGAGATACTCTATGGCGACGGAACGGCCTCATTCAGCCAGCAAGGCTTCTCTGTGTCGATTGACGACGAGCCGGGCATACTGTTTTTGAAACTGAAAGTAAAATGACGTGATCCGCGTAATCACCCAAAGTCCACGACTCTGCTGTCCAAGAAATCCAACAACATGAATCGTTTCCCGATAAGTAAAAATACGATCAATTGAACTTAATTCCCCAAAGAATATGAACCGTAGAACATTTATTAAAGGCAGTGGTGTAGCAGCTGGAACCTTCATGATCGTTCCTTCCCGTTTTGTCTTAGGGCAGAAATCATCCTCCGGTAACTTGCCACCCAGCGAAGAAATTAAATTTGCCCTGATCGGTGCCGGTAGACAAGGAATAGTCAACATGAAGTCGATGCTACGAACCCAGCTATGTCGGCTCGTCGCGATCTGTGATGCAGATCTGAATCACTCACTGCCCAAAAAAGTGATGAAGGCACACCCTGAGGTTCCGGCCTTTACGGATTTTCGGGTCATGTTTGAAAAAATGGGTGATCAGCTCGACTCCGTCGTGATTGCCACTCCCGACCATGCCCACTTCAGCGCGGCGATGCTCGCGATGTCGCTAGGAAAGCATCTCTATCTGCAAAAGCCGATCGCACCCACGTTTGGCCAATGTGAACGCCTGATGAAAATGGCCGAGCAATCCAATGTCGTCACTCAAATGGGTAATCAGGGGCACTCAGGCGCGAACTATTTCCAGTTTAAATCCTGGGCGGAAGCTGGGGTGATCAAGGATATTACTCGGATCGATGCTTGGTTCTGCGGCGATAATGTTTTGAACCTTAGGGGAAAGCCATTTACGGACTACCCGAGTGATCCAGTCCCGGACGGGCTTGACTGGGATCAGTGGATGGACGGTGCACAGATGGTTCCTTACAGCGAGCAGATCCACCCGCGACTCTGGCGAAATTGGTATAACCTTGGAGGTGGGGCCATTGGAGACTGGGGTGCCCATATTGTGGATACCGCTCATCGATTTTTGAAGCTAGGGATGCCGGATAAGATTACGGTGGTGAAGCGCGAAGGCGTGAACAATTTTGTTTTCCCTAAGGCATCCACGCTGCGATTCGACTTCCCCGCGCGCGAAGGGATGCCTCCCTGTGAACTGAACTGGTATGATGGTGTCGGCAACACTCCTACAATTGATACTGAGTATGGAAATCTGGATACATCCGGCCAGCGTGTGCCGATTGAGTTAAAGGTGGACAGTAAGGGTAAGGTTCTCTACGGAAAGGATCTCACTTTTCTCGGTGGTTCTCACGGCGATGCGCTTCGAGTCATTCCGCGAGACAGAATGAAAGAAGTCCACGCGTCTCTCCCCAAGTTTCCGAGCAAGAACTCCGACCATTTCAAGAACTTCGCTCTAGCTTGCAGGGGAGAAGAGGAAGCGCGCTCACCGTTTTCCATTGCTGCCCCGCTATGCCAGATGCTCAACCTGGGGCAAATTGCACAGCGCCTTGGTGGCGAACTGAATTTTGACAGGGAAACGAACACCTTCGCAAATAATGAGGAAGCAAACGCTTTTCTCGACCCTGCGCCCCGCGCGGGATGGGAAGAATACTTTCACATGGTCTAGACCAGAGACATAACACCTGCAAACATAACAAGTGCTGTTCCAAAAACGATGAGAGTCTTTCTGTATTCAATCATAACGGTTTCGCTTCTAAGCGCATTCAGTGCACAGGCCAGCGAACAGCGGCCAAATATTGTCTTCTGTTTTGCGGATGACTGGGGCCGCCATGCCAGTATCTTCGCCCAGATCGACGGCCCTGGAACGGTCAATGACGTGATCTCAACCCCACACTTCGACGCATTAGCCAGCGAGGGTGTATTATTCAACAATGCTTTTGTCAGTTCGCCATCCTGCACACCGTGCAGGAGTTCTCTGCTGTCGGGACAACACTTTTGGCGTACAGGGATGGGCTCTATTTTGATGGGAGAGTGGGATAATTCGATACCATCGTATCCATTGGAGCTGGAAAAGCATGGCTACCACATCGGATTTTCTTACAAGGTTTGGGGGCCCGGCGCCCCGAAAGATGCACCGCATGGTGGAGGTCGAGCCAGGTATATGAAAGCTGGCAAAAACTTTAACGGGTTCTCTCAAGCAGTAACAAAAAGTGTTAGGAAAGGTATGGCTGTCGAAGATGCCAAGAACTCGCTCCTCGAGAACGTAATAAAGGGGTCATTCCGTAATGTTTAGAGTAGATGCCAAACTTCCCCACTTTCTCCTGAATTCGACATCTATCCAGTTCTTCAAAAAAACCTTAAACATTACGGAATGACCCCTTTTTGATGCCCAAATGCGCCGACGTTATTGCCGACCGTCTTCCAACCAAGCATTTGTGCAACCGCGTAAGGAATCGCCGTGCCCGGAATTAATCCGGGAAGATCATTCAACCTCAGATCTCCTGTCTGGCGGGAGTGAAAAAGCGCATTCAAATCGATCTCAATTTGCTCATTACCACTCACGAATTCACCATAGACTTCGTCGAATTCTTCCAGCGTCTTGAATTGAGTCATTGGCCAGTCGTTGGGCTGAAACTGCGCCTCGAATGCGATGTTGTTTGTTCCCGCGAAGAGGTTGTTAGTGATGAGCTCCGCCGGAAACTCAGGATCGTGCTCATTGCGATCATCGATCTGGAAAAGAATGTCATCCCGTGGGTTCCCAGCAAAAATATTATTGGCGATCTTATGGCCATGATAGCCGTAGATCCCGGGCCCGGTGGCCGCGTGATTGAAACTGAATCGCTTGTTCCAGCGGATACCCCGATTATTACGCATGATGTCCATCCGGGAGTCAATCAGTGTGTTATTGAAGACTTCGCATTCGCCCGCGTTGCAAAGAAAAAGCTCGGACCGATCGAAGACGTTGTTGGCGATATAGGCCCGGTGACTGATTTCGATTTTGAGCCCTTTGCCGCAATTCCGAAAATAGTTATCATAGATGACGGATTCCCGGTGGCCGACATCGTACCAGAGTGCGATACACGTCATATCATCGAAAATATTGTTCCGGGTGATGTAGGCGTGACTTTGATTGAACACCTTGATGCCTGAAGGGAACGACCGGTGCTGAAAAATATTCCCGCCGTTTACAATATTGTGTTCAAAAACCGAGTCGTGTGACATTCGCACAGTCATGCATACACTCCCGTGTCGGCTAATGTCATTGTAGGCGATGTATGATTGGGGCGATATGACCCGAACGCCGGTACGCGGCGTCATCAGCGCACGACAATTGACGATACGAGTGCCGATTGGGCCCTCGGGCATTTCGTGGAGCTCAATTGTGCGATAAGGGTCATCCCCGAGGATTGCGATGCACTGCGCAGAGTACTGCAGGATATCGATTCCATCAATGGTCGGGCCTACGGGATCCGAGTCGCTGTCATGAGTGCGAAGCAACCCGAACTCGTAGTAGGTAATCTCAACCGTCTTACCGGAAGGATTGTTCGCCAGGTAGACCGCCTTCTGCTCATAATCGCAAAAAAATGTGTCGTCGGTGAGTTCCCCGAGTGCCCCAACTGGCGTCAACATGACGCCATCGACAACGACGAGATCCTGATTCCAAAGACATGGGGGACCATGCCGTTCGGGGTTGTAGTAAGGAGGCGGATCCTGGGGATAAAGTTTCTCCCACGGAGTTGCCCAATGCTCACCGCGCTTTTCCCAATTGATTGCCACGCGGCTCCCCTTGAGGACGGGCTGCTCATCAAGGTAAGGCTGGATGGTGATCTGAGTAGCAAATGAGAGTTGGCCGGTACGGTAGAGGCCGCCCCGCATGACAATGGTGTCGCCCGTCTTGGCGTTAGCGATTGCCCATTCAATTGTCGTGGGCTCAGCAATTGAATCACCCGTATTGGAATCCTTGCCATCGGGCGCGACAAAAATGGCGCCCACGGGGGCGACATACGTCTTATCCTGGGGACCAAAAGGACCGAACTGTTCGAGAATAAACGGAGGGACCGGGTTTGTATCGTAATACCCCCCCGAGTACGATTGACCGCTGAGACTAGCAGCAAAAGCCGAAATGAACGAGATGAGGAAGACGAGGTGGCGCATGCGGCAACTTGGATTAATCGTTAGGATGAAAATGTAAACTGGCGCTATCCACGTTTATTCGCAGGAACGTAGGGCATTGCCTCGACTGCCTCTGGCAGCATCGCGCGATGTTTCTCGAGAATTTCGCGGTATTCCGGGTTATCGGCTTGGTTGGTCCACTCTTTGGGATCCTTCTGGCAGTCGTATAACTCCTCGATACCATCGCCATAGTTGATATAGCGATACCCGTCGGTGCGCACACTGAGGTAGACATCGGACTTCCATTTTTCAAGTAAGCCCGTGATGACAGGCTGGTTCCAGGGGAGATCAGGATCCATTAGCAGGGGCGCCAGCGGATTCCCGTCGATGTGGCTGGGACGGGGCAAATCACAGAGGTCGACCAACGTCGGATATAAATCCAGCAGCGAAACAAAGCGATTGCATCGTTCTCCTGGTTCCGTGATGCCGGGCGCCTTGAACATCAGCAACGAATGCGTGCCTTCTTCCCAAAGAGTCGTTTTTCCCGAGTGCATCTTCTCGCCCATATGGTAACCGTGGTCCGACCACAACACGACGATGGTATTTTCGGCATATGGGCTTGCCGCCAGCGCGTCCAACACCCGCCCGATCTGAGTATCGGCATAGGTGGTGGAAGCAAGATAAGCCTGAATTCGCTCTTCAAACCCGCCCTTCAATCGTTGGCGCATTTGATCGAGACTTGCCAATCGAACGGCCTGCTCGGGGACATCATTGAGATCATCCTCGTTGATTTCGGGCAGCACGATGTCCTCAATCGGATACAGATCGAAGTATTTTTGCGGCACAAACCAAGGCCCGTGCGGATGGAACATGCCGCACGCGATGAAAAACGGTTTATCGTGCGCCTTGCCTAGTTCCTCGATGGCAAAATCAGCATACTTCGTGTCGTTCATCTCAGCCTCATCGAGGTGAATGGGCCCATAACCTTTATTCGGATTGGGTGGCCTGGGATCACGTGTATGTGGCAGTTCTCGATCCCAGGCGCCGGGCATGGCATAGGCGTGGGAAATTTTACCTGAAGTTGCCGTATAATAACCGTTTTGGCGGAAATAAGTCGGTAAGGGCGTTGCCGCCTTGATCGCCGGGCTGTCATTGTTCTCCAGAGCATTTTGATAAATCCCGGACTTCCAGGGCGCGACGCCCGAGAGAATTGCAGTCCGAGACGGCGAGCAGACCGAGCTCGCACAGTAGGCCCGGGTGAACAACATGCCATCACTGGCTAATTTTTTGATATTCGGGGCGATTACTTTGCCAGTATAGCGATCAGGATCGCTTAAAACCCAGGTGTTCAAGTCGTCGATCGCGAGAAAGAGAACATTCATGCGATCGTTTGCCGCCGCGGCAGAGGTAAGCAGCAACAAAACGAACAGGTGTGAGATGATTTTCATTGGGTTGGAATGACGAGAACCGAGTTCGGTGAAGGAGTGGAAAGAACAACGATCCAACTGAAAGGAAATTGCTTTGTCAAGCCCGGACCTGAAACGTAATAAAGGGGGCATTACCTAATGTTTAGAGTAGATGCCAAACTTCCCCACTTTCTCCTGAATTCGACATCTATTCAGATCTTCAAAAAAACCTTAAACATTACGGAATGACCCCTTACCCTTTAATTAATAGGCGAGACAGACTGGAGAAGTGTTTGGTCCGCTCTATCCTTTCCGGCCCGCAGGGTATATTTACCATCTCGATAGACAGGAGCTCTGAATGTTTTTCCTTTGGCTCTATAGCAGTAAATTAATTCATCGTTAGACTCATCAACGAGTTCGACCACGGCGTTTTCAACAGGTAGCTTCACCTCTTCAAGATAAGCTGTGACTTTGCGTCCATCATTCTGCGCGATGTTGACCGTAATCGGCCAACCGGGAAATTGGGCGGAATCTCCCTCGCTCAGATCTGCGAAACGTGGCCAACACTCAAATACAAGCTGGCCTGTTTTTCGATCAATTCGGATCAGGCTGTATCCGTCCCCTCGGTTCTCTCTCGTCGTCTTGGCTCGCTCTCTATCTGGATTGGCATAGGCCATCATCGTGATCTTATTCCCCAAGCCGTCTTCGTAGTCTCCTACCCAAGGAAGCGAAGAATTAACAGCGGAGCCACCGCCTGCTTTTTCATCCAAAGGCCACCACCAGCGGCCATAGACCGTGTTAACCAGCGCTGGACTCGTAAATGAAATCGGTCCGTCACGATAGGACTCAATGCCATGCTGCATCACGACTGCGAGATGCTGATCCCCACACAAATGCGTCGCACGAGCCGAGCGTAAAATACGCAACGCTCGATCCCGCCCCGCCTGTGGCCAACCATTGCAATCCAAGTCAGCTAATAAACGATTATCAGGCTTGCCGTGAATATGCACGGCTCCTGCAAAGGCGGTTTGAGACAGCGCGACTTTCATATCAGCCTTGGTCCAATCTCTTGTCCATACATCGAGAAACTCCAGTTGTCGCTCACCAAGTAATCTGAGCCCTGGTTTGTTAACTGCGTCACGATCATAGCTCGGATCATTGATGTGATCTGGCCGGGGGCCCATTTGAGGAATGTTCCCCATCGGAGCTGATTTGAATTTCCGATCCTCCAATATCGCGAAGCTGACGCCTCCCACATTCAGATCGGTATAGTAGACACCGATACCTCGGTTAACCGGACGCGCATCGAACGGATCTGGCAGGTTGCCCGTTTGCTGACGCTGCACCATATTTACGAAAGCAGGTGGATAGACATACCCTCCGTCGGAGGCCCCTTTAGCAGTGGATCGCTTCCCGCTTTCACCCCACAAATTGCCGTGCCCGACGTCATGATCGTCAGGGATGCAGATCGTTGGACGATCCTTCATCAATTCCCGAAACTGCATGCCAAACTGCAACCAGCCAAAAGTGGCTTCGTCATGAGTATAATTCTGATCTCCGGCAAAGAACAATAAATCGGGATCGTGTAGCTTTAGGTTCTCTACCAGCTTCGTCCGCGAAAAGCGTTCTTTGTCTTTAGGCGAGTTGCAGGACATCGAAGCCACCACAAGGGTCTCTTTATCCACGGGATCTTTACGGATCAAACCTTCAAAAGACGACACGTCCCCTAGCCGAAGTCGATACGGAACATCGTGAAGATTATCCCAGCCTTCGATTCGGAACTGCGCATCCCAACCCGGATAATTCAGCGCGCGTTCCTGCACAACCTCCCAGGAACCGTTGCGCTTTAATTCCAATGTGACCGTCTTAGGTTCATCCGGGAGCAGCGGAAAACACTGTGCGCTGATTTTCAAAACACCATGGTCATGGGTATAGAACGCAAATGCGATGGCCTGCTCACGGGGGATGCTTTGGATCCATTCCGCCATCTGAGCTTCATTGTGTCCACGATTGTGTGTTTTAGAGTCTTTTGCTTCTATGGGAAACTTCCACCATTCTCCGATCGCAACATTATCGGCGTTACGGGCAGGCCCACTATCGTCACCGAAAGGTTTGGCGTCGTAGTAGTTCGTTTCAGCAGCCAGGGGGCAAAGCCCGGCACATAAAAAGGCAATTGTTTTTATAGTCATGGGGACTGTGTAGTGAAGAATTTTACGGAGGTTCATTGCAAGTGATCTTATTGATAGATGATTTAATAGGTTCAAATGCGGTAAAACGTAGCGGCGGTCTCACCTAAAATTTGATTTTTTTCATCTGTTGACAGTTCACTGATGGCTTCGAGCAGGCTGTCCAGGACGCGACCGTAAGACCCGGCGATCAGGCAAACAGGCCAATCGGAACCGAACATCAATCGAGATGGCCCGAACTGCTCCAGGCAATAGTCGATATACGGCTTGAGATCGGCGGCTTGCCAAGTCTGCCAACAAGCTTCTGTCGCCATGCCCGATAGTTTCACGTGAACGTGTTCGTATTGGCTAAGTACGTTCATGTGCTCTGCCCATTGGTCGAAGGAGTTGTTCTTGATATCCGGCTTGCTGAGGTGGTCGATGACCAGTCGCATTTCGGGAAGTCGGTCGATGAATTGCAGAACTTCTGGCAACTGTGATTCTGTGGTGAGGATATCATAGCTGAGATCTTTTTTTGCCAATTCAGTCACGCCTGCGATGAAGCGCGGGTCGGTCATGAATCCCTCAGGTTCCGCCTGTAAAATGTGACGAACACCTTTGAAGGCGTTGTCTTGGGCAAAGGTATCGATTCGTTCGCCGAGATCATTGGCACGCAAGTCGAGCCAGCCAACGACACCCCCGATGAAGGCATGCTGCTGAGCAAGTTCTAGAAAAGACGTTGTCTCCTCTTCTGACTGTTGCACTTGAATCAGGACACAGGCATCGAAACCATGCTCAGCGAGTAAGGGCTGAATGTCTTCGGGAGTAAAACTCTGGCGAATGACCGACATCTCGTCGGTGATCCAGTCATGTCGAAGCGGATCGTAGTTCCAGAAGTGCTGGTGCGCGTCGATCTTCATTCATGATAGGCGACAACGCGTTGCTTCGAGGTGCCAAGCTGATCAATGCCTAGCTCCATGACATCACCTGGCTTCAGGTAGACTGGCGGATTAAATCCGAGCCCGACTCCTTCGGGTGTTCCGGTTGAAATGACATCACCTGGGAGCAGGGTCATGAATTGCGACAGGTAGCTGACGACGGTTTCTATATCGAAGATAAAATCCTTGGTTGAGCTGTCCTGAACCTTCTTGCCATTCAGAGTCAGCCACAGATTCAAGCTGTTCGGGGTCTCCACTTCATCCTGAGTGACAAGGTAGGGGCCTAAGGGGGCGAACGTGTCACAGCTTTTGCCTTTGACCCATTGTCCACCCCTCTCAAGTTGAAACGCACGTTCACTGACATCATTGTGTAAGGTGTAGCCAGCAATGTAGTCCACTGCCTCTTCTTTACTGACGTGGCGTGCGGTTTTACCGATGACGATGGCGAGCTCAACTTCCCAATCCGTCTTCTCACTGCCCTTAGGAATCATGACCTCGTCGAATGGCCCGACAATGGCTGTGGTGGACTTAAAAAAGATGACCGGCTCTTTCGGTGGCTCCATCCCACTTTCCTTTGCGTGGTTAGCGTAGTTCAGGCCAATGCAGATGAGTTTACTCGGCCGCGCCAGCGGCGGTCCCAGGCGGGTTTCGGATGGAACAACTGCCACCGTCTCTGGATCAAATTCTGCTTTGAGCTTTGCCACGCCGTCATGGGCAAAAAAAGCTTCATTGTAGTCCTCGATGATGTGACTGACGTCGTATCGAATTTGATCGATTTCGATGCCGGGTTTCTCGTTTCCTGATTCTCCAAAGCGGATAAGTTTCATATATGATCGTCTGCGATTTGTATTCTAGTTATTTAAGGTGATAAAGCCGCCATCGATCGGGTAACACGTTCCTGTGATAAAGGAGGCTTCGTCTGAGCAAAGATAAAGAATGAGGGCACCCACTTCTTCAGGCTTTGCCATGCGACCGATGGGCTGGGTTTTGGAAAGTGCTTCAAACATTGCCGCCTCTTTACCTGGATAATTCTTAGCGAGAAATCCATCCACAAATGGAGTGTGCACCCGAGCAGGCGCGATGCTATTGCAGCGAATATTGTCTGCGAGGCAATCTTTAGCCACACTGAGCGTCATGGCGTGGATCGCGCCTTTGCTCATTGAGTAGGCAAAGCGATCCTCTAACCCAACATGCGCGGCGATAGACGAAACATTCACGATCGATCCGCCTTTCTCTTTCATTGATGGGACCGCTGCTCTGATGCAGAGATAGGCACCCTTGACATTGACGTTGTAGATTTTATCGAAGTCTTCAGGTGATGTGCTCATGACATTACCAATGTGAGCAATCCCTGCATTATTGATCAGGATATCCAGCGGGGCTGAATCAGTAGCTGCTTCAAACGCCGCCTCAACGCTGGACGCGTCACTCACGTCACAGTGAATCGAGTTTACCAGACCATCGTTGGCTCTGATTTCAGCGACGACGGAATCGGCTCCTGCTTGATCAACGTCAAGTATAGCAACCCGTGCTCCATGCTTGGCCAGTTGGATGGCAATGGCTCTGCCGATGCCACTCCCCCCCCCGGTCACTGCTGCCGTTTTACCGCTAAGATCAAAAATCATACTCATTCTAATACGTCGTTCTCTCTGAGAACAAAGTCATCTGACTTCGTTTCCAGCCATCAACTGATCACTATTTATGTGGAATCCGGCATGGATGTCGATGATATCATTAATGTCTTCCACGACAGTTGACTGCAGTTCATTTACCCCGACGACTATTGCATTCTGGAAACAACTGAAGGATCTGGCGAATGCCATGCTTCAATCTTCTTCTCTAGTCGCTCAACGATCTCAGGATGCTGGGCAGATACTTCATTTTCCTCATGTGGGTCTTCACGGAGGTTATACAAGCGAACGGGCATCGTATCCCAGTTGTGGGTCTTTGCATACTGGGTGGTATCCTTACCCTGATAACGAACCATTAATTTCCAATCACCTTCAATGGCCCAGAGATACTGCAAGGTCACATCCGGTTTGCCGACGGTCATATTATGGGTCGAATAGTTGGTGCCAAAAATGATCTTACGTTGGTTACGCGCTTTCTCATCCAGCAAGTCAATTCCCGGAAGATGATTTGGGGCTTCGATTCCGGCAGCCTTGGCCAAGGTTGGGAAAATATCAATTGCGTGCGCAAAATTCGGGTCATCGGTGGGCGCTACCTGATTAGGCCAATTGATGAAGATCGGCGTGCGAATCCCGTTCTCGAAGGTCGACGTTTTCGAACGCTGGGCATATTGGTTCCAGCCTTTCTGTGCCGGGTCATCCGCCCGGGTGCTCTTGGCAGCCCATCCATTGTCACAAATATAAAAAATAAGGGTATTCTCGCGTATTCCCTTTTCATCGAGGTAGCCCACTAGTTCTCCGCAGGTTTCATCCAGCCACTCGCACATGGCGTAGTACTTGGCGACATCCATGGCACGTCCTTCTTGCGCGTATTTTTCCAGCAAGCGCTCCGGAGGATTATGCGGTGTATGTGGAAGAAAGACCCCGTACCATAGGAAAAAGGGTTTCTCTTTCTCTAAAGCCATATCGATGAAATCGGTAACCGGCTTGAGCCCCTTCCGCCCAATCTCGAGGGACTTTTTATTACCATGGCGCGCGGCAGGATTATCTTTCATACCGTGAGTGAATCCACCATCTTGATAGGAGCCTTCCCACCACTTACCCGACTGGTGCGCCAAGTAACCACTATCGGTAAGAGCCTGAATGAAGCCCGGATTCTGGTAATAGAGTTCGCGCAAAGGCTTGTCTTGCTCTTCCCGCTTCTTCTTGTCAGCAGAAACATCGTTACCGGTGATGTAGTTATCAAATGGATACAGTCCGGTCACCATCGATGCTAGAGAAGGTCGGCAGACCGGGGCGGCGACATAGCCCCGGCGAAAGAGCAAGCTCTCCTCAGCCAATTTATCGAGGTGCGGAGTCTTGATATCTGGATGGCCCATGAAGCCATAGTCGGTCCAGGCTTGGTCGTCACTAAGGATAAAGACGATGTTTGGACGCTCTGCGTGAGCGATACTCGCAGCGAAAAAGAGCACGAAGCACAACCACTGATGAACACTGATGGACACGGATATTTTCATAGGATGACTTTCAGTAGATGATAGACTTGGGCTGATCTAAGTCAAACCTACCTAACGTTCCGCAGCGACTCCTCTTTATAAATAAGTTCGTTTATATCCGTGTTCATTGGTGTCCATCCGTGGTTAGAAAAAAATCCTGACTCGTAATCATATAGTTTCCTGCGAGCGCCTTGTGAACGGCATGGCCGTCCTCCATCGTCTGGAAGGTGAATAAGTCAGTATCGCCTTCAATCGAGACAGCGGCTTCGTTTTTTGCGGGCACATAAATCGTCGCAGTGGTGTTTGCCGGAATAACGACTTCCATGATCAACTTGCCATCTACCACTTTCCAGTTGCTGACGATGCGGCCGTAAGGTGAATCGTGGTGCGACTTCACCCAAGTGAGATCGCCAACCACATCCGGCTTGATGATGAACGTTTTAAAGCCCGGTCCTGCCGGATCGGCCTGAATACCTCCAAGGGCCTGATAGAGCCAATTGTTGGCCGAGGGGAAGCAGGAGTGGATATGTGACCAGAAGCCGTTCCACTGTTCCCATACCGTAGTCGCGCCTTGCTCGAGCATGTAGCCCCAACTGGGATAGGTGGTCTTGTTGAACATAGTAAAAGCCAAATCATTCCGTCCCTCCTCACGTAAATATTCAAACATCAGGTAGGTGCCTAAAAGGCCGGTATCCAGATGCCCCTCACGCGTCACGAGGATATTGTGCTCCAAGTCCTTCCACACTTTTGCTCGCAGTTCCTCAGGAACGACATCGGTCATGAGCGGAAGGATGTAATAGGCTTGCTGGTCATAGACGTAGGTACCCGTTTCTGTGTTGTAGAATTGTTCGTGGATGAGTGGACGGATCCGCTCGATGATCTTGGTATACTTGGCAGCGACATCCTCCTTACCAAGCGCTTGAGCCATTTGAATAAACAGCTGCATGTGGTAAATGCGGTAGCAGTTATTGAAGATTTCACGCGCTTCATGACTGGGCATGTTTTTCGACTCCATACCGCGCCCTGGAGCGACCCAGTCGCCAATGAAACTGAAGCGGCCGGTTTTGCCCGTGAGGATGTCGCCATTCTTTGCGCTAATTACCTCCATGTTCTCCACATATTTACGAACGACATCGTAGTTTTCCTCGAGAATTCGTATGTCACCGTAGTAGAGGTAATGCTTCCATGTGGCCGCAGCAACAAACCCGCCCCATGCCGGCCCGCCACCACCGAAGCCCTGCGGCGCGGTGTTCGGCAAGCTGCCGTCGGCACGCTGGACGTCCTTCCAGTCCATCAGCCACTTGCGGTAGAATCCGTCGGCGCGGAAGCCGGTCAGGAAGCCTTCGATGGGTGTCTGCCCGTCACCACCATAGCCCTTGCGCTCCCGGTGTGGGCAGTCCACTGAATAGCCGCCGAGGTTGAGGCAGCGCTGCGTCCATTCATTGAGTGTAAAAATTCGGTTCAGCAGGTCGTTGGACGACTCGAAGCCGCCCACCCCTTCCAAATCACTGTCGACAAGCATGGCGACGGCGTCCGATTTTTGAGGAGCCTCTGGTAGGCCTTTTACGATTACGTATTGGAAGGCCGCGTAGTTGAACTGATGTTGAAACACCTCGCCCGATTTGCCCGCCGAAATGAAGTAGCTGACCTGTCCAAAGTCTTGATAGCCTTTTCCTTTCTGCCGCGCATTTCCCTTGCTATCGGCAAAGGTCATCGTCACCTGATCGCCTGCTTGCAATTGAGGCATCTGCATACGGAACCAGCCAGTCAAGTTGGTGCCGAAATCGATCTCATAGCTCCCGTCACCGAGATCAGTGATTGTTTTCACCGGAATTGGCTCGCCCAAGCGATTTAGCGGACAGTTTTGATTCAATACCTTACCGGGGAAACCGGATGTTTCTACAGCCGCTCGCCAGCCTGTAGTCGCTAGACCAGGCTCACTCCAATTCGGGATGAGTCTGCGTGCATCGACCCACTCACCACCGAAGCCGCCGCCATCGGTCGTATAGCGTCCACTCTTGCGGCTTAACCATGTTGCGTCCGTGCCAAGTGTGAACGGCTCGCCGTTTACCACGGCGTCGAGCTGCGCGCGAACGATGGTCGGATTCGCAAACGGTCCCTGCCAATGCCCAATCCATAGACCGATGCAGTTCGGTCCCTTATTGAGGTAAGGCTGCAGGTCATAGGTAACCGAGAAAGTGCGTTTCTTATTCGCTGACTGGGCAGGGGTGAGAACATCCTTACCTACCTTTTGACCATTCACGTAAACCTCAAAATAAGCGGCTGCATTCACGGTGATACGAGCGCTTTCAGGCTGCGCCAACAAATCAAACTCCTTGCGGAAATGCGGCGCCGCTTTGCCGAATCGGCTCTCGCCCGAAAAATCGACGGTGCGCTTCGGGTTCACAACCAGTTGCATTGGCTTGCCATCGAGCTCATATTCCAAGTTCAAGGCATAGCCCTTTGCTTTCTTGTCCTGTTTGAAGGTGTTGGGATCCGCCACGATCTTCTTCCTCTGAGACAACAACTCTTGCACACGCGTCTTCACATCGATGCTTTCCTGACCATCACCGTAGGTCGCCTTGATCAAGTCAATATCTGCAGGCTTGGGTGCAAGAGGCTCAGGTGCCTTGATCCATTTCGCCGTCCAGTCGTCTGGACTCAGATAGCCCATGACCCAATGGGCCGGCTCGCTCCAGGGAGTCACTGTGCCGTCCGTGTCCCCACCGTCGCCGAGGCGATGGCGGGCAGACCAGACTTGCACTTTCCAGTAGCAGGTCATCTTTGAGCTGAGATCACCGCCTCCATACTTGATATGTTGGCTTTGGTCGGTCTCGACTTTTCCTGAGTCCCAGAGGTCTCCCTCCTCCTGGTCGAGTTTTTCCGGAGTGCTGGAAACGATGATCCGATAGGCGGTCTGCATTTGCCCCGCCGTGTCTGACTCCATGCGCCAGCTGAGCTGGGGCGCTGCGCTGTCGATCCCTAGAGGATGAGTGACATACTCACAACGAAGATCGACGACTAAGGTTCCAGCCAGAAGCGGGTGGGCCAGGAGACCAACGATGAAAGCTGTAAGAAAGGAGAGGAATAGGCGCATGGTGACTATTGGCAGATTTAATGCCCACCTCCACCACTTCCCTTAAGCCAGGTAGCGTAACCAATAATCACCGTGGATAAAATCAGGATGGCGATGCCGATACTTATATAAAGATGGGCCTTCTTGCTCGCTCCTTTCCATTCCTTCAAGTAAACACCCCAGAGGGTACTAAAAATGATGATACTGGCCATATGCATGGTCCAGCTGGCAAAGCCAAAGGCACCCATCTGCGTTTCTCCGATGGTATAAAAGAAGAATTGCAGATACCAAGTGATCCCAGCCAGGGCAGAGAAGAAGTAATTATTGAACTGGGGAATGGCGGTATTTTCAGGTGCTTCTTCACCTTCCTTAACCCGCACTTTTTTGGCCAGATATTCATAGCCAGTTTTGTTGCGGACGTTGAGGATGACACACCAAATAAAATTAGTGGTAAACCCACCGAGTAGAACAACCACCAACTTAGGAAGTCCGGTCCAGTGCACCTCGGTGCCGGCCTGCAATGACGCTTCTCCAATCGGATTTCCCGCCGTCAGGGCAAAGGCAAAGCAAGCACTCATGATTCCGGAAAAGGTGGCCACTGCAATTCCTCGAGGAAAATTGAATTCAGCAATGGCTTTCTTTTTCTCCTCTGGCGGCATTTCCCGTTCTTTGATCAGTCCGGCATAAGCAGCGATTCCTATTCCGACCAGACAGGTCAGCACTCCTGCTAAGGTGATCAGTCCCGGAGTGGTGCCGATAATGTCGCCAATACTCGTATCCCCAGGCAAGTCAGGCATGATACTCTTCGCGATCGGAGGGGCCAGAGTTCCTACTGCGGCACAATAACCCAGAGCGACTCCCATCCCAAGTGACATGCCCAGATAACGCAAAGCTAACCCAAAAGTCAGCCCGCCCATCCCCCACATGACGCCAAAGAGATAGGTCCAGAATAAGGTATCAGCTGACTGACTGAGAATGACGTCCCAAACCCCCTGGGTCAGAAGAAGGGCCAGGAAAATCGGAGCAATGATCCAGGAAAAAAATCCGCCCACCAGCCAGTAGGTTTCCCAGGACCAGAGCCGGACCCGGCGGTAAGGGACATAAAACGAACCGGAAGCTAAGCCCCCGATCCAATGAAATAAAACTCCGAGAATAGGGTTCATATTAATTCCTTTCGCTTAAGACGCTTGCTTCATAGGCCTTGACCTCATTGATCCAGAGATGTTCTCCAGGGACGCCCTGGCGTTGACAAAATTCTTGCCAAACGGAGGCCCATGGCATGGCTTTGCAGGTTTCGAGTAGAGCTAACCGCGACGTGTAGTCACCCGTGGCTTCGGCTCGGGCGAGGAGTCCAGACGGTTCGAGTAAAGCCATGAGCAGGGCTTTCTGTGCGGAGCGCGTACCGATGACCCAGGCCGCAATCCGATTGATGGAAGCATCAAAAAAGTCGAGGCCGATCGAGGTTCTTTCCAGAGCATCACAACGCACCAATTCCTGCATGATAGCCTGAGTCGGATCATCCAGAAGAACGACATGATCACTATCCCACCGAACCCCTCGGGAAACATGGAGCAGTAATCGCGGCACGTGTAAGAGGGTGGAAGAAATTTTATCAGCAATACTCTCGGTTGGATGAAAGTGACCTGCATCCAGACAAAGCGCAATCTGCTTACGGCTTGCGTAGCCCAGATAAAATTCATGGCTGCCCACGACATAGCTTTCTGAGCCAATCCCGAACAGCTTACTCTCCACCGCATCGATCAGATGAGCCGCATTCTTTTCTGATTCCAAAATGAGGTCCAGACTCTCAGCCAGACGCTGGCGGAATCCCATCCGGTCAAAAGGAAGGTCCTTCATCCCATCCGGAATCCAAATATTGGTCACACTTGGATTCGAAAGGGCTTGCCCCATCCCTTCGCCGATTTCCCGGCACCGTTGGCAATGGGCAATCCAAAAGTCACGCGTGCCTTGATCCGGACTGGAAAGCGTGAACCCATCCTTAACCCGATGATGGGAAAAACAGGTTGGGTTAAAGTCCAAGCCCACTTCTTTTGATTTTGCCCAGTCGACCCAGCGTTGAAAATGAGTTAGTTCAATCTCATCGCGATCCACTTTCTTCCCCTGAAAGTCGCCATAAATGGCATGGAGGTTAATCCGATGCTTCCCCGGTAAAAGAGAAAGCACTTTCTCAAAATCTTGTTCGAGTTCGTCAATATTCCGCGCCTTACCCGGATAGTTCCCCGTCACCGAAAGACCATCTCCGAGGGCAGCTGCGCCCCCTTCGAATCCTACCACATCATCACCTTGCCAACAGTGCACCGAAATGGGGCTCTTCTCCAACTGATCTAATGCCGCTTCGACATCGACACCTAGGGCCGCGTATTGCTCTTTCGCCTCTTTATACATAGTGGACCCCTCGAAAATAGCAGGGTTGATAGTTAAGAACTTGGATCATTTTGGATATATTCCTGAATTGAATGCTGATTTTAACTTGGATAAATCGTCTATAATTTGGACAAATAAGTATGTTATATGAATATTCAAAACCATAGCAGTGAAGGATGATTTTGAGCAAATGAAATTTTTTCCTCTTTAGGAGAATAAGAGAATTGCAGGATAAGGAAGCGAATCTGCTTCGGATTCCGTTTGCTTCGGCAGGAAAAATGAGTAAAACGTTTAATTCGTTATGAGCAATCAATCAGAGTCCGGTCCTGTCGTCTATGGATCCGTTTTGTGCTCATTTCGTCCATATACTCAATACCCTTAATTCAACTGATCTATCTATGAAACCACTTCTTCAAAAACAACCCTTGCTCAGCTTCTTGCTCGCATCTCTGTTACTCACTCAACCTCTGCTGAGCCAAAATGCTGCCTTAGTAGCGAAGGGACCTGAACACGAGGAACGGATGCAATGGTGGCGGGATGCTCGCTTCGGACTCTTCATCCACTGGGGCCTCTACGCTATCCCTGCCGGTGTCTGGAAGGGAGAAACCGCAAGGAAGGATTACGCAGAGTGGACGATGCATAACTTTCAGGTTCCTCAGGCGGAATACAGCCAGCTCGCTAAAGATTTTAATCCGACTGAGTTTGATGCGGATGTATGGGCACGCCTGGCCAAAGAAGCGGGCATGAAATACTTTGTCCTGACCACGAAGCATCACGATGGCTTCGCCATGTATGATTCAGAAATTTCGGATTACAATGTGGTCGATGCGACCCCATTTAAACGTGATGTCTTTGGCGAACTCGTTGAAGCGTTTACCAAACAAGGGCTGCGCGTAGGTGCTTACTATTCACAGGACTTGGACTGGAGTGTGGATCAAGGGGGAGCAATCTCCTCCTATAACACTTGGGATTTCGATAATCCGGAACCAAATTACGAAAAATTCGACCAATATCTAAAAGAAAAAGCTCTCCCCCAAATCGAAGAAATCAGCACCAAGTATGGTGACATCAGCACCTACTGGTTTGATTTCCCGAGAATGGTCAACAAGGATCGCGGCAAGCTCGTTCATGACACGGTGCGCGCCACCCAGCCAGATGCTGTCATCAATGGACGAATCTGCACACCGCAAGGAAACTGGGCAGACTATCTTGTTCCGGGAGATAACGGATTCTTTACCTCCCCTCAGCCTGCCGATTGGGAATGCTGCGCTACTATGGATGAGTCCTGGGGCTATAAAGTTCACGCTCACGCCAAGAGGACTGCGGACGACCTCATTTTCCAGCTGGCGACAACGGTTGCCGCCGGGGGCAACCTGCTCCTCAACATCGGCCCTAAACCCGATGGAACCATTCCACAACGCCAGATCGATATTCTCGAAAAGATTGGGGTCTGGATGAAGGATAACTCCGAAGCGATCCATGGCTGCCGTGCGAACCCGTTCAAAGAATTTTTTAGTTGGGGGCCATGCACAGTCAAAGGAAACCAGGCTTTCATGCACATCGCCGACTGGGAAGCAGGGAAGGTTGTCGAACTACCTCGCCTCCAAAATAAGGTCGAAAAAGTTGAACTCCTCGGTGATTTAGATCGAAAACTGGAATGGAAACAAGATGGAACCGATTTAAAAATCACTCTCTCTGGAGAGTCCACCTGCACCAGCCTTTCGGTCATCAAAGTCACTTGCGCTGGTGACACCCTCGAGATCGATCCTCCTGCAATAGCAGAAGAAGATGGAATACTCGTGCTAGAAACTCGCTACGGGGAAAGCCTGGGCCAAAAGATGAGAAACCTGCGCCACTCTCTGGTAGAGGGGAAAGTAGTCACCTTAGCCAGTGAAGGCCACTCCAGTGAAAAAATGGTCTGGGAAATCTCAATCGATGAGCCAGGCACCTTCGAAGTCACTGCAAATTTCCTCGAGGCCGATCGCAAAGGAGTAAGACCGAGAAGCCTCCTCGTGAATACAGGTGGTAAAGCCAACCTGACCAAGGAAGTGACGGACAAGTCGATCGATGGAGCGACCCAAGTTCTGGGTGAAGTCAATTTTTCCAAGGCAGGGTCGGCTCAGGTCACCCTTCAGGCTCGCGGAGGAAAGGGTGGAACCGATCTCTATCTCGAAGGCCTCAAGCTGACCAGGAAATAGGCGAACTTCGAAGATTACCGCTCTTGCACTTCAGCGGTCACTTTTTCGAGTTCTGCCTGGATGGCAGGGAGAAGATTTTTCCAATGAAACGTGCGGGTATCCTCTCCGGCATGTTTATAAGGAAACACCTGCACCAATGGCATGATCCGGTGTGTCTTGCTCGTCACCTCGGAGAGTTCCTGCCAATGAAGATTGGCCTTCTTGAGGTGAGAGATGGCCTGGAGTCCTTCCTCGCTCCTCGTTTCTCGAAAAAGATGTAAGGCGACTGCGGCGCGCAATTTATCCGCAAAATAAAGGCTTAAGTGCGCCCAAGCCTCAGCATCAGCCAGTTCGAGATCAAGGCCCGCTTTTTCCGCTTTTTCCCCTTTTCCATCCACCTCGCCTAGGCTCCGAATCAGCTTCAGGGCCTGATCCCCATCCCTTTCGAGTAAATCTGCCAGTTCGAGTGGTGTGACCCGTGATTCAGGTACGTTCTCTCCGCTCTGCTCCATCTTTACGAATTCACGGATAGAGAGATAGTCTGGTTCTAAGGGGCTGCGTTTAATCAACTCTTCAACCGTGATGAGCCGATCAGGATTGCTTTTTGCCTGGATCGACTGAAAGCCTTCGGAATAAAGAGTAAAATCCCAAGTCGCATTGTAGAATGAAGCCAACTTTAATGGCATCCGGCTCCCTAGCTTCAAGGCTTGAAACAGATCCTCTCCCTTTTCCCCATATCGTTGCCGACAGGCATCAACAAGGAATTGATCATCTAATTCCGGATCATAAAGCAGACGCCCCCAGGCCATGTAGTAGAGCCATTGGCGTTCGAAGGCGTAGCCAGTGGCTCGCTCGGGAATGGTAATATAGTCCGTGGCCGGAATATAACATTCTGATCCGAGGTAGTAGCCACCTACGTACTCCTGCCCGTTCTGTTCGATATGGCTCCGGATGAAATCCGGTTCGCACCAGCGCAGGGCAAAGAAGTCCTCATTCCGAATCATCCAATGCATCTGGTAATTCGTCGGTGGAGGATTCCAGTACGTATCCCCGAGCTTCCCGCCGTGGACCTTGATTAGCTTCGGTGTTGAATGGCTGTGGGACCAGTTGAATTTAGCTTCAGTAAGAATCGTTTCAGGAAAACCGATCGACTCGATTGCCTGGCGAGTCATGAGCTCTGTATCCGCGCTGGCTGATCCACCACTCCCTTTATTGGCTGAAAAGGGAAGGCGGTGAATAAAGCGCGCCGGTCTTTTGGCATCACGAATACCCGCCACAAATGTATCGAGTATCCACTGCTCTCTCTGATCTGGAGTGAACCCGCCCATCCGCTCCCCCAGACTGACCCCGAGCCCGGTCAGATTCGGATAGGTATCGAGGACCTGGGTCACTGTGCTTCGAGTATAGGCGACAATGAGTTCAGACGAGTCACCTTCACCAATGTGACTTTTAGAAGCTAGACTGCTGTATTCGGCTACCTCATGATGCTCAGCAAACGCAGGACTCACGAAAATATTCCAGTTCACCAAATAGGTGTCGATTCCGCGCTCTGCAGCCATTGCAAAAAGAGAGCGCCAAAACACTTGCCAGTCAGCCAGCTCTGCATCGGTCAGGTCACAGGCCTCTGGATAATCGGTATTTCGGATCATCAGATGAAAAGGATGCAGGCTCCAGAGCGTGAGGCTGTTGAATCGGTTCTCTACCATCATATCGAGAAAGGCCTCCCAGAATTTCAAGTCGCGACAGGTTTCAAGATGAACGTCGATCGCCTTTCCAGCGCGATAGGACACATAGGGTAAATTGAATTTGATGGCTCGGAAAGGAAACCGAGCTGATTCCGAACGGCTCTCGACGGCGTCCGGATGGAGGCGCAGCTGTTCGATGAGATCCATGCTCCCGTAGAGCAATCCACGCTCATCTCCTCCCTGAATACGAACAGTGAGTTGGCCATCGGCCTGTGTCACTTGAGTGTGATAAGATTCCTCCGCTATCGTATCAACCAACTCAAAATAGACGCTCGCTAGCGGTTGATCATCCAGCAGTTCATAGGCTTCTTGAAGCTTGCGCACAGCATAAGCCTGGACCGGATCATCAGAGGCCACTTCAACACTGAATGCGTTGGTACTATTTTCCTGCGAGGAAAGACAACCGCTCAGGAGAAAGACAGAGAGAATCGTCAAATATCCTAATTCTCTGCTTCTGGGTAACAGGATCATTTCATTTTGCCTGACGGGCAATCTCGATGTCTTCATCCACCCACTGCGTGAGTTCCGACCAGTCGACAGGCTCGGAACGTATGCGAGAGAGCCAGCGTGGCGTTTGGTAGCGGGTGGTTAAGTTGTCTACATAGGGTCGCCAGTTCGCAGCGGCCTCTTCCAGAGCTTCAATGGCCTTTTGCTGATCAGATGGGTTCTTGATTTCCCGGAACAAATGAAGCCGAGCGGAACCTTCGATCTTATATCCATAATATCGACCCAAAAGAGCAAGCGCTTCAATGTCTTTAAGGGTCTCTGCCAGCTCAGGATTGGAACCCACATCGAGAGTCTTTATGATCGATAGTGCTTTTTCTGCATTCTCTAGCAAGCGCCGCGCGGCTTGATGCGGGGTCTTTCCATCCGGCTTATTGCCTTTCTTGAGTTCCTTGACGTAAGTTTCGATATCAATGAAGTCTGTGCCGCCGTGGTTATCGAGTTGAATAAAACTCTCTACATCGTGGAAGCCACCTTTTTTACGGCTCCCCTTCACCCCCACACAGGCTTCCGGATACCAGTGGTAATCAAGAGGCCCCCAATGAAACCCAGTCGTAATCGGGAAAACCATCGAAGCGGCCTGCCAGGCTTCCAGCAGCTGCGCTCCATCGACTTCTGGAAAGCGGGCTTGGAGAATTCCAGCCAACCGTTCATTACTTAATTCTGGATTGTAGGCAAATCGTCCCCAGAGCAGCCATTGCATCCAGTGCCGTTTTATTTCTAACTCTCCCTGGTTCGGCCCTGATTTACAGACAAAATCACGCCCCCAAATCCAACCGTCTGAGCCGAAGTAGTACCCTCGATTCACCTCTTGCGGAATGTTCTGCACAAACTCCCTTAAGAAATCCGGCAAGGCTGAACGGAACAGATAGGTGCTATCATTTCTCATAGTCCAGATCGTTTTGAGCCCACCGTGATCCTCTAGATCCTCAACAAACTTGTTGTGAAAGACCTGGGTGGTCGCGCTGTAGGAATGTGCTTTTGCGTACTTGAAGCTGAAAAGGAATTCAACATTGGGGTGATCGATCAGGGGTTGGATTTGGGGGCGTGATTTTGTCTGTAAATCAGGGCCGAACCAGGGAGAGTTAGAAATAAAACGGCACTGGATGCAATGGCTGCTCTGGGGACGATTTGCCTACAATCCA
>JBCBYL010000074.1:0-12389 GCA_039815855.1 Verrucomicrobiota bacterium
CAAATGGAACCTACAATCAATTAACCATGAATTAGAAAAGGCCAATCAGACTATATCCCAAGAGGACGAAAAGCAGGATCAGATGATCTCCTGGATCAGTCATGATATCCGCACGCCGCTACAATCGATTCTAAATCTACTCTGTTCGAGCAGAATGCAAAATTCAGAAGAAAGAGAAGAGATTCTTTCCAGCATTCACTCCAGTGGAAAAATGATGCAAAGAATGGTAAATGGATTACTCCATTTGAGTAGCCAACAGCCAGATAGTTCCAACCCTAAAAATGAGGCCATACAAATTGAGACTTACATTGATGAATTAAGGCAAATCCTTCTCCCTCTCGCTCTTGAAAAGAAACTTGAATTATCCGGGTCTTACATCGGGCCTGCAGATCTAACCATAGAAGCGGCACGTGAATATCTTGATCAGATAACGATCAACTTGCTCACCAACAGCATCAAGTATACAGAAGCAGGAAAAATCGACTTCCGCATCGAGGCAACAAGAAACGCTAAAAATAAAATCAACCTCACTTTCATCGTAGAAAACAAGTCTCTTGTCGATGACAAAGATATCAATCTACCTGAGCCTATATTGTCGGCGGCCTACCCTGTAACAACAGATAGTTTTGGCTTTGGGCTGCGTATCGCACAGAAAGCTGCTGATAAACTTAAAGGGAACTTACTTGTTGAACATTCGAAGAACTCATGCTCAGCAATTTTCAAATTCACTGCCATGACAAAGCTCGGTCAAGATAGCCACTCCTTGGTGATGATTGATCGACCTGATACTGAGCTCACGATCGCCTGGATTGACGATGAGAGGCTGAACACTCTGGTAGGGCGAACTTTATTTGAAGAGCTAGGAATAAGAACCGTACTCTATTACAACAGTGGGAAAGACGCTTTTGCCGAGTTACAATCAATTCGGTGCGACTACATTTTTATAGACCTTGTCATGCCTGGTTGGGATGGATATCAGACGTTTAAGATGTTGTCGCCACTAGATACGTGCACGCAATCAAAGTGGGTTGCAATGAGTGCTCACCATACCCGTAAAGAGATACGCCATGCTTATCTTATGGGCTATGATCAATTCTTAGCTAAGCCTTTCAATAAATCCGATTTGGCCCAAACATTGAATATGATCATTACTGTTCCGCAACATCTAAAGAAAACGGAACAAAGTTATAGAGATGCCGCGCTCATCATCAGTCAAGACCTTCCTGAAGCCATAGAAACTCTACGTAAAGGACTGCAATTACAGGACAGGGAATGCATTCGCACTTCTTCTCATAAACTGAAAGGTATTTCAGGAATACTCCAACTCAACGACTATTATGCTCTATTTGAAAAAATGGAAAAATCACCATCGGGGTTTGGAGAACAAGAGCTTGATGATATGAATTCGAAGTTCTCCAAACTAGAGAATAGCGTGCTTCTATTTTCTAATTCAATGAACTCAGTCTTTGGTTAAATAAACTGATCTTTCGCCTTGAGACAAGGAAGTTAAGTTGAGCCGTTCCTTTTAGTGTAACTGTTTGACGGCTTGAGATGCGTTCAGCTCTATCGATTTGGTAGAGACTGATGATTACTTTTCGATTAATTCTAAGAAATACTCTATCAGACAAAACCTTTTCCCATTCCTTAAGTGATTTTCTAACCACAAATTGTCTGTGATCGGAAGTGTGCACCCGACTTCTATTCCCTTCACTTATGATGCATACAACCTCCTTCGCTTGGATGAATAATTGTGTTTCATCTAGAGCTAGATACAGAAGATCTGAATGAGAAATCAGTTGATCAGAGGTTTTAGGAACCAAAATCCCAGACTCGAGTAACCGTCGAATCGAGTCGTCCAGTCTCTTGGGATGAATTGGTTTGAGAATATAATCCAGAGCATTAATTTCAAATGCGCGGCATGCGTAATCATCGTGGGCAGTGACAAAGATGACGCGCATTGAGCCTTTAATTTTCGGAAGCAAATCAAACCCGGACTCTCCGGATAGTTGAATATCTAAAAAAACGACATCGATGTCCTGCTCATTTAGTGCGCTAAGCGCAGAGGAAACGCTATCAGCTTCTGCTACTACTCGTATCTCTTGATACGCGGACAAACGGGTTTTGAGATCCAGACGGGAAAGTCTTTCATCATCAACAATGAGTGCCTTTAGTTTTGACACCAAAAATTTTCCTTTTCTAAAACTTTTCCAGCAGGTCTCTTAGCTCTTTCACACGCGTTTTGAAAAGAGTAAGTGTTTCCGCCACGGGTTCAGGTTGGGTCATATCAACACCGGCTGCCATCAGTGTTTCCAGAGGGAACTGAGAACCGCCAGAGGAAAGGAAGCCGCGGTAGCGTTCAGTCGCGTTACCCCCTTCCGCTAAAACCTTCTGAGAAAGAGCCACCGCAGCGCTCAGGCCGGTCGCATACTTATAAACGTAAAAGGCGGAGTAGAAATGAGGGATTCGCAGGCATTCGAGATCCAACACCTCATCAATGACAAAGAATGAGCCATGGTAAGCCTCTAAGAGTTTCCGGTATTCCTGACGGAACACATCCAGAGTCAGTGCAGCTCCTTCTTCTTCTAAACGGTGAACCACATGTTCGAATTCAGCGAACATGGATTGGCGGATGACCGTGCCCCGGATATCATCGATCTGCCGGTTGATAATATAAGCCCGCATCTTGGGATCATCGGTCTGATCTAAGAGAAATTGAGTGAGCAACTCTTCATTAAAGGTGGAGGCCACTTCAGCCAGGAAGATCGGATACTGATAGTACTGGTAGGGCTGCTTACTCTGAGAATACCAGGAATGCATCGAATGTCCTGCTTCATGAGCCAGAGTATACATGTCGGAGAAGACGTCCTCCTTGTAATTCATTAAGATGTAAGGAGGATTGCCGTAGCTGCTACTGGAAAAGGCCCCGCTTCGTTTCCCCTTGGTTTCATAGCGATCCACCCAGCGGTCTTGGAATCCTTTTCTCAGAGCGTCGACGTAGTCCTGACCGAGTGGAGCCAGAGAATCGAGCACCTGCGCACAAGCCTGATCAAAGGTCGTTCTGACATCCAGGTCCGGAACGAGTGGAACATAGGTGTCGTAAGCGTGAACCGCATCCAGACCGAGAAAATCTTTTCTGAGTTCATAATATTCAGTCACTCCGTCGATATTTTCTCTGACCGCAGAAAGCAAGTTGTCGTACAGTGACTCTGGAACATTATCTGCAAAGAGCGCCTTCGCCCGGGCAGATGGGTAATGACGCGCCTTCGCACTGAAGACATCCACCTTGACCGAGTGGGCTAATGTTGCTGCGACCGTGAACTTATGTTCATCGAATTCCTGATAGTATTGGAAGAAGGCATTCTTGCGCAGATCACGGTCACGCTTGACCAGAAAACTAGAAAACGCTCCATGAGACAGCTCCACGGTTTGTCCTTTTTCATCTTTGAGCGTGCCGAACTTCATATCGACGTTCGTCAATTGTCCAAAGGTCTCACCATACCCGTGAAGAGCAGAACTCCCCATGGCCAGTAACCGTTCTTCGGGAGTCGAAAGCACATGGGGCTGATAGCGGCGGATCTTGAGCAGCATCACCTTCCACTCATTCAGGACAGGCTCCGAAATGATTGCTTCATAGCGATCCTCCGGGATGGCCTGTAATTCCGGCTGGAAAAAACTAGCCGCCTCCGCTGCTTTGGTCAGAAGATTGAGCATACGGCCCTCGCGCTGAAGATACTCATCATTCGCCCCATCTTCAGAGGTGCGCAGGGAGGCGTAATGGTAAAGGCGCTCGGTCAGGAGATCGAACTCCCGATCAAAAGTCAAAAAGGACAACATCGAATCTGCGGATTCTCCGAGAGTGCCTTTCCTCTCCGGATAACCGGGTATCATCTGCTCTAACTTCTTAAAGTCGTTTTCCCAAGCTTCATCGGTTTCGTAGAGGCGGGTTAGGTCCCAAGTATCGTTAGGATCGATTTCGTTGCGGGTAGGAACAGATTTCACTTCGGTTTCAGACATGCTGTAATTTAACCAACAATCAGCCCTCGTCCAGCCTCAGACAAGTTGGACACGAAGAAACCCTCATGTAGCCTTTTTCCTGTGACAGAAAAGAATTGGGATAGTTTTCAGGAAAAACTCGATGAGACCCATCAGTGGCCCTGCCAATATACTTTCAAGTGTGTCATCCGGGCCGAGTACTATTGTGAGCTGGAAAAACTCAAAGTGCGCGGTGAGCACTCCATTCGCCAGTCAAAGGGAGGTAAATACCTTTCGTTTACACTTCAGTTCGAAGCCCAGTCCAGCGACGACGTCTTATCGGTTTACCGGGAGGCCTCAGCCATACCCGGAGCGGTTCTCCTTTAATTCCGTTCCGGAATTTAAGTCTGAATATATAACGCCTTCAGGTAATCCAATTCTGGAATGCGTGAAGGATGATCGGCGGCGTGTCCTGTCTTTTCCGTGATCTTTGCCCGGGACCGTTCACGTGTCAGAACATCCCGCGCAAGATCAATGAAATCCTCTTTGGAGACATGGGCCGAACAGGAGCAGAAAACCAGAGTCCCTCCCTTTTCGGTGCTGCGGAGACCGTCGATTAGTAACTGCCGGTAGGCCGAAATCGCCTTCTCCCGGTCCGCCTTGCGCGGTGCCATTGAAGGCGGGTCAATAATCACCAGACCGTAGCGTTTTTTCTGATCAGGGAGCCAACGGTAAACATCCGCACGCACTTCCTCATGGGGGCAGTTCAAGATCGCCGAATGATTCTCATTGAGCTTCCAGTTCTCAACCAGTTCAGTTAACGCGTGAGCGCTTTGATCCACACTGACTACGGACCGTGCTCCGCCTCTGGCTGCGTAGAGGGAGAACCCTCCGCTAAATGAGAAACAGTTCAGGACCTCATGACCTTGGGCCAACGCTTCCACCCTGCGACGATTTTCGCGCTGGTCTAAAAAGAATCCGGTTTTCTGCCCTTGGATAAGGTCGGCATAGAACCAGATTCCGGACTCCTGAAACCGCACCGGGCCATCTGGAGCTTCTCCGACTAAGAGTTGCCCGTCGCGATAGTGATTGGCAGCGGACACGGCTTCCATATTCCGGCTATGCCGGAAAACCAGCCTCTCAGCTCCAAGGCAATTCTGAAAAAGGGGAACCAATGTTTCGAGATAAGGGAGCCACGCTGCGGTATAAATTTTTAGAACCAGGGAGTCGGCATACCCGTCGAGGATGAGTCCGGGCCATCCGTCATTTTCGCCATAGATCCATCTTAGCCCGGTCGTCTGCGCTTCGACCACGCTTTGTCTCCGCTCAATCGCCTGCTCTATTTTCGCTCCCCAGAAAGCGGCATCGATCGGGCGAGGCATCCCACAGTGTAGGACGCGTAAACGGATTGGTGACTTCGCATCGTAAAGACCGATGGCCATAAAGGTATTCTTCTTATCAAAGATGATGCCCAGTTCCCCGGTGGTGCCTTCCCGGTTCTGACTGCGGATGGAGGATTCAAAAACCCAGGGGTGGCCCTTACGAACCTCACGCTCTGCTGCGTTGCTTAATCGGATGCGTAAGGATGGTTTGGATTCACCCATCCGTCGTATCTGCTCCAGCAGGCTGGACTTTTTTTCTGAACGTTGAGAGCAGGCGTGATCCTTCCTCAATCCGCAGCACATGGGCCAGATAGAAATAAACCGTCCCGATGAGTGGAATAGATATTCCCAAAAAGAGGAGTCGCTCCAGAAATCCAGCCTCGCCCGGGTAGCCCAGCTGAATCGTGACCCAGGCCACGGCTGCGATGGCAATAGACAGAAGAATCATCTTCACGAAAAATCCGGGAAAGTTGGTTCCCGAGGTCAGTGATCCTAATTTTCGGCTTAGAGCAAAACTGAGCTGAAAGAGATTGAGTAAGGCCACGATCGAGACAGATAAAGGCAGGGAAATCAGGCCCCAATCGAAAATCCGAATAAAGACAAAGGTGAACAACAAATTCAGTCCAATGGCTCGGACACTGACCATGACCGGTACTCGCGGCATATCGAGCGCATAGAATGTCGGGGCCAGAACCTTAATGCAGGCATAACCGGCCAGACCAAGTGTAAATGCCTGTAGAAGCAAAGCCGTCTGCGCGACGTCTTCTGATAAAAAGCGTCCATGCTCATAAATCATCCCGATAATGGGTTCAGAAAAAATACAGAGTCCGATCGAAGCCGGGACGGTCAGGAAGAGAGCCAGTTTCAGTCCCTCCACCACGCGCCAGCGGAAATGCTGCATGTTTTCCTCTGCTGCGGAAATAGACACGGAGGGGAGTGCTACCATCCCGATCGCCACTCCGAACATTCCAATCGGCAACTGCATGAGACGAAACGCATTATTAAAATAAGTCACTGCCCCATCTCCCATGTGGGAGGCCCAAGTCATATTAATGACCACATTCAATTGCACTGCTGCCACACCGAATATGGCAGGCAGAGCCAGACGATAGACCTTCACCAGTTTCGGATGATTCCAATCAAAGCGTGGCCTGAGCTGGAGTCCGTCCTTGCCCGCCCGAGGCATCTGGACAATGAGCTGAGCCACTCCTCCGATTACCGTCCCAACCGCAAAACCATAGATCGCCTTATCTCCCAGATCCGGATCCAGATAATAACCCAGTCCTAAGCCAGAAAGGATACTCACTATATTAAAAACCGAGGAGGCGGAGGCTGGGAGGGCAAAGCTTCCTAAGCTATTGAGCAGCCCCATATAAATCGCGGCGAGTGAAACAAACCAAATAAAGGGAAAGAGGATACGTGTGAGCTCAACCGTTAGCACCTGCTTGGCCGGATCGAATCCACTCCCGATGGTGTAGACAATGATCGGCTCCGCAAAAATGATTCCCAGAACACAGATGATGGAGATACCCACCGCCATCGAGGTCAGCATCCGGTTGGCAAGGGCAAAGGCCTGCTCCTTCCCCTCTGTCGTCATCGTTTTGGAAAAGGTGGTAGTGAACGCTGCTGAGAGTGCCCCCTCGGCTAAGAGGTCACGCAGCAGGTTCGGCACCCGGAACGCAGTCCAAAACGCATCCAGGGCAGCACCCGCTCCAAAAATCGAATTGAGAACCACGTCGCGGACCAGACCCAGGATGCGGGAACCAAAAATAGCAATGCTGGTTCTTGCCGCAGATCCGGCCATTCCACTATCTCGAGACATCAGACTGTCCTAGCGAATAATCACCAAGAGTACACGTACTTAATCTGACCTGGAATAGAGCGGGCTCGCCTAATCAAACTGAAGATCGGACAAACGCCGTGCGACTTCTTCTGCATTGGCGCGGCTATTGAAGGCGGAGACCCGGAAGTAACCCTCTCCTGCGGAACCAAATCCAGCGCCCGGAGTCACCACGATATGGGCTTCATTGAGAATCCGGTCGAAAATCGTCCAACTGTCAATCTCATCCGGACACTGAACCCAGATGTAAGGGGCATGCTCTCCACCATAAACCGTGAAGCCCGCTTCGGAGAGCGCTTTTCTCAGCAGTTCCGCATTTCCCATGTAATGATCAATAAGTGCTTTTACTTCTGCCTGGCCCTGATCGGAGAGCAGCGCTTCCGCACCACGCTGCACGATGTAAGGGACACCATTAAATTTGGTACTCTGCCGGCGTGACCAGAGAGGATGGATTTCACGCTCTTCTCCGGAGGCTGACTTTCCTTTTAATTCTTTAGGCACCACGGTCCAGGCACAGCGAGTTCCGGTAAACCCACCGCTCTTTGAAAAAGACCGGAACTCAATCGCACAGTCCCTGGCACCATCGATCTGATAAATGCTGAACGGAATGGACTCATCCCGGATAAAGTCACTGTACGCAGCATCATAAAGAATGATGGCTCCGGTTTGCTTGGCATGGGCCACCCAGGCTTCTAATTGCTCTCTGGTGGCTACTGTTCCTGTGGGGTTATTCGGGTAACAGAGATAAATCAGATCTGCCTCTTCTTCCGGGATGGCCGGAACAAATCCGTTCTCAGCCGTGCAGGACATATAGATAAGTCCTTCATAGGCTCCACTTCCATCAGCGGATCCGGTGTGGCCGGCCATCACATTGGTATCGACGTAAACTGGATAGACTGGGTCCGTGATGGCGATCTTGTTGTCGGATCCAAAAATATCCAAAATGTTGCCGGAATCACACTTCGAACCGTCAGAGACAAAGATCTCTCCGGCATCGACCGTGATGCCCCGCTCTTCGTAAATCGTCCTGGCAATGGCTTCACGGAGAAACGGGTATCCCTGTTCCGGTCCATATCCACGGAATGATTCACGCTCACCCATTTCGTCGATGGCGTCGTGCATTGCTTTTCGGCAGGATTCGGGAAGCGCTTCTGTCACGTCTCCGATCCCACAGCGGATGAGATTCTTGGCTGCCTCAGGATTTGCTTCAGAAAACGCATTTACCCGGCGAGCTATTTCAGGAAACAGGTAACCCGCCTGCAATTTGGAGTAGTTGTCATTGATGGTGGCCATAAGCCGAAAAAACTAAGGCCAAATTAATAACGGTCAACCACGGAAGATCTTGGAGGCGTGGAACTAATGATAAACGTAAATACCGTTGATCCGCATTTGTGATTTATCTGTTCTATGGTGGCTAAAAATACTGCTGATGATTATGCTGGGTAGATGAGGTTTTCTTACTTCCTGACTCAGCACATCCCCCGCCCTTTTTTCCTCCTCGTCTCTCTGCTCATCTCTCAAGGTGTCTGGGCCAACCAATGGCTTCCCGCACCGGATCTCCAGGCCCCTGAACCACAGAGAGAATTCCGGGCCGCATGGATTGCCAGTGTTTACAATATTGATTGGCCGTCGAAGGCGGGGCTCAGCACGGAGCAGCAACAACAGGAACTGCGTAAGCTTTTCGATTTGGCGTCTGAGATGAAACTGAATGCGGTCATTTTGCAAGTCCGCCCTGCTGCCGATGCGCTTTATCAATCGCGCTTTGAACCTTGGTCCTACTACCTCACCGGTAAGATGGGACGTGAACCAGATCCTTTTTATGATCCTCTGTCCTTTGCTATCAAGGAGGCACACCTGCGAGGGCTGGAACTTCACGCCTGGATCAACCCCTTCCGGGCCCTGACGAATATTGAACTATTTGTCTCCGAGGATCATATCTCGAAGACCAACCCGGACTGGATCCGTCCGGTGAAGAAGATGCAATGGCTTAACCCGGCTGACTCAGAAGCCAGACGCCACTCCTTACGCGTCGTTGCCGATCTGGTCATCCGCTACCCGATTGATGGCATCCATATTGATGATTATTTTTACCCCTATCCTGAAAACACGAAGAATGGACAGGTATTCAATGATGACCTGCATTGGAAGAAGTATCAGGAATCCGGTGGAACGCTGGACCGCAACGCCTGGCGACGTGGTGAGATTAACCACTTCGTGCAGTCCTTTTCTAAAACGGCCAAACATCATCGCCCCACCATTAAAGTGGGGATCAGCCCTTTTGGGATTTGGCGCCCTCGACACCCGGAAACCGTCATCGCTTACCTGGATGCGTTCGAACACCTCGCTGCTGATTCTAAGCATTGGTTCCAAAGCGGCTGGGTCGATTACCTTTCTCCGCAACTCTACTGGCCGACAACTTCTGATGAGCAGAATTTTTATGAGTTACTGGACTGGTGGAAGGAACAGAATACGGCCGGACGCCATCTCTGGCCAGGAATCGCCAGTGCTCGAGTCGGCTCGAAGCGGCCCGCCAGCGAAATGCAAAAGCAGGTGGAAGCGGTCAGAAACAATGAGGATACCTCACCAGGCCATATTCACTGGAGTATTTCAGCACTCGCAGAGAACAAAAGGGGCGTGACTGATTTATTGAAAAAAACAGTTTATCAAAATAGCGCCCTCATTCCTGAGAGCCCTTGGATTCCGTCTCCTCCTTCTCCCCGACCCATGATCCGTATTGAGAATAACCGGCTTTCTCTTGCCAGTGCCTCTTCAGGCTTTCCCTCCTGGTGGTTGATCCAAACTCAGAAAGAGAAAGAGTCCTCAGCATGGAACCATCGGCTCGTTCCTGGTAATGCAACTGCTCTGCGATTACCACCAGATACCTCTAGCGTCTCTGTACGTGCACTCAATGCGGCTGGGAAACTGGGGCCCCATTCGAGCTTAATACGTCAATAAACTCTCCAGATAAGTAAACAAAAGGGTTTTCAAGTGTTAATTATTACGTATAAATACGTAATAATATGTTCGTGCGTCCCTTGTCCTTTGATGAACATACTGCGTTTGAAATCCGCTGCCGTGCTGCGGGGATGTGCTCCAGTACGCTTTGTCTTCCCGAGCCTCCCGGGCACGTCTTTGTCTTTGAAGAAGAGGAAATGATCAAAGGCTGGATCATCACCGTGCCCGCTCTGGATCGAGAGAATCGCGGCCTCCTCTGTAGTGTCTGGGTCGAGCCCCCCTTCCGGGGTAAAGGTGTCGCCTGCGAGCTCATTCAGTCCGCCTTAGTCTGGGCCATGGAAAACCAGATGGATGCCATTGAATTATGGGTTCGCGAGACGAATCGATCCGCCCGCAGGCTTTATCTCCAGTTTGGGTTCCGGGAAACCGGGAGAATGAGAACACCTGAAGGATCTGAGAAGGATCAGGCGGTGCACATGATTTATCCCATTCCGGAGCCGATTGCGGCCTAATCAATGAGGGACGGAGGTACCTCCGTCCCTCATTGAACCGATTCCCGAAAAAATTATTTTGTTTCAGTTCGGTTACGATATTTACTAAAAGGGAATTGTGGTTAACGTGATCCCTTCATGAGAGCCACCGTCATTGTCACACCCAAAACCAGTGTCCTTGATCCTCAGGGCGAAGCGGTCAAAAACGCGATCCATCACCTAGGCATGGATAGTGTCACCTCGACCCGAATTGGTAAATTTATTGAGTTAGAAATAGATTCGAGTGATGAAGCTTCCGTCAAAGAAGCGCTGGAAAAGATCTCTCATGAACTCCTTTCCAATCCAGTGATCGAAGATTACCAAGTGGAAGTCATTACGGATTAAACATGCGGGTCGTCGTTATCCAATTTCCAGGATCCAATTGTGATCAGGATTGTCTGCGGGCATTCCGGGATGCACTCGGAGTCGAGTCCCGCATGATGTGGCATAAGGATACGGAGATCGCTCCTGATGAAACCATTATCGTCCCGGGCGGATTCTCATATGGCGATTATTTACGCTGTGGTGCTATCGCCCGCTTTTCTCCGGTCATGAAAGCAGTCCAGGCCGCCGCAGAGCGCAAGCAAACGATTTTGGGAATTTGCAATGGATTTCAAATCCTCTGCGAGTCCGGGCTCCTGCCCGGCGCACTGGTCCGGAACCGTGACCTCCATTTCATTTGTGAACCCGTGACCCTGAAGGTCGAAAACAGCCGCACTCACTTGACCCGTCATACCCGGGACGGCGAACTGCTTCAGATTCCGATCGCGCACGGCGAAGGAAACTTCCGGGCAGATCAATCCACACTCGTGGAGATGGAAGAATTTGGTCAAATCCTCTTCCGCTACGCCAATGCGGAAGGAACGGTCTCTGAGGAAAGCAATCCCAATGGATCGGTGGGCAATATTGCTGGAATTTGTAATAAAGAAGGAACCGTCTTTGGGATGATGCCTCATCCAGAACGAGCCGCGGAAGCCTTACTCGGCTCCACCGACGGCCTCGTCCTCCTTAAATCACTGTTAAACCTGTAACCACGAATTAACTCCAATGGACACAAATATTTCTGAAATGAATCTCCTGTATAAGGATGAAGTTTATGAGATAATCAACTGTGCCTTTGAAGTGCTAAATTATTTAGGTCATGGTCTTCATGAAAAACCCTACGAGAATGCTTTAGCCATCGAGTTTGGCCTGCGCGGTATTCCATACCAGCAACAAGTAGAATTTCCTGTGAGCTACAAGGATCAGAAAGTCGGTTTATTTATTCCTGATCTAATCACTCACAATCGCATCATCATCGATACCAAAGTAGTAGAAAGAATTACTGATCATGAGCGCGGTCAAATGATCAATTATCTCAAGCTCTCTCAACTCAAAGTGGGGCTCTTAATCAATTTCAAAAAAGCTAAACTGGAATGGGAGAGAATCGTCCATTAGGCCTTCGTGTCTATTCGAGTCCATTCGTGGTTACTATGTTTTTATCCCTAAAATGAACACCATTTCATCACAGAACTCACAGTGAACACAGAGGTTAGATATAAAGAGATTACTGGTTCAATTATTGAATCCGCTATCACCGTGCACCGTGAACTCGGGCCAGGCTTATTAGAGTCAATCTATGAAAAGTGCCTCGCCCTCGAGCTTCATGATAAAGGTCATTCTGTCGTTACTCAGCAGGAAGTTCCTGTAACATATAAAAAGAAAAGGTTG